>CAZHOQ010000049.1:0-5046 GCA_964533995.1 uncultured Gammaproteobacteria bacterium
GATCTTCTGACTGCGGGCGGCGGGGGCGGGGGCGGCGCATCTCTTACGGTAGCATACGGTATGGAAGGCGGGGGCGGGGGCGGATTAAGCGGACATCTCGGCAGATATGATAACTCCGGTCAAACATTCGCGGGAGGAGGAACACAAGCTGCCGGAGGCGCAGCGGCAACCGGCACCAATTACGGCGCCACCGCGGGAAGCCAATATCAGGGCGGCCGACCAAACACGCCGTATTCCTATGGCGGATCCGGTGGCGGCGGATGGTATGGTGGCGGCGGAGGCGCGTACACTGCCAACAATTCCATGGCCGGCGGCGGGGGCGGATCGGGCTATATCGGCGGCACGGGCGTTTCCAATGCGACGACCGTCGCGGCGATCAACCGGGTACAGGCAAATGCGGAAGACCCGGATAACGGCGGTGCCGGCGAAGGCGGCGGGGGCATATCCCGGGGATATACGAATGGCGTGAACGGACGGGTTGTTATCACGCCGAATACGACGATCAATCACGCAACTCCCTACGGTCCGACCGCAACGACCGGCATATCGGGCAAAGCCCGATCGTTTAACGGAAGCAGTGATTATATCCTGATCCCCGCTTCCCCCTCCCTTGATTTGCAAACGTTTACCATCGAGGCGTGGGTGTATTCGGCAAATTTCAACCAAAGCGGATTTCTCTTCGAAAAAACGACAAACGGCTCCGTCAACACGCAATACTCCTGCTTCTTTAACGGATCGGATACGTTCTATTTCCGCACGTTCAATACGGCGGCGGCACAGGATGATCTGACGTTTACGACAAGCACATACTTCAAAAATAGCCAGTGGAATCACGTTGCATGCACTTATGACGGCTTTACCAAGAACGTATACGTCAACGGAGTCCTTGCGGCAACTAAATCCTATTCCCAAACCCTCGCAACCAATCCCAACGGGACGGCCATCATCGGCGCGTACGGATCAGGAACCGCCTACTGGTTCACCGGGAAAATCGACGAGGTACGCATTTCGGACAAAGCGCGAAGTCAGGAAGATATCGCAGAACGGTATAGGCGCGGGCGGGATACCGCCGTCACGACGACGCTTTCTGCGACGGATCTCTCCGGGAAAAACATGTTAGCCTTCTCCGTTGCCGCGGACCGGCCCGGCTCGTACCTTACGGCTACGGTAGGCGAATCGGCATTTGCCAACTACCTTCCCGATGACAATACCAAAGTCCTCCTCCATCTTGATGAGGAAAGCGGCAGCGGTTCCTTCCACCGCGACGCATCGGGAAACAACAATAACGCGAGCGTCGTCGTCGGTAGTCCGTTGTACGGGATAGGGAAAATCGGCAAATCACGGCGGTTCGGCGGCGGTGGCGGACTGACGCTTGGCTCCCCCGCAAGCCTTGACTTCGGCAATAACGGTCCCTTCACCATCGCCGGATGGATCAAACCCGTGGTGCTTGTCGACTACGGTTCGTTCGTCTCAAAAAACACGAGCAGGAATAGCCCCTATTCCTACATGACGGTAACCATGGCCAATGGCCGGATATCCGCGTATACGGGCGCCGCATGGGTGGATATCTGTCCTGCGGGCACGATAGTAACGGGTAACTGGCAGCACGTCGCCTATGTATTCAACGGAACGACCATCTACGGGTATGCCAACGGCCAACTATGCGGTTCGGCGGCGTTCAGCTACACGGATGATTCCACGGACACGGTCGATATCGGAAGCTGGTACTCGCCGTCAACGCAGTATAATTTCCAGGGATTCATCGACGAAGTTTCCATATCCAACACAGTACGCACTGCCGACGAGATACGTCAGGCGGCCGAATACGAAACGCGCACGCACCCCGTGACGATCGACTTTGCAGCCTCGCTCGATGCGGGTAATCTCATTGCCGACCAAAATGACCTGTCCTTCACCATCAACGCGACCGCATTCGGTTTGCAAAAGAAAGCGGAAAAACTCTTCGAAGGCGACAAGATCATTGTCCGCGAAAACTATGGCGGAACCGAATATATCGCACAGGGAGACGTTACGTCAGTCGACGAAACCAACGGCTATGTCACCGTTGACGGATGGGATGCCGGTTATTCGTTCCCCGCATCCGGGTTTACCGCAAGCGCGGACGTGTTTAAGTGGCAGCGCGAATCCTGGGACATTACGGAACCATTGGATAGCCAGCTTAATGCGACATCCAAACTTACCCTCCGCATCACGGACGGCAATGAAGGACATACCGTATGGCTTGATGATGTAAAATCCGCCGGTGACTACCTGACAAATCCGGCAGGAAGTACGATCACTAGCTCGCTTGGGTACCGCTACTTCCAGTACCGGACGATCCTCACGAGCTTCGACGAATCGGTGTCCCCGCAACTTACCTCGGCAACCCTCGACTACGAATCGAATACGCCGCCGGGGACGCCGACCCTCGACTCCCCCGCTAGCGGTGCAACGAACGTAGGGCTCACGCCATCCCTGCTCACTACCTCTTCTGACGCGGAAAGCGATTCGTTGAAATATAAAATAGAGCTCTGTACCAATCTTGCCATGACCCAAAACTGCCAGACGTTCGACCAGACGGTTTCAACGACCGGTTGGAACAGTACTTCCTATGCAAGCGGTGTCCAGGCGTCGTTTACCATCCAAAACCACCTCTCGACCGGTACGACGTACTACTGGCGTAGCTACGCGATTGATCAATCGGGATCGAACACCTGGTCGTCAACCCAGGGCACGCCATACTCGTTCACGCTTCTTGCCGGAAATTCGTTCCAGATGCAGACCGGATATTATGTCGGCGACGGCGCGGATAACCACGCAATTACGGGCCTGGGATTCCAGCCCGACCTCGTCTTCATCAAGGATGATACGACCAACGGCTCTGACGGCATCAACTGGAAATCATCGGCGATGTCCGGCGAAGTATCGGCCGTGTTAGCTGATTCCGACGCCGATACCGCAAGCGACGCGATCCAGTCGCTTGACAGTGACGGCTTTACGCTTGGCACCGATGCCGACGTCAACGGACTCAATGTGCGCTACACGTGGATCGCGTTTTCCGGGTCGGATTGTTCAAACATGGGCACGTTCTGCGTGGGGTCGTATACCGGCAACGGCGTCAATCCGACGACCCGGCAAGTAACGGGATTCCAGCCTGATCTTGTCGGTATAAAACGTTCCGGCGCCACGACCGGCGTCTTCCGGACGAGCAGCATGCCGGTAAACGAGATGAATTATTTCGACAGCTATGCGCCGATGACCGACGGCGACGGGATCGCATCGTTTGTGTACAACGGATTCGTAACGGGCAATTCTTCGACGGTAAACACCAGCGCAAACACCTACTGGTTTTTCGCATTCAAAAACGTCGCCGATGCGTTTTCCGTCGGCTCGTTTACGGGCGACGGGCTTGATAACAAAGCGATCACCGTGGGATTCCAGCCTGACGTTGCTTGGGTGAAGAATGCCAATGCGACGACTCCCGCAATCTCCTATTACAACATCACCGAATCCAGTGGTGACTACAGCACGGGCGCCGGGGATACCGGCAACCTTACCGGCGTTGTCAAATCGCTCGATGCCAACGGATTTACCGTCGGCACAAATGCCGCAGGGAACGAAAGCGGTCAGACCATGTATTGGTTCGCTTTCAACGGCGCCATCGCGCACGCCCCATCCGGCACGTATACCATAAAAACGGGCACCTACACGGGTAACGGCACCGCACAATCCATAACCGGGATAGGATTTGCGCCGGATCTTGTCATGATCCGCGACCAGACAAATGCCGTGCACGCGGTCTACCGGACGAAACTGATGAAAGGCGATGTCACCATGTATATGTCCTCGCCGACAACCTACTTCGCCGGCGGCATTACCTCAATGGATGCAAACGGATTTACGGTGGGCGCCGATGCCAAGGTCAACGGCGCATCCACAACCTACCACTACCAGGCATTCGGCAACGCCTTCAATCCGGAAACCGGCACGGGAGCAACCGATTTCTACATCGGGCATTACATGGGCAACGGCCTCGATAACCGGGATATACTGAGGCTTCCGTTCCAGGCGGACGTAATCGGAGTCCAACGCGCAGGCGGATATTCGCTAAGCATACGGACTTCCGCGATGCCCGGTGATCTGACCGACTTCCTCGGGCCATACGCGGAATCCGCCGACCACATCCAGGCAATAAACAGCGACGGCTTCGAAATCGGTACCGTAGCCCGCATTAACGGAGCAGCAGGCTATTTTTACTTTTTTGCGTTTAAGGGCGGGAGCAACCTGAAAGTGGGCAGCTATACCGGCACGGGAAACCCGCATGACATCACCGAGCCGGGCGTCCGGCCGGATCTTGCATGGGTAAAAAATACGGGCGCATATATCGGAGGATTCCGCCCGGCTACTCTTGCCGGCGATTCGACCCTTTGGTTTGATAACTCCGCCCCGGCTGCAGGGTATATGACTGCCTTGCTGACGAACGGATTCAGCCTCGGCGGAAATTACCGGGCGACGAATTATTCCGGGGATACCTACCGCTACATCGTTTGGCATGTCGGCATACCTCCGGAAGTTCCGACACTGGATTCACCGACTGATACCGCAACCGGGATTTCGCAGAAGCCGACCTTCCTTACGACGGCAACCGATACCGACGGGAGTTACGTCCGTTATAAAATCCAGCTCTGCACCGATCTTGCAATGTCCCAAAACTGCCAGACGTTCGACCAGACGGCAACGCAAAACGGCTGGAGCGGCCAGAATGCGGAAACCAACTCCGCCTATACGTCCGGAACGCAGGGATCGTTTACGGTTCAATCGCAACTTGCACCCCTTACCATATATTATTGGAGAAGCTATGCGATTGATCCGGGAGACAGCACTACCTGGTCCGGCACCCAGGGTACCCCCTACTCCTTCACGACGGGGGGCGGGGATAATGTCTGGAACCTAAACGGCGTCAACCTGGAATTCCTGGATATTAACTGATGATATAGTATGTGCTAGTTCTGTCCTCTTGACATTGTGTGATTATTCACTTACTTT
>CAZHOQ010000049.1:5056-9811 GCA_964533995.1 uncultured Gammaproteobacteria bacterium
CCTGCCATGAAATCATCGTCCAAACAAGCCAACTCGGGCGAACTTACCGCAGCGGTTGTTGCGATTCTTGCAATCGTGGGGATAACCGCCGGCGTATGGATGTGGATGCAGAAACAATCCGCAGTCCCTCAGGAATCCCCGGCACAGCTAGCGCCAGGCGAACCGACACCGGAACCTACCCCGACTCCGACGCCCACCAAGCTTTTCCATGGGAAAGATACCTACACGTTAAGCGGCGGCATGGAGGGAAAACCGACCATTTCGACCGTAACACTGGATCCGGTGGATCCGAAAGTAGGCGCAAAGCAGATCTTTACTGTGGCACTTGCCAATGAGTCACCCATCACGGATGCATACCTGCAAGTCCGGACCGACACGAAAACCACGAAAGTCCCGCTGACCCTGGCAAACGGTGCTTCACAAAATGGTTCCTGGACCGGTGAATGGACTGTTCCGGAAAGCTATCTGTACAACTATATCGTCACCGTCGTCGCGACGGGCAGTAACGGCACGACGACCATGCCGATTACCATCAGGGAACGCAAATGAAACGATTTACTTCAATCATCGCTTTTATCCTGCTCCTCGGAGTATTCCACGTCGCAAGTCGGGAGGTTTCCGCCGCCTGTAACTGGACGTTTAATTCGGCAGGGGCAACCGCAACGACCTGCGGCATAAACTCCGCATCCTATGAAATGTACGATTACGACTCCGGTGGGGACAGTGCAACGAACGGATTTGCGCTTACCATACCGGCCGGCGTAACCGTAACCGTCAATGCGGGAACGGATGCCAACAATCTGACGTACCTCGGAGTCGGGTCACTCAACATGACCGGCGGCACGCTCATCGTGTCGGGCAACTTCGTCCGGGTCGGAACAGGACCGAAGTGCTACGTTGCGGATGCGGATAGCGACGGCTACTCACCCACACCGAACACCTGTGTCACCACTGCACAAGCCGGATACCGGAGGAAAAGCACGCTGACGGCAGCAACGGTCGACTGCGGTGACGGGAACGCGAATGCCAAGCCCGGTCAGACGACCTACTACACCACGACATTCACCAACACGGCAACCGGCCTTTCCTACGACTGGAACTGTGACGGTACGCAAACAAAACAGTATACGACTGCTGATTATTCCTGTAGTGCCTGCACGAACGGATCGGGATACGGAAGCTATATAAACTCGGCAAACGGTTTCCTGACATCTACACCGGCTTGCGGTGTTGCCGACACGTACTACACCGTCACCAATGCCACCTGCCGTGATCCGGCCGTTGCAAACTGCTCGACAAGCGTGTCGACGTCTTCCGTGACCCAAGCCTGCCGATAACCAAGATCCACCGGGATCACCTCCGTCAACAACTCAGGAAGTTCTGTGGTGGCTTATCTGTCCTCCTGCGGGCAATACCATAGATCGTTATGATAGTCATCTATTAAAGGGAATGTGCGCAGTGCCGTTATGCGTATTGTTCAAAGGAAAGAAGGGCAGCAGTAGTGTTCCGCAGGCTTGTGCCTGCCACTATATCGGGAAGAAGACGCGAGTTTCCGTCCCGAGGCTCACTCCGAACACACCGCGTAATCCGCTCCGGATAGTGCGCTGCATTTGGAGCTGCACCGCGACTGGGATAAGGCGATATCGCTGTCAGACACGTTCTCAAGCGTCGTTTTGAGACAGAAGTCAGCCCCGCTATTTACCTGATAATAGAAGATGCTGGTGCCGTATTCTCCGGGAAACTGCGTCATATAGACCGACATATTGGCCGTGTCGCAGTCCGTGGAGCCGCCGGCTCCGAAATCGATACTGCATGAAGATCTCGGACAAGACAGGTCCCCATCGGCACCACATCCTAATATAGCGGTATTCGTCGGCGGACTGCCTGCCGGATAGGCCTTGTAGTCGTTGTAGTACAGCTGAAGCGCCGTCTTCATCTGGTTTAACTCACCCTTCCTCCGGGCGTCACGCGCGCGGCTACGGGCTCCTAAAAAGTTCGGTAATGCAAGTCCGATGACGGTTGCGAGTACCGCGATGACAACCAACAGTTCCACAAGACTGAAAGCTGATTTACTATTTCGTAATATATTTTTATTAGTCATACTATATATTAAGATAAAATAATGCTATTTATTATAAATTAAGGCGTCGCATCCTCGGGCGTAGCATTCTGACTCGCGATGCCATACGTACAGACAACCGGCGTACCCGATGAACAATCGGTCGGTGCGGCGCTGAACGGATCGTTATACCCGGTCTGCTTAACGCCGTCTCCCGCGTCCCGCGTATTTTCTAACTTCGCATATATCATATACTTCTGACCGTTTGACGTGTAGTAGTACTCATAGGCATCTGTGGGGTCGGACGGAATAAGAACCATGTAGAGTGTTCCGTTGGCGTCCTTAAACTCACCGCCCCATGCGCATGGCTGCGAATCAAGTACGCCGCATCCGACCATGACACCCGCATTGCTTGACGGATAATTACCTTTATCGTTGTAATAGGCCTCCAGGGCTGTTGCCAGACTCCTAAGGTCGCTTTTCCTCCGGTTATCGCGGCCGCGTTTGGAACTCGAGGCATAACTACCCATGGCGATTGCTACCAGGATCGCCATAATCACCATGACGATCATGAGTTCCATGAGTGTGAAGCCCGAGTCACGTCTGAGCATTCGCCGGAAAATATTCATCCTACTATTCATGCTAGTTACTGCTACCAAAATGTCAAACAGATATTTACAGCGTATGTGGTATTCCAAAAAAAGAGCAGCGGCAGTTTTCTGCGGGCTTCGCCCGCGCCGCGTCGAGAAAAAACCGAAGGTTTTGTCTCGAGTTTTTCTACGGACACCACAGTCCCGGATTCCCAGGACACATGCCTTGGCAGTTGGGGTCCGACCATTTTGCTGGACACCCGCGGGCATCCGGGTCTCCTACGTCATTGCAGACGCCGGGATTCCTGCAGGCAAACGGCTCGGCAAGTATCGGAGACGGCGTGGGTGTGGGTGTTACGGTTCCGCCGGGCACGAATCCGGGCGCTATTACGGTTGTCCCGGTTGCCAAACAATAGTTCCAGAACGCGCCCCATCCGCACCCTTCTTCCGGATGGCACCCGAGCGACGTAATGTCGGGATCCGCCCAATCCTGTAACTTCGCGCATACGCGGTTGCCGGAACACAGGTTCGACACCGAATCCGGTTCGTACTTATAGGGATCCTTTGTCGTCGGATCGCACGGAACGGTCTTGATATACGGCGCAAGGTCGGTGCTGCCGCAGCTTTCCAGGATCGTCAGGGAGGGATAACAACCGTTGTCGTTATAGTATTCCTCGAACGCACGGCGGATATTGTTTAAGTCAGCCTTCCTCCGGGCATCCTGCGCACGGAACACATTCCGCTTCCAGTTGACCATAAGGAATATGACCGCAAGTATCGCAATAATGACGACGACGATGAGAAGCTCCGCAAGCGTCCAGCCATCCTTTCGGGACAGCATCCGCCGCAAAGAAAACCGCTGGTGCAAACGTTTCATGAAAGATAAAGGCCTGCTACCAGTATGGCAAAGGACTTTGGGAAACTCAAGGGAATTGGTACACTACGACCAAGATTTTATAAGGGTCTATGAATGCGCTTCTTATCCTTTTTACGGTATCGCTCCTGTTGCCGCGGAACCTGTCCGGCCTTGAGGAGGTATTCTGGTCAACCGGACTTATTCTTCTTGGCATTCATACGCTTCGAAAACGGGCGTTTCATACTGCGGTGCCACGTCGGCTCATCATTTCGTTTTTCGCGTACATAATCGTCGCTGCTGTAAGTTCGCTCGTGTCACGAAGTCCGGCGCTGTCCGTATTTTCCATGGTCCGGCTCCTAACCGGCTTTACGGCATGTCTTCTTGCGGGAACCGGCGGAACGCATGCGGAGGCGAAATCGGAACGGTCGCTTACGATGCTCGGCAGATTCGCAATCCTCCTATCATTGGGTAGCATTGGTATTCAATTTATTCCGCTGCCCCCGTACAACAGCCTCACTGCACTCAACGGGCACTATCCCCTTGCCTATCTTCTGGTTTTTCTGCTGCCGCTTGTTTTTTATCCCGGCAGAAAGGTCGTGTACTTGGACGCGCTTCTGTTTGTGGCGGGGTTACTCGTCAGCGCCGCCCGGGGTGCATGGATCATCCTTACCATTTATACGTTCCGGATGTCGAAATCGGCGCTCCAGATTGCATCCGGCTTTTTACTCCTCTGTGTCCTATCCCTCATGTTCTGGCTCTCCCTTCTTCCGTTTGATCAGAAACAGGCGCTTTTGCACGCCTATCCCCCGCTGCAGTACGTCCTAAAAAACAGTGACGACGGGCTTCGAGCGGAGTACGTCCGTCAGACACTCGAATCCGTCCGGGTCTCTCCCCTCCTGGGAAACGGCCCGGGGACATTCGAATTGGTCTCGCGCGCCTATCAGACGGCCCCGGGCAGATTCTCGAGCTACCCGCATTCTTACCCGCTGCAAATACTCTCGGATACGGGAGTTTTGGGCGTTATAACAGCCTCTCTATTGTTTCTTAACGTGGTAATGCTTGCGCGTTTTATAAGTCCCCTGTCGGTAAGTGTTACCCTGACACTTCTTTACAGTGTGTTCGAGGGAAACCTGCATACATATTCCTATTGGATGCTCCTGTGGATTATTATCGGCACGCTCTATGTTTCCCGCGTCCGCCGCCGCACGGAACGGCCGGCATTACTGGCAGTGCCACTCCTTGCACTATGC
>CAZHOQ010000050.1:0-9435 GCA_964533995.1 uncultured Gammaproteobacteria bacterium
CTGCGCCGTATCCGTGCCGATGGCAAGCCCGTTCTTTGCGTGCCCTGCGGCAACGAGCCCTGCGATTGCCTGCATCGCCGCGGTTCCCGCCTTGCACGCAAACTCCATATCCACAGCCAAATACGAATTCCCGATCCCCAGAAGTTCCCCGACGATGGTGGACGTCGGATTGACCGCGTACGGATGGGACTCGCTGCCGACAAACAAGACGTCGACGTCGTCCCGATTCCCTTCAAAGCCGGAAAGACACGATGTAGCCGCTTCAATTGCGATCGTTGCCGCGTCCTCGTCAAATCCGGGCACCGACTTGTCCGTAAGCCCCAGAGACCGCGACACTTCATCAACGTCCTTTTTCCAGGCAGCCGCAATATCCGCAATCTTAATGCGATACCGAGGTATATACGAGCCGTAGGACACAATCCCCACCATAGTTATTTCCCCCTCGCCAATTTGTTATGCGCTTTGGCCAGCGTCCCCTGTTCTAACGAACTCAACAGAGAAATCTCTCCTGCCAATGCGGCTGCACCGACCAGTTCGGCAAATTTTTGTGCATTCTTCCCCTCGTTACCGCCGGAAACCCCCAATAGCACTAGCGCCTCCTTTTGGGTGGCAAGGCCGGTCCCGCCCCCGACGGTACCCACCATGAGATCCGGCAGGTAGACGCCCACATACAAATCATGCCCGTCAATAACCTCAGCCGTCGTGACACCCAAACTCCCCTCAACCACATGCGCCGGGTCCTGGCCCGTAGCGATAAACAGGGCCGCGATGACGTTGGCGTACTGCGCGTTAAACCCCATGGAGCCGCTCATAGCGCTTCCGAGCATGCATTTGGCAAGCCAGGTCTCATATGCTTTCTTAGCGGTTGTTTTCAAAACGCGCGTAAGGACGTTTTCGGGAACAACCGCCTCCGCCCACACCTTCGTCCCCCTGTTGTTGACGAAGTTCTGCCATGACGGCTTTTTATCAACACAGAAATTGCCCGACAAGGCAATGCATGTTACCCCGGTCTCATCTTCGATAAACCCAACTGCCGCATCGGTTGCAATCGTAACCATATTCAAGCCCATGGCGTCCTTCGTGTCGTAGACGAACCGGACGTATCGGTAGAGCCCCACGCCTTTTGATGACACTTTTTTCAGGGTCAGGTGATGCGAGGTCGCCTCCGTGATGCGCTTCAGCTCCCCGAAGTGGGACTCGATAAATTCGTACAGTTTGGCATTCTCCGCAAGGCTCTTTACCTTAAACACCGGACCCCGGGTTGCCCCGACGCGGTGGCTATGCACCGTCGCGCCCCCGCTTTCCGTTATTGCCTTGGCCCCGCGGTTGACGGAGGCAACAAGCGCCCCTTCGGTGGTTGCCAGCGGGACGTAAACCTCAGTCGCATGGCCGGAAAGATCCAACACGCGAAGCGGCCCGGCAACCCCAAGCGGCACCTGGGTAACCCCGATCATGTTTTCGCAATTCCGTGATCCGGCAGTAGCCTCATCCAAGGTAAATGAGCCGGTATGGGTCAATTCGACACCCCGCTCCTTACAAAGGGCGTTCCGTCTGGCCTCTGCCGACTGGTAATCTCTGAGGTTCATAAAAACGGCACTTTGAAAATTCCCGCTTTATACATGAAATACGACCAGACGGACAAAACCGGCGCACTGATGAGTGCGACGATGAGCCCCTTGCCGAAGTCCGCCTTCAACCCGAACCGGAGCGTCAAATACGAAAGCGTCACCTTCCACCAGAGCAAGGTTGCGCTGAACACAAGGAACAGCAAACTAAACGCCATACCGGCGACACTCGTCGTCCGTGGCGGCGGCAGCAATACGAAAAGGAGCGATGTCGCAAAAAACCACAACACGGTGGGGATCAGCGTATAACTCCATGCAAGGAAAATACGCTCAAACGATACGGACAGTTTGAGCATCCGGCCTGCTATGACGATACAACAGGTCGATATGAAGGTCCCGCTTACGACCCCCATGGCAAGCAGCAGAAAATGCTGGGTCAATAAAAACGGACGGAACGCGGCTACCTTAACGAGACTGGCAAGGGAAAAGTAAGCGGAAAGCAATACCCCGATAAACACCAGTTCTCCTGCTTTCCCGTGCGTTACGATCCGCCGGTACGTCTCATACGGCCGGGTAACAAGTCCGACGAGTGTGCGGCTAAACGCTATCCCATCAGAAACCATGACGCTTACAGCATCCATATGAAGGTAGTCGGAAACCGAAGGGAATTCCTGCGATAGAGCTTAGAATCCTGCCTGAAGGATCGTCACGAGGCGCGAAATCCCCTGCCCCAACAGGCCAAACAGGATAAGTACTGCTACGATACTGATCCCCACATACCATGGCCATGGCATGGTCTTAATCCTCCGGGTCACGGTCTTGTAGAGTGTCGTCAACGGCCCCAAGGTTTGCGGCGGGATATCCGTTACCTCTTCCCAACGCCGCACAAACTTCTGATACGTCAGGTCTGCCATAGCTAGATAGATAAAAACAGCTCCACGAACGCCTGCCGCGCACGGAATAACCTCGACTCCGCACTCTTAAACGATATGGAGAGCGCTCTTGCTATACCCTCCACACTTACGTCATCCACGTATTTAAGCAGGATTATCTGCCGGTATGTCGGTATGAGCCGGGACAAAACCACCCGGATTTTTTCCGTCACCGCCGTCGCATCAAACTCCTCTTCCGGTCCCAGCACGGGTGATACAAGGCGTTCAAGTTGCGGCATCTGGGAAAAAACAACAGTTTTTAGTTTCTTCCGCCGGTAATAATCGATCACCTTATGCTGACAAATGGAAAAAAGATACGTCCGAATACTGCTCTTGCCGTGGAAATCTCGGAGCCCTTCAAGAAACGAAAACAGCACGTCCTGCAGGAGTTCTTCCGCATCCGATTCATTGGAAATGCGCATCGCGATAAAGCGCCGAAGCTGCGGTGCATACGTACGGTAAAACCGATTGAGTACTATCCGGTCATGCGCAAACAGCCGCGAAATAAGCTCTGTATCATTCATGGGGTAGTCCCAACTTTACCATAATTGACGGGGTGCCTCAATTTCCCTACACTGAATTTACCGTATGGAAAAAGTATACGCGCAGGTAGCGCTTCAGGACTTAGCCCCGAATCCCAACCTCACCACCTTCGGGATGGTCGTATCGGTAATCGTCAAAAATGCCTTCGTTTTGGCCGGTATTATCAGCTTTATTTTGTTGATTTTCGGCGGGTTTAGCGTTATAGTATCAGCCGGAGACGCCAAAAAAGCCCAACAGGGCAAAGCGGCATTGACCGGCGCCATAACGGGATTATTGTTGGTACTCGGTTCGTTTCTTATCGTACAAGTCATTCACGTCATCACAGGCATCGATATCTTAAATTCCAGCCTGTAACACATATGGACCAAATCGTCGGTTCTGTCAGTAATCCGCTTGCCGGAACGGGCTATGAAGGCTTATCCGGTGTCGGACTATTTATCTCCAACGTGTTGCGGCTCTTCTTCGTTGTTGCCGGAGTATTTGCCCTATTCAATTTCATCATCGCCGGCTATTCATATATGAATGCGGCGGGAGACTCCAAAAAACTCTCAGAGGCATGGAGCAAAATATGGCTTTCTATGATCGGGCTGGTGATCATCGTCGGCTCGTTCGCCCTCGCGGCGCTCATGGGCCAGCTGCTTTTCAATAATCCGATGTATATCCTGCAACCGAAGGTCTATGGGCCGGGACTCTAATATTATGAAATATTTGGCAGATGCGGATCTAGGTACGATTGGCGGAGGAGGATTGGGCCCTTTCGGGGACAACCCGGGAGACGGCATTACCGGTATTACCAAGATGGTTTCATCGATAATCGGCCTTATGACGATTGCGGCGGGAATCTGGTTTCTCTTTCAGATTCTTGTCGGCGGATTTAATTGGATTTCCGCAGGAGGAGACAAAGCAAAGCTCCAAAGCTCAAAAGACCGGATCACAAACTCCATGGTTGGCATTGTGGTCGTCGTAGCGGCTTGGGCAATAACCGCCTTGGTCGGCACATTCCTTGGCGTTGATTTCACCCTATCCGGAGGCAATCTCTTGCAACAGCTAAGCCCGAACTAACCTATGAGACTCTTGGCGCAAGGCATCGTCAATCCCGTACTCCCCGGCTCTTTGGGAAGCGGCGGCAATGAAGCGGGCCCACCGGCGATCGGATCGCTTATCGGGTCAATCGTCGGTATGTTTCTCATCATTGCGTTTGTGACGACCGTCCTCTACATGTTCCTTGGCGGATTCGATTGGATCACCGCTGGCGGCGATAAGGCAAAGCTCCAAGGCGCACGGGATAAAATCACCAACGCCATGATCGGTCTTATCGTCGTAGGCTCCTCATGGGCGATTATGATGATCGTCGGCAATTTCCTTGGCATTGAGTTCCCGAATCTTCCCATTCCGACGGTCACGAACTAAGGTGTTGACAAGGGCAGTTTTGTTGCGTAAGAATGGTAAGTAGGATATAATACGGTTTGTATTGATTTGACGGGAGGAACATATGGTTTTAGAAAAAGTACTTGCCCAGGCCTCATTAGACGTTAAACAACCGGATACCATCAAAATCACCGATATCGGCAAACTCATTTCGGCTCTTGTCGGAACCGTCCTTATCATCGCTGCTTTACTTGCCTTCCTCTACCTTATCCTTGGAGGCATCAAGTGGATCACCTCTGGCGGCGATAAAGCCGGCATGGAGGAAGCCCGGAACAAAATCACGCACGCAATCGTCGGTTTGATCATCGTGGGTGCTGCCTGGGCAATCATGTCGCTCGTCCAGAATTTCCTGGGCGTCCAGATCATTGGCGGCTCCATTAACTTCCCGAAGCCGTACTAAACCCTTCCGGAACGGAAGAATTTCGCTTGTTTCTGCCGGGTTTCAGTCTATATAATAGACGTATATGGAAGGGGATGCTTGTTCCAATCTCGCCGGAGCCGAAGGGGTTGCGTCAATCGCATGCCTTGTACCCCTCATCAAGAACCTCATTACGACCGTCGTATCGTTAGGAGCCGTTGCTCTGTTTATCATGCTTCTTGTCGGCGGGTTTAACATGCTTTTCTCGGCTGGCGACCAGAAAAAGCTTGAGGCAGCCCGCGGCACGATTACCCAGGCCATCATGGGCATTGTCGTCATGTCGGTTGCCTACCTTATTCTGCAAGCAATTCGCGTATTCACCGGAGTTGACGTGACGACACTGCAGCTTCTCCCATAGGCATTATGTTCAAATTGACTTTCGGCCAGCGGATTGCCGATAATAAGAACGGCATGAAAAAAGCGCTTATTGCACTTCTCTCGCTGTTTATCATCACCCTGTGGCTCGTGGGAACGCCCAAAACAGCACTTGCCGCCGGGGAACCCGCGGCAACCGCAAGCGACCCGTGCGAGGCGTGGTTTCTCTCACCGCTCGAATGTATGAAGCCGGCGCTTATGAAAGCGCTCACGGGATCCCTCAATAAACAATCGGGCGATGTGGGCACCGCATCGTTCTCGATGGGACAGTTTGTGATTTCCGCGATGGGCATGTGCGACGCGCAATGCGACCCGTCCTGCCCGAGAAGTTTGAGCTACCAAAACAGCGCACTTGCCGGTCTTCAGTCCACGGCACTTGCCATGTACACTCATCCCCCGGCGGACACCCGACTCTATATTGCGGATGCCGGAAAAACATTGGGGTTCATGCCGAAAGTGTACGCCCAAGGGATCGGATTCGCAGGGCTTACTCCGCTTCTGGGACTTTGGAAGGCGTTCCGGAATATCGCGTATGCGATCCTTGCGATCATCCTTGTTGTTATCGGTTTCATGGTCATGTTCCGGAAAAAGATTGATCCAAAAACCGTCGTAACGGTCCAAAACGCCATACCGCGTATCGTGGTCGCTCTCCTCCTCGTTACGTTCTCGTATGCGATCGTCGGCATCATGATTGACTTAATGTATCTTGCAATCGTCCTGTCCACGGCGGTTGTCGCAAATGCGTCTCCGGAACTCGGTAAGGTTGTAAATTTGTGGAGCGGTGCCGCAACGTGCGTTACCGACACAGCGGGCAACATGAAGTTTGCCGTGCAAGCGCCATCCAACGCGCCGCAGGCGGTCACTGCCGACCTGTTTAACGGCGGATTGTGGGGTATCACCAAATTCTTTTTCGGCAGCGGCATCCAATCCCTGGATGATATCGCGCGGCTCTTAACCGGAAACTTCAGCACCGGCGGGCTTGTCGTTACGACCGTGATCCCGGGCCTTATCGGCGGCTTACTCGGCGGATTTAAGGGCGCTGCGATCGGACTTGTTTCCGCACCCATACTGCTTACGCTGGTTGTGCTTATCGTCCTTATTTTCGGCTACATCCGCCTCGTGTTCATGCTCATCGATGCATATATCAACATCATCATTTCCTTACTCACTGCCCCGTTCCAAATCGTCATGGAGGCGGTTCCGGGCACGAACTCGTTCAGCAATTGGTTCCGGTGGTTGCTTGCCAAAATTCTCGTATTCCCGTTAACGGCCGTACTGCTGTTGGTTTCCGCAATACTCACTTCCCAGGGAGTTTCCGAGACCATTTGGGCGCCGCCGATGATCTCAACCGGAAGCGGCGGTGTCGGACTTTCCGGCATCATCGGCCTGGGAATGTTACTCATCATCCCCAATGTCATAGCCAATATCCAAAAGAGCCTCAAGGCCGAACCGATGCTTCCCGGCGGATTAGCGCCAGTCTTCGGCCCGATCACCTCCGGATTCGGACAGCTCTTCAGTCTCGCCTACCAGGCATCGTTTGTTGCATCCGCAGTGCGGCACAAGCCCGACCAACGAAGTGCCTACCAGGTCGGAAAAGAAGGAACCGAAAAAGGATTGAGCGGCATTATGGGCGGTGGCGGGCAGCACTAAACCAGGTCTCGAGAGGAAGCCCACGTTTCCTCTCGACGCGCGACCCGCCTCAGGCGGACGAAATCAAACACTGCTCTCTTTCTTTACCCCACGGGATTTATTTTCTCTTCACTATAGAAGAATTGCCGTGTTAGGAAAGGGAGCAGGGCCGGTATTCATCCGGCTTCGCCGGATTGGCCCGTCGAGGGAAAACGCAGTTTTCCCTCGAGACTAGTGTCCCCCTCCCCCTTCTTGTTCTTTCGTCGCTTTATCTGCTGCAATGGCAACGGTAGCGACAATCGGAACCCACCAGTATTTCCGTGCCATCGCCATCCACCGGTCTACCAAAAACGTATGGAATTCACGGCGAAGGTCATTGGCATACTCCGGATGGTTAATAAAAAGCCCCATATCCTGAGCAGTCGTAATGATCTCTTCCATCTTCTGCTCATCCCAGGCGTTGGCGTGCGCCCCCGTATACCGCACGGAATATGAGATGGACTCCGCGATGGAGTGCGGCCAGTGGGTTATCTTTTCGTTGACGAGGTTGCCCCATCGCTCTTTCCCGAAAATAGCCTTCCCGAGAAAATTATTCTTCAAAGGCCGCAGGTCCGCTTCACCCACATACTTAAGAAGCCACGTCAGTCCCGGCACCCACCCGATCGACCAAAGGCTCCGGTGCTTGTTCATTTCCAGAAACACCTTCATCATTTCCTTGACGGTTGCCTCCGCGGCGTCAGGACCTGAGTAATCAACGATCGCGGTCCGCACTTCCATCATTTTTTGCAGGCTCTTGGTGTAGTCGTTCGGCGACAACACCATCTCGCTGTTACTAAAAAACTCCAGCATGCCATTCCTTGCTTGCATTTGCGCACCGACATCACGGATTCTTCTGTGCATCGCTACGGTTCCCAGCTGATAGAAATTGGATTCCTTCCAGTCAAAGTCAGTTAAGCTCATGGTGAGCGGAAGCTTAAGGGCTGCAATCGCGTCCATCTTGTTGTGGAACGTGCCGCCACCCGTTTCAACGGTCCGGCCCCGGTATACCTCCCCCTGCATGTCAATCAACACTTGCCGCAAGCGGTCGTAACCTCCCGGATCGCTCTTGAGAATGGTAAGATACGGCACGACGAGCGCGTCGAAGTCCTTCTTTTCCGCAAGGTCAATACGGGCAAATTGCCACTCCTTCTCGTGAGCCATCTTAAGCTCCGCCAAAGACAGCGCTTCCTTGAATTTCTTCCACTCCTCATGACTTATATTATTCTTGGTTAAGATCCGTTCCGTATCCTCCTCCAGGAGCTCCAGGAATTTCGACGGGTTCCTTCGAAGCATCCGGTCGAGTATCGGCTTGCGTTCCGCGGCATTACCGGCCGTCAAAAGCTGGATGGAGAGCGCCTGGTTATCGAGAAGCGCTGCGTTCTCCGGTAACTTCTTCATTGCCAACATCTTGCTCCTGACTTCATCGGCAACTCCCTTTTCAAGCCGCCATGCGGTCCCGTCATAAAATCCTCCGGACGCCATGAATCCCGGTCCCAAGAGCTCGGAAAACGATATCCCGGTCGCATCCTCGGCAAATTCCCACGTCTCCATCGCCTTTTGTCGTTCTGGGTCGTGCTCATGATGTTTGGCATCATGCCACTCCTTGGATTTTGTAAGGTGAAACTTCTCCCCCAACCGTTCCGCAGCCCCCGAAATCTTCTGCGTCCATGTCAAATCCTTGGGATTTATTCCCTTCGTACGGAGCAAATTCTTTCGGAAAATACTCCGAGCCGTGATACCCATATCGCCACCGATGTTAAAGCGGCTTGCAAAGGTCTCAGGATTGAAAATCCGCTGGATATCCTCAAATGCCGGCGCACGCATGACATGTTTGCCGGATGCCGTCCCAAATTCGACTGCGGGAGGTACCGACATCATGGCGCCGATCATCGCCATCCTGCCCGAACCAATCATGGCTGTCCTTGCCGCCCAGAGCGCCATACGCATTTCATACTCTGCGGGTTTATAATTTGGATCGTCGGGATGCTGCGCCTTGATGTATTCGACCAAGCGCTTCCTCACCTCGATATCAACGGGTGACAATCCGCGGGTCTCCAAAAGCTCCTGGGTAAAATTCTCATTGAGCATTTCTTCCCGGTGCGAGTAAATCTGGTAGAGGCGCTCTACTTCGGTAAGCTGGTCCATTTCTTTCTCGTTCAGCGCTTTTCCTTCGCTCTTTTTCTTGAGTAGCTCCTCGCGGGATTTTCTCAGCTTGGATAACGTAATGTGAAGCTCGGTGTAGCTTTGGACATCGTCATCCCATAACATGACGCCTTCAGCCGCCAAATCCATTTGCTGCTGGATCTCGTGCATGAGCCGCTGATCCTCAACGGACAACGGGCTCTGGGTTTTTCCTTTTGAAGGATCGTATCCTTCCTGGCGCTGTTTGGCCTTAAGTTCTTTTAAGATGTCTTCCCGCTTCATGTTTTTGCCGTTCCAGTTGATTTCTTCCCGCATGTACTTGATCGCCTCGCCATATTTGGCACGCTTGGTTGCCATCAACTCA
>CAZHOQ010000051.1:0-9408 GCA_964533995.1 uncultured Gammaproteobacteria bacterium
CGGAGACATACTGTCGGTTGCCGCATGTGCGATGACCGATGCGCCCGGCGCAAGGGAGCGGAGGAAGTCAAACAATATCGGGGAATCCGTCCCGACAGGACGAGCCGTCCGTTTCGGCTTTTTGGTTGACATAACAACACTAGAGTATATCATGGGACCAATGCGAAAACGCCACAGGTACGTACAATCGGGGGAAAAAAGCCCGTACGAGCGGGCAACGCTCACTTTAGCGCTTGAGTCGTTTATACGTGCAAGACGCAGGTACGTATTCCGTCTGCCGAAACCCGGTTCTTCCGTCGTACTGCTTCTTTCCGGCGGCATGGATTCGGCGGCAGCTTGGCACATGCTGGCAACCAGATTCCGCCTAACCGTCTATCCGTTTTCGGTCGTGTCCGGCCCTTTGGATCCCCAGTATCGTGCCGTCGGTCATATCGCGGCATATATGAGGAAACAGAGAGCCGGATTCTTCCGTGAGCCAAAAATACTCTTCGTGCGTGCCCAGCAGGCGCTAACGCCGGTGTTCCGGCCGGAGCTAATGAGTCCTTCGGAGTTGCTTGGGTCGTTCCATCCGGAACATGGGTTATTTGAGTTGCCGAGGTTCTGGGGCAACACGATGATGTACGCCCAATGGGCGTACCTGTATGCGCAGAAGTTGCGTGTCGAAGAACGGATTCCCATCGACACCGTTTTATGCGGCGTGACCAGCGACGACGGCCGGTTCGTGCCGAGCCAGACGCTCACCAACATGCGTCTTATTATGGCAACCATGATGCAAATCTCACAGGAGGACTCGTGGCAGTTCGGCTCGGTTTTTTATGAGCCTGCGGTGCGTGCCGATGTGACAAAGGCCGAAGTTACGAGGTACCTGTTGCGGACGAAAATGCCCATGCGTCACACGTATAGCTGCGACCGGAAGGGAATACTTCATTGCGGCACGTGCCTTTCCTGTCAAAGCCGGAAGTACTGCATACAAAAGGCGGGAAGAATGGACGGGACCTGGTATCTTGATCGGAACCCGGTTAGGACGGTAGCAAGATTCGTGTTCGGCAGGGACTAGTAGTATATTTCATCGCCTTCCTTAAGGAGTGCGTCCCGGAGTGAGGGATAGGGGATGGGGTTGTCGCCGATGAAAAGGATTTTAAGATACGGCGGGAGAAACCGGGGAAACGACGTAAGTTTGTTGCCGGTAAGATTCAAGACTTCGACATACTCGAGTTTCGCAAGCGTCGGCGGCAATTGGGTCAGGTTGTTGTGCGAGAGGTCCAGCAGTTCGAGATTTGCAAGGTTTCCGATCGAATCCGGCAAAGAACTGAGGTTATTGCCATACAGGTATAAGTATTTGAGGTTCGTAAGATTGCCGATTGACTCGGGGAGCCTGGTTAGCCTTGCGTTGGTGACGGAGAGCGTCTCCAATGCCCTTTGTTCGCCAATATCCTCAGGAAGGCTCTTTACCGGATTGTTGGTAACCCACAGCTCGTGAAGCGGGGGAATGTTCCCGCGCATCGGCAGTGAACGGATGTTGTCGTTGCCGTAGATGATCATGCGTTCCTTGATTTGGAATTCCAGGTGGCCTTCTTCCAGCCTGGAGAGAAGTCCCGGGGGAGTATAGACACGGCCGTTCCAGTTAACGCGTTCCGGCCGTATTTCGAGCCGGATCGGTATCTCGAAGAGTGCCGCCATAAAGAAGCGTATGCTCGCCAAAGCGATGAGGACGGTAAGTATTCCGGGTACGATATACGGGGTGACCGTAAACTTCCGGGAATTTTGTATGCTTACCGGTGCCCGCACTGCCGGTGCGGGTGTCGTGATTTGTACCGGGGCAGTTTCGGATGTCATAATGAAAAGAAACGTGGGATACTATCTCCGTATGGACTCTGTACCTAGCCAACCCAGTATACCGTACCAAAACCAGGGAGTTCAAAGACCGTCAAAAGCCGTCAGCGTTCTCATGCATATGCTGAATATACTGTTTGCCGGGCTACTCCTTGGTGCCGTCATATCGGTTCTTTTCATACTGCTTCCGTATGACCGCGTCGTGGTGATGAGCCAGCCGGCTAGCCGGACGATTTCCGTGTCGTCCGTCAGGTTGTCCAGGGGAGGGTTTGTCGCAGTCTTTGCCAGAGCAGAAACCGGCCTGGGGCAGGTTGGCGAGAGTACGTTTTTGCCCGCCGGATATTACCGTAACATCGTGATCGCCATCGACCAGGATACCGTTATTACCGACGGGGTCAGGGAGTATGCCGTACGGCTTTTTTACGATAACGGCGACGATGCGCTCGATATAACGGCGGATACGCCCGTTTTGAACCGGTACGGCAAGGTGTATCAGAAGCGGTTTTGGTTTCTGTATCCTAAAAAACGGGTCGCCCAATGGATCGCGATTGCGCGGGAGAACCCACTCGTCTTCCTTGTTGATGTGCTTATCCCGTAAGCGGGATTCCTTCCGAAAGTTCCGATATGATCCCAATTACCCTGATGCCGTGTTCCGCATCCGTCAGCGGTAGTATTCCGCTATGTATGCGGGATAGAAAGTGCCGGATTGCCATTTCCAACGGTTCCCGTTTTGGGGTCGGAACCTTCTGTTTCGTCCGGGACGTAATGGTTAGCAGTTCCTCAGCATTTTTCCAGGAAATCGTAAGCGTACCCTTCGTGCCCCGTATGGTAAGTCTCCGGACTTTTTTTGGCGCGACCCAGCTTACCTTGACGGTTGCCCTGACGTTACCGGGGTAGGTGAGCTCCAGTGTCCTCGTGTGCCCGTCCGGCTCCGATACCCGGTCTTTCGTCAGGATGCGTGAGGACAGGGGGTAAGCACCCAGCAGGAACCAGCAGATGGAAATATCATGGGGAGCAAGATCCCAGAGTACCGTGCTGTCAGGGCGGATTATCCCGGGGCCGACCCGGACGGAAGATATGGTGCGGACCGTACCGATCATTCCCTTTTTGATCAGCCGCTTTGCCGTATTCAGGGCGGGGGAGTACACATATGTATGGTCCACCATGAGTGTGCGGTCCTTTTTCCGCGCAAGAGAGAGGAGCTTTTTTGCTTCCCCCGTATTTTGCGTCATGGGCTTTTCGACGAATACGTGTTTGCCGGAAGATAGCGCCGTTTTCGCCACTTTATAATGGGTGGAGGTCGGCGTTGCGATGATGACGGCGTATATCGTCGGGTCTTTCATCGCGTGCACCGGGGACGAATGGTATGTAACGAGAGGAAATTCGTTACGGAGTGCCTCGATTTTCCTGGGGTCCGGATCAACACCGACGGTCGGCACCCTGAGTTTTTGGAGAATCCGGATAAAATGTTTCCCCCAGTGGCTTAAGCCAAAAACGGCAACCGCGGGCTTATTATGTGTCTGAGGCATACCGATTCAATTGGCCTATTGTATGATAGAATCTGACAAAATGAAACCGTCCCCGCAGCGCATTTTTTGGCTGTCGCTTTCCCTTTACATACTTCTTTTATTCGTCCCGGATAAGAAAATCGGACTAGTCGTTATCGCGGTATTTGTCGGGTATCTCCTGCGGATCACCAATATGTCGGAAGCGCTGGTGCTTTCCTTTTTCGTGCTTTCGCCGCTTACCGTCGGCAAGCAATTTCTCATTGAATTAGTCAGCAGTACGCAGCTTCATATTCTCGGAAGGCCCTTCGGCATCAGCGCGGATATCGTGCTGACGGCACGGGACGGCATCGCCGCACTGATGGCACTCATGGTTGCCTCCGACGCGTATATGCGCCGGCGGATCGTAGCGTTGAAAGATCCGTTAGGCAAGCTGTTATTTATCATACCCGTATCGTTTATGGCAGCCTCCCTCATGGGTTCGATTCTTCCCGGTTTTTCCATGCTGCATGCCCTGTTTTATTGGGAGCCGTTTATCCTGTGTGCGTTTTTGGCGGCGTCCAAATATCCTATCCGGCGGGAGGTCATCGTTGCCGGAATAATCGCAACCGTGCTTTTTGAAAGCGTATTTGCACTGCTTCAGCTGGTTTGGGGCGGGCCGCTGGGACTTGCGATCGAGTATTTTCCGGAGTACGCGCCCCTTGATATGAGCCGGGATGTGGGTGGGGCAGTCGTCCGTATGGGAGGGACGTTTGCCCATGCCAATCTTCTTGCTTCGTATCTCGTTTTTATGCTGCCGGTAATTCTGCCCTGGGCGTTTCACCGGAAAAACGGGGTCTCCCACTACGCGGTTGCCGGGGTGCTTCTGGGGACACTTGCGCTCCTGGCGACCTTAAGCAGGGCGTCGTGGATCGGTGTTTCCGTAGCATTCCTTTTGTTTTTTTACCTTGCGGAAAAGCGGTTGCGGATGCGGCTTGGGGTACCTGATGGCCTAACCCGGTGGAGCAAGGGGGCGATCATTGTTCTGGTTCTTGTCGGGGGGATTGCGATATTGCCGAGGCTTGGAAGTACGCTCTATACGTTCGAGCGGTACGGGAGCGTGGAAACGCGGATGCTTCTGATAGCCGAAGCTGCCAAAGCCATCCGTACCCATCCGTTGTTTGGCGTGGGTCTTGCGATGGACGTGTACTATATGTTTCAGCAAGCCCGCGCGACCTCGTACGGTGAAAGCGTGTTTACCTACTTCCCGGAGCCGGTGCATAACGGGTTTCTCAAATTGTTCGTGGAGACGGGGCTTGCCGGTTTGGTGCCGTACCTTATAACGCTAGGATTCCTTGGGGCGCGGCTGTATGCGGGGATGCGCCGTACGAAAGGGACGGAGGGCATGTATCAGGCAGGCTTGTTCGCCGCGGGAATCGCGGTGCTTATCAACATCCAGTTTCAGCCGATACTTCCTGATTTGCAGCAACTCGTTCCACTCATTATCATATATGGGTATTTCGTCCGAAACACGGCAGAGATATAACCGTATGCGACCCGTAATCAAACGACTGCAGAATACTGTGAAAAAATGGGGATTTTTTGAGTACCTTCTGATCGTATTAGTAGGTCTTTTTGCCGGTACGGCAATCTATCTTATCGTTCCCCGCAGCAAGTACGTTACCGTTGCCGTGAGGGTAGCCAACCGGGAACTTTATTTTTACAACGAGGGAGCGCCGCCCGCGTACTTAAGTACCCAGTATGTGCCAGGCCTCGAGGGAAAGGACGTGTTCGGAAGGCTGGAGTCGAAGATTCTTTCCGTTGATTCGTTCCCGCACACGTACAAGACGATTTACGGCACCGCGCAAACGGTTATCGTGCACGCGAAGGTTGCAGCAAGCTATAACGCGCGGCACGGGACGTATAAATACCGGGGTGTCACGATCCAGATGGGGGACTGGATCCGGGTGGAAGTCGGCCCGGTCATGGTGGAAGGTATCGTTGTGGATATCAATGAAAAGTACGGAACCGCGCAGGACCGGACGGTCAAAGTCCGCGCGCAACTCAAAACCGAGGATCCGCTGGACGGAACGGTGTTTACGGGAACGACCGGAGTCGACCCGTACATCGCCGACGCGATCTCCGTCGGAGACGCCGTGCGTGACGGGAACGGGAAGGCGCTCGCTACGGTACTGGAAAAGCAGGTGACACCGGCGCGGACGATAGCGGGAGACCTCTACGGAAACCTCTTTGAGCGGCCGCACCCGCGGAAGGTCGACGTCACGATGGTGCTTGAACTCAAAGCGCAGGAGATCGGCGGAACGCTCTATTTCCTTGACGGCCAGCCGCTCAAAATCAATAGCCGGGTGCCGTTATACCTATCTAATATTTTCATCGAACCCAGGATTACCGAGATTATCCGGTAACGCGACGGTTCTTTTTCTCGTATTCTTTTTGAATATAGCGCACCAGCTTGTTGCTGAATGCCTCCTTGCTGTACCGTGCCGCATGCCGGTATAGCGCCTTGGGATCGAATCGTTTCCGGCTGAGCCGACGTATGGCGTTTGTCATGTCCTGCGAAGTGTGGGTCGTAAAAAACGTACCCGTCGTGCCCTCGACAAGCGTTTCCTTGGGGCCGCCGCCATAGTACGCCACCACCGGAACGCCGTGTGCGAGCGCTTCAAGCGGGGCTAACCCGAAATCTTCCTCCTTGGATGGAAACAGGAACGCAATCGCGCGTGTATAGAGGTCTCTGACTTTTTTATCCGAGCAAAATCCCAAAAACTGGATCGTCGGGCCGGCGATCGTTCGTAAGTATGCCTCGTACCGGGGCTCGTTCGTTTTACCCGAGATCAGGAGCGGGGCCTTGAGCGTGTTGCAGGCTTCTATGGCCAGTTCAAGATGCTTGTCTCGGTCAATGCGCGACACACAGAGATAGTAGGCGCCTTTCGATCGCTTCAATGGTTTTTTAGGAAGGGTCACGGGCGGCGGCAACACCTCAGGGGTGATCCCGAAGAGCTTTCGTATTTTGTCTTGCATATGGTGGGAGCTGGTGAGAATAAATGGTGTGTTTCGTATTGCCCGTTGGTACAACGGGCGTATGAAAAGATCGTAGCGCAGCGCTTTCTGAAGCGGCGTTTTGGGGAGTAATCCGTAGAGATTCTTGGGAATTGCGTGAATATACTGGATATGGAGCGCGCGCTTGGGTACGGCGATCATGTTACACATGAGGTTGCTTGGATTGGATATGACGACGTCAAATGAAGAAAGATCGAATGATTGCCAAAGCAGGGGAGAGAACATCTGGATGAGGGACCGGTGCGTTGCGATATGCGGGATGATCCGCCACGACGTATGGAGATTGTCGGCATTCAGTTGCGGAAAGAAATTTTTAAGGATCCAGGGGTCTGCAAATGACGTAATAAACTGCGCGCGTTTAAAGGTATTGAGCATGACCAGCGCAACCCGTTCCGCGCCGCCAAATTCATCAAGCGTATCGTTTACGATCGCAATCCTCATAAGTTCGTAAGATAAAACCAGCACATCCCAACGCGTGAGACGATCGGGAACGAAAGAAGCAGGATGGCATAGTGAAAGCGACGGATGCCGGAAACACCGGGGGTATGCATGACCGCGTTGGGAAACCAGGTGATAAACGGCGTGGGATACGGGGCTTTTCGTAGATTGATTCTGTACTCGCGAGTGGTGCTGGCGTCGGAATACCCGTTCCAGAATGCGGCAGTCCACAAGGGGATAAGAGAGGTCCGGGGGCTCGCGTAGGCGATAATGTCCGGGTCAAACAGGACGGTTTTTCCTTTTTGCATGAGCCGAAGTCCCAAGTCCACATCATCGTTTCTATACCGCCGGTGCCGCTCAGTGAATCCGAGTGCAGACAGATCCCGTCTTCTGATGCCCATGACTTCGCAATCGAGGATGCGGCCAAAGGTCAGCGGTTCTATACGGTCGAGCGACGGGAAAAAACGCCGGAGGCCCCGGTCGTAGTAGGCATACTGCGTTGCGGCAAATACGTTATCCGGAAGGGCGTTCCTGATCCGGCCGATGACGGCGGTAAGCCGCGGGGTACGAAGAAAATGGTCCCGGAAGCGCTTGAGGTACGTGGGTTCGGCTTCGCAATCGTCATCGAGATATACGATAAGATCGCCTGAGGAGGATTTCATGCCGATGGTGCGGCCATAGGATATCGAGTGCTCAGTGTTTCGTTTAATTATCGGGAGGGCCTTCGTATGTTTTTTGACGACCCTGACCGTTTCCTCATGGAGTACCGAAGAATCGTCCACGACTACGACCTCTATGGGCGGGTATGTTTGTCTTTTGATGGAAACGAGCGCCTTTTCCAGAAGCTCCGGCCGGTCATTGGTCAGGATGACGACGCTTATCGTTGGGTTCTTTTTCATCGGGGGTTCGGGGAGTAGAGCGGTTTGCCGGTAGCAAGGAGCGACGCGACGTCTCCCAACACATTTAGTTTGTTCCGCTTGATCGCATCCTTTGCGGTGCAGATGATCCAGCAGTCGTTACATGCATGAGCCGCGGGTAAACGGTCCGATTTCGCCTTTGAGTACCATATATCCTCAAATGACTCCTTTTGGAGGTTTCCGATAGGCCAATTTTTAACTTGGCACATAAAAATATTGGCAAAGGGATCCATGTAGAAAAAGTTTTCCCCGGCTCCGCAGGGTAGGGGACGGCGATGATGAAGCATGTATTCGTAGCTCATCCGGTTAAACCAGGCCTTGCCCCAGTTGCGGGGATCCGGGCTTTTCATTTGCTTGCCGAAGAGTTTCCGAAAATCGTCTTTTACCTCGGTGGGGCTAGGGGAGAGCGATGTTTTGCCCGTTCCGTAATAGATCGGCGAGTCGTGGACGACATTGAGGCTGAACGAAAGGCCGTGCGACGCACAGTAATCATAGACCGTGTGGAGTTCGTGCTGGTTTATTTTCATGAGGGTAAAGGTAAGCCCGACGTCGGAAACCCCGTGTTCCTTGAGGATGTTGACCGTTTCCATGACCTTTTCAAATGCGTTTGGGATCCCGCGGACTTTTTCATGCGTTTTGCCCCAGCCGTCCAGCGAGAGCCGGAATGCGATCTTCGGATCGTTTTTCACGATGGCGGCTATTTGTTTTTTGATTTTTTCCGGCAAAAATCCGTTGGTCGTAATGAGGATTCTCGCTTTGGGGCATGCGGCTCTCACAACACCCACAATCTCGGGGATGTCGTTTCGTAAAAACGGTTCGCCGCCGGTAAGATCGACCATCTCAAGGGAGGAGGGGAGTTTCTTATAGATTTCCGGCGGTAGGAAGTCCATCCCGCGGTTTTTCCAGATATCGCAATGGATGCATCGGGAGTTGCACAGCAGGGTTACGGCGACAAACGCGCTGGTCGGCAGGGCATTATCCTTCATACCAGTATTTATACCGATCTTACCCCTGCTTGGCAAACGCAGCTTCCGTAACGGTATCCAGGAAGGCGATGATGTCGGGGTTGTTTTTCTGGATCGGCGGGATCGTTTTTGTGGTGACCAGGATACGGCTTACCGGGGTTTTAGGCGTTACCACATGCACTAAGCCGTGCGAAGACATGAATTCCGCAAATTCCTTCTGGTGGTCGTTGAGGTGCTCGCCGAATTGGCGTTCCCGGGGCAGTACCCAGGGAATTTTTCCGAACGAAAGCGCCTGGTAGATGGTTGCAGGTCCGCCGTGGCAAATGATAACCCGCGCTTCCTTCATATGGGTAAGGAGGTCTTTGTGGGGAATAAACGGCAGGGAGACGACCCGTTCGTCGACAAAATGTGGCGGGGTCGCGCCGTACTGGAATATCACCCGTTCTCCCGGGCGTCGCAGATGGGAAAGATGCTCGACCAATGTCGCCATCCGTTGGAAGGGGAATATGGTGGAGCCTACCGTGATAAGAATCATAAAATCGCCCCCTTGTAGATAGCCCGCGGATAAAACGGACGCTGGCTTTTGTGCTGTATGAGGACATAATCCGATATCCAGGAGACGAACCGGCCGGTGAGGCTCGGATTTTTGACAAGATCAAACACTTCGATGAAGACAGTCCGGATGCCAACGAG
>CAZHOQ010000052.1:0-9297 GCA_964533995.1 uncultured Gammaproteobacteria bacterium
TAGGACGATTCCTTCTCAAGGAATAAATCGCCGGTTCGAATCCGGCACGGGGTACAAGATCATTCAGGATTTGGAAGAATTTGTGGACCACACGCATTATCATTCGGGCCGATAAGATTATTTGGGTTTAGAAGGAACTTCACGAAATTTCTGCAATTCCCTCGATAGTCAATATCTGTATACCAAGCTCGATACAACAAGATAAAATAAACACCGGCTAATAGCACTAAGCCAACAACTAACAATAGGATAACGCGCAAGGGATTAATGCTCATAGCTGGTTATTAGTATACGTTTTGGAATATCTATTTACGAGGTTTATTCCATAATCAGAATACCAACAAGCATCCGGGATGTTCATATAATGAGAACCGCCGGAGTAAAACCGGCGGTTCTATAAGCTCTTCCCTTATGGAACGATGCAAATCATGTCATGTCCGATAAACTCCTCTCCCGAGTAATACCTGCCTGTTAATGTCGCTGCTGTATCTCCGGGTTGGTACACCCGGTCCGTATCCTCAATTTGCAAAATGAGATCTGTGAATGCGTCGTCATTCACGTTCCCCGTATGCGCAAGGTATTTATTGCTTTTGCCTGCGACCTTAACCGACAATCCGTTCAAAGAAATTGACGCCGGGTCCATCATGGAAACATCCGTGTCAACGGCGCCAAGGATAGCCACAGGCAGAACACCCGCCTCGTTGTTGTTGAAGCAGTTTTGTGCGTTGCCTGGTTTGATATCGATCCCAACTTCCTGCACGACCGGTCCGCCATAGAAGCGGTCATAGTCGAATCCCGTCGCGTCGCCGACCATCGCCGGGCTTGCCGCCGTATTGATGACCGCAATGACAGAAAGATCCGATTTGGCGATTTTGACGAGCCTGTTTACGTTCCGCTCCGTGAGCCAGATGTGGTTGGTGTCCTGGGATATGCCGGTAATATTAAGTCCGTATCCCAGTGAGATGGAACCCACCACTGTACCTGTTGCCTTGTCGAGTTTGGCGAAGTCGTCTCCGAAACTGACCCAGAGATACTGGTCGTCTACGGTAATGACACCGGCATTGGGTGTACTCGATAGCGTAATGACGTCGGTAACCGAATTGGTCGACTTGTCGATTTTCGATATACTGCTATCTAAATAGTTCGTTACCCATGCAAACTGCGCATCCGACGTAATCCGTATCGGGAAATCGCCCACGGGTATGGTTACCATATCCGCGGCATTATTCTTCTTGATCCGCGTGACGGAATCCAAAGCGACGTTGATAACCCATACCGAATCGGCATCCGCATACAGTTCTTGTCCGTACTCCGGAAGAATAGTCGCGAATTCCGATACAGTGTTTGTGTTTTTATCAATTCGCATGACCTTGTGATCCTCGGTATTGAACCATACATACTGGGGGTCCGCGTATACCGCATTGTAGGCGTTATCCAGTGTAAAGCCGGAAAACGTCATCACCGATGAATCCGATTTTGTGATTCGCGTTATAGTGTCCGAATGCAGATTGTTGACCCATACATAGGTTTCATCCACGGAAACCCCAAGCGGGAAATTTCCAGTCGCAACGGTACCCGTGATCGCGTTCGTGGTCATATCTACCTTTTGCGCAACAGAAGAATCTGATGCCGTTACCCAAAGCGAATCACCCAAGGCAGCTGCCTGTACGGAAGAAACGGAAAATAGCGGAACGATTGCGGAAAGAGCAAACGCCGCAAGAATTCGAAGGATATAGTTCGTCCTTTTCATTTAGTTTCACCTCCTTTCTTCGGGACGTCGAAATAAATGAAATGGCGAATGTGTACGTAGTATATGGAGATTTATTATGGCTGTCAGTGAGGCATCGCACGTGTCAACTCCGACAGAGGCATAATACGCATAATGAGCCGAAAAATACGTATTTCCGCCGGATTTCTACTCTTGTCCTCTCTTGCGGTACTCCTTTTCAACCAGGCGCCGATAATCCTCATGATACTTCTTGTCGCGCTTGCCGTAGGTAAGCATTTCGTTGTTCCAATCAAAAAGGAATTATTTTGGTTTGTGCTGGTGAGTGTTGGAGGTGCTCTCGTTGAAGTCGTGCTGGTTAATATGGGCAACGCCTGGACGTACACAAACCCTCAATTTCTGGGAATCCCTCTATACATGCCAATCTTTTGGGGTCTTGTCGGAACAACGACTGTCACACTGTATCAAGAGTTAGTCGGTCGTTAAGGACGCATCGAAGTTGAATGGGGTAGTATAAGGATATATGAAAAACTATATCGTCGGTATTGGTATTGTTCTTGTGTTGGGGGCTGCTGGATTTGTCGGGTATCGATATCTAACTAGTCAGGCGTCTCCGAGCCAAGCGCCAGCATCCGGAAGCGTTGAATCAACAACTGATACGGTAACCGGGTTGCTTAAGCCGGGGAAAGGTGACGATTATTCCTACATACTCATCACCGACAGCGGTAAAACGGTGGGCATTGCTTCGCAGACGACGGATCTTGCGCAGTACGTGAATAAGCGTATTGAGATTACCGGATCGTATTCCGGTACGACTCTATATGCATATACCATCACGGAGAAGGAATAATTAAGTGGCGGGTTGTCCTTAATCAGGTGGATGATTAGTATTCAGGGGTTTCCGAACTAGCTTTGGGAGAAATCGATACCTTCCAGGTTGTTTGCTATTGAACCGAGTGTTTTTGCCTGTACGAATTTTTTCCGCCTTTCCTTCGGCATGCGCGATAATTCCGCCTTGGACGGAAATGGTTTATTGAGGGGCATGTTTGCCTCCCGCGCTATGCGGACCGCCGCTCTCGTTGCGCCGAGCGCGAGACGACGGATGCTGTTATTCTCTGTCATATCCCTACCTTTCGGAAGGTATAAAAATCCAGAAGATGACGTAGGGAAGTATTCCGGGAACGCCGCCGGGCAAAAGCGCAAACACCCACAGGAACCTTACAAGTGTTACATCGACTCCGAGGTAATTGGCAACCGCCAGGCAGACCCCGGCGATCTTCCTTCCTTTTTTTGGACGGATAAGGCGTTTCATTCCCATTTTTGCCATATAAGGGGAGTATACAGGAAACGAAAAACGAAAGTTGAAGGATGTTTAGCGCTGTCCGGTTGTGCGGCCTCGGCCACGTACGGCATCCAACGTTACTGCCCTTCGTGCTTCCCGAACCGGGGGCGTATGGGCTGAAGTGGGAGGGAGCACTAAGTCCGGAAGATTTTTCCGTCGCGGGCGGCTTGGCATTCGGGATCGTTCAACCTCGGCGACAGCCTCCTGAAACGCCTTGGTTTTGTATTCGGTAGTACTCATGGTAAGGATTATAACGGTCAATTACGTAAAATGTAATATACATCACAATTATGTATAGCGCGTTGTGCGGGACTGTTGCGCACTTTTGAAATCTTACGGCCTTGACAACACACAATGAGTCTGAGACAATCTTAGCTACGTTTCGTGCCTAACTTAGGCATAAAACGAGGAAATTATGACCTTCCCTGGGCTTACTTACCTTGGGGAGTATTTTTTTGCAAAGATATATAAAAATAAGTAGCGAAGAGAACGAAAAACACGTATGAACAATAACCATGTCGTCGTCACACAAGAAGGGTTGGAAGCGTTAAAAGCAGAGTACGAGGAGCTTGCTAACGTCAAACGGCCGCAAGCGGTAGAACGCCTTGCTGCAGCCCGCGAACAGGGAGACCTCTCGGAAAACAGCGAATATACGGATGCCAAACAGAACCTTGCCTTCATTGACGGCAGGATCGCCGAACTTGAGGCGGTTTTGCATGGGGTAAAAGTCGTAACAACGCATGTCAAAGGCCAAGTCGATGTTGGCTGCAAAGTGACGCTCACTATTAACGGCAAGAAAGAAGAATTCACCGTTGTCGGCGAGTGGGAAGCGGATCCCATGGCCAAGAAGATTTCCCATGAATCTCCCCTCGGAAAAGCCCTGCTGGGCAAGAAGGTGGGAGAAAAGGTAGAGGTGGAAGCGCCGGCGGGCAAAATCCTCTACAAGATCTTACACATCGAGTAAGATCATGAGTGAAGAAAGCCCCGCCGCAAGCGGGGCATTTTTGTATGTTGACGGAATTCGAGATTGCGTGTATATGTAGGAACTTATCGTTATGAGCGCCCAAATAGTAACCAAGAAGGCGAAGAAGGAATCCCTCACCGGGAGAGGCGCTTGTGGCGATGAATAAGTAATTATATTCAGAAAGACACAGAAAGCCCCTCCCCGGAGGGGTTTTATTTTGGCTGTTAACGAGCGAATTCCGATTCGCGAGTTTATCAGCAAAATATGGTTTGCTCGGGTATTGCCCGATCGCGTAAGCGCAAACCATTTATGGATAAATCATATGACACAACCAGAAACATACCAAGGAAGCACCGGCAGCATGGGATTCATGTACCGTTCAGACCGGCGGGCATATGTAAACCAGTCCGGCGTCATGCATGATGCCGCGTACGTATTGCGGCTGGGAAGAGTGGGTCGCGAGATCGTGCACCGTGGAAGAAGAAACGTTACGCGGTGCGTCCTTCGCGGTATGGTTCCCGGCACGGTCCTTTCCGATATTCTCGACCAAAGCGATGAACCGCTGGTTGAAGCTGCTGTGCCGACCGGGTTTATGACGACGCCCAACGGGCGCGCCTCCGAGCCCATTTGGATGATGCTTGCCGCGGTTAATCACCCATCGAGACGCCCGCTGTTTCCGGTTGCCAAGATGATCCAAGACGTGGACCAGTCCGGTAGCGGACACGCCAAAACACCGGTCGGGCGAATCGCTGAGCTGCGCCGGGAGGGGTATACGTTCTTGAGGCAGATTCCTGTCCGGTTTGCAAGAGATGTGTTGCATCTTTGGGGGGACAGTTTTCATTGGGACGAGGAAGCGGTTGAAAATCTTCGGCGAAATATTACTCACGGGAATTCGATCTCTCCTTACGACCGGCATGTCTGGTTTACTGGTATCCTCTCTCCCCAGCGGCACCTGGTCGCGCTTGCTACCGCCGAGCGTCTGGATGTTCCCCTGGAGGATGGAGAAAGCATTCCCATCGTTGAAAGCACCGAGTGGCGCAGGTCGCCTGATGCATCTAGAAGCGGTCTTGCGGCAGCTGCCGTATCGCACCTGACCGCACAGGTTCTTGCTGATATTGGCGATAAAAACCCGTTGATAATTGCAGAGACGAATTACCGTTCCGGCGCACATCATGTCGGATTTGCTGCCGGCATGGAGGTGCCGGATCGTACGCACGAGGGGCGATCGATTCCTCAAATGCTCATCCAGAATGTGGGAGTCGGAGACGGGTTGCCGCCGCAGGGACCGGAGAGCAAACGCGATTTTACGATGATGTATCTGCCCAAAGCACAAATCCAAGCACTGTATGCACCGGCATCGCGGGAGTCGATGCTGAAAGGAGGAGTATGATTGTTGTCTATCCGTCCCATCACGTGCGGCACCGGCCGCCTTCGGAGATTTTCAACGGGACCCCGGAACCGCATGCGGAAGTGCCTGAACGCATCGAACAGATACGGGATGCACTATCACACATCGGCGGGGTACGGATCGTGTTGCCGAAACGGTTTCCCTTATCATGGATCGAAGCGGTCCATGCCCCGGAATACGTCCGGTACATCGCCGAAGCAGGAAGGCTTGCCGGACCTACGTATGCCTACCCATCCGTATTTCCGTTTACCCAAGGCCGACACGTTGCCAATGCAATCGCGCGGCGCGGACTTTATACATTCGATATGTATACCCCCGTTTCCCAAACGACATACGCCTCCGCGTGCGGATCGGCGATGGCGGCGCTTACCGCTTCTTCCCTTGTGTGGCGCGGGGCACGCGTCTCGTATGCCCTCTGCAGGCCGCCGGGACACCATGCGGAACGCGCTCGCATGGGCGGATACTGTTATTTCAACAATGCGGCAGTTGCCGCAAACTATCTGTCGGCCCGCGGGCGGGTGGCACTCCTTGATATCGACGTGCACCATGGCAACGGCTCGCAGCACATTTTTTACGAACGGAGTGATGTGCTGGTCGTCAATATTCACGCAAGCCCGGCTGAAAAATTCCCGTACTACTCAGGATTCGAAAACGAGGTTGGTTTTGGGAAAGGGAAAGGGTACAACATAAACCATCCGCTGCCTCTCGATACGCCTGACCGTGCGTATGACCCGGTGCTATCAAACGCATTGAGACAGCTTGCCGCATTCGCGCCGCAATACGTTGTCGTATCTGTAGGCTATGATGCGCATGAAGCCGATCCGATCGGCGGACTCAAGCTTACGACGGGGTATTACCGAAGGATTGCAGGCCGTATAGCCGGGCTCAATATCCCGACGGTGTTAATCCAAGAAGGCGGGTACAATACGTCAAAACTTTCGGAGGTGGCCGCATCATTTGTGGAAGGATTTACGGCGCACGTTGAATAGAATCACCGGTTGTACGATAATAATGACATCATTTTTATGACATATGGCAACGATCGATGATCTTATCAACGCACGGAAAGAAAAATTAGAAGCCCTCCGAAAAATGGGTGTTGACCCTTATCCCGCCGGCGTCCGGCGGGAACACTCCGTTAGCGAAGCGCGGGGAATGGAGGAGAGAAAAGCGTCAGTCGTCGGGCGCATCTACGCCATGCGCGGGCACGGAAAGCTCTCGTTCTGGGACATAGCAGACGAGACGGGCAAGATCCAGGTGGTGCTTAAGGCGGATATCGTCACTCCCGAATCGTTCAAGCTCCTTCCGTATTTCGATATCGGTGACATCGTCGCCGTGCAGGGTATGGTAGGTAAAACCCAGGCCGGTGAGGTTTCCGTCTTTGCTGAGGGTATCCAGATGCTCACCAAGACATTACGGCCGCTTCCTGACCAATGGCACGGATTGAAGGATGTGGAGGAGCGGTACCGCAAACGGTACCTCGATACGTTACTTAACCCCGACGTTAAACGCCGGTTGAGCCTCCGGAGCAAAATTATCGACTCTATCCGGGATTTCCTGACGGACCGCGGGATGGTGGAAGTCGAAACACCGACACTGCAGCCTGTATACGGAGGCGGATTCGCACGGCCCTTCTCGACCCATCATAACGAGCTTGATGCCGATCTTTACCTTCGTATTTCCGACGAAATGTATCTCAAACGGCTTATTGTCGGGGGTTTTGAGAAAGTGTTCGAGATTACGAAAGTATTCAGAAACGAGGGGATCGATTTCGACCACAACCCGGAATTCACGATGTTCGAAGCGCAGATAGCGTACCAGGATTATTCCTACGGCATGGATATCATCGAAGAGATCATCGAGTATACCGCTAAACGGGTGCTCGGGACGACGAAAGTCAATTACCAGGGGAAGGACCTCGAATTTGCCCGGCCGTGGACGCGGATGAAGATGGTAGAGGCAGTGCTTACACATACCGGCATCGATCCGTTGTCATGGACGTCCGTCGATGAGGCGAAAGCAGCCATCCAGACGATGGAAATCAAACAGGAAAAATTCAAGGAGCTAAAAAAAATCCAGTCGGTCGGAGAGTGCATCGCGTTTGCGTTTGAAGAGGCCGTGGAAGAAAAACTCATCCAGCCGACGATCATTTACGATTATCCGATCGAGGTTTCGCCTCTGGCGAAAAAATGCGATGATCCGCGGTTTACCCAGCGTTTCGAAATGTTTGCCAACGGGAGTGAGCTGGGGAACAATTATTCGGAGCTTAATGACCCCATAGATTTATGGAAGCGGTTTGTGGGAGAGAAGAAGCGTGAAAAAGCAGGGTTCGACGAGGCCCATCAGACGGATTACGATTATCTCGAGGCAATCGAGCACGGGTTTCCGCCCACCTGCGGGATAGCAATCGGCATCGACCGGCTCGTGATGTTTTTGACGGATGCAAGAAATATCAAGGAAGTCATACCGTTCCCGACGTTGCGGCCCGACCGCCGTCATGCGGTATCTCCGGCAGTAGCCGGGGAAGCCGACCACGAGGACTTGCCCGACGAAAAGAGTAAACGGTTTGTCGCGATCATGCGGGTAGGCGTTGATCCCGGGCGGATGATGAATGCGCTGGGTCACATGACCGCCGGGTTGGCGGGCGGGCACATGGAAGGAAAAGGCATGTCTTTTTTGCAATACAAAGACCGCGATGGCGGTGTGCATCCGAACATCTCGCACTTTCCCTTCATCGTTTTGCGGGCGGATAATTCCAACCAAATCAGAACGGTGAGGAAGGAAGCCCAAAAACGGGGCATACCGTTTACCGACTTTACCAGTACCATGACGGTTGGGACCTCGGCTGAGCAGGTCGGTAGAACCGCAGAAACGCCGGAAGCGAACTTAGATTATTTTGGCATCTGCTTATTTGGGAGCACGGAGGAGCTGAAAGCAGTCACGAAAAAATTCTCCCTCTTCAAATAATCCATGATTTCCAAACAGCAGGCCCGCAAGTTGCTTCACCAGCACACGAAAAATCAAAATCTCCGGCGGCACATGTATGCGGTCGGGTTTGCCATGCGCGCATTAGGAGAGAGGCTTGGCGGTGAACCGGAGACATGGGAAACGCTGGGGCTTCTCCATGATGCGGATTGGGAGGAAACGAAGGACACGCCCGCCCTTCATACGAAAAACACGCTCGAGTGGCTGAAGTCCATGGGCGAAACGAACGGCCCTATCGTGCACGCGCTCATGTCCCACAACCGCAAGCTTACCCATTTGGCTGAGCTTGACGGAACCATGGAATGGGCGCTTGAGACGGTCGATGAGCTGACCGGTTTTATTGTCGCGGTGGCGCTGGTGCGGCCGGATAAGAAATTGGAAACCGTTTCTGTCGAATCGGTGATGAAGAAATGGAAGAACAAGGAATTTGCCAAAGCCGTCGAACGCGAACAGATCGCCCAGTGCGAGGAAAAACTTGGCATTCCGCTGTCCGATTTCGTCGCGCTTACTTTATCCGCGATGCAATCGCATCACGAAGAGCTCGGATTGTAATGAAAAAGCTATTGATCGCGACTACAAACCCGGGAAAACTCGAGGAAATCCGGAAATTCCTGTCGGATGTCGTCATTGAGTTGGTTTCCCTAAAAGATATCGGCATTACTGCCGTTGCCGAGGAAACCGGGACTACTTTTGACGAAAATGCCATCCTGAAAGCCCGGTATTATGCGGAAAAGTCCGGACTCCCGACGCTCGCAGACGACGGCGGGTTCGAGATCGACGCATTGAACGGGGAGCCGGGAGTCAAATCGCACCGGTGGGTGTTCGGGGACCGGGAAAATACGGATGAGGAACTGGTCGCCTACACCATAGAA
>CAZHOQ010000053.1:0-9129 GCA_964533995.1 uncultured Gammaproteobacteria bacterium
AGGATGAAGTAGCGCTGTTTTGCAGCCATTGTATGGCGTCGGCGAGGGTATGCTGGATCGTGCCTTGTAAAACCGCAAGCATGCTTCGGACAAAGTCCAGTGCAACACGCGCTTGTTGTCCGATAGCCGAAATAAGCCACCTCAACAGATTGCCGGTTTTGTCCAAAAGACGTTGTATTGACCGGGTGGTTTGGGTGAGCGTTGCATTTTCGGGGCCGGGCCGTACTGGTTTTGTTATCTCAAGTTCCTTTTTGACGGTCTCCTGCTCTTCGGGAGTCAGCGACTTCGTTTCTTCCTCAATAAGCTTTTTTTCTTCCGGCGTTGTGATGCGCGAAAGGGTCGTAACATGAATGGTGAGTTCCGCTTTGCCCGACGCGTTGCCGGCGTTGTCTCTGCCCGTGAGCGTAATTTTATACGTCCCGTACGGCAGTATTTCTTTCGACGTATATTCAAACGGCACATACTTATCGCAGCGCTGACTTGCGGTATCGGCGACCTCCGCGCCGTCGCAGGCAAACCACTGTTTGTCCATGTTGACCGTGACTAGGGTCACGAGATCATACGTTTGGCCCGATTGCTTCTCCACCTTTATTTCAGCCTGTTTCGGTCCGGAGGAAACACCGGGACCGTCGTTTGTCTGTGTTTGTACGGGGTCCCCGCCGGAAATCGGATCGGTAAGCTTCCCGTAAAAGGTCGGGGTGGTGTCAGTGGTCGAATAATCGGATGCGGTGTTTGGAATGTCGTTGATTTGGGTGAACGTGCCCTGCGGGCCGGTGCGGTCGACAAACAGTGTCCGGGTTGCACTCCGTACGTTTCCTGCCGTATCGAATGCCCTGACTTTCCACGTCACGCGGCCTTCTCGAACCTTGCCGTCAATTGCGGAAGCGCCCCATTCGCTTGAGGATTTCGTGTGTACCGAGATGTAATTATTGGTGCTGTCCGAATCGGAGAAGCCCTCGTAACGAATCGTGTATTTGCCGGTTTCGTAATCGGTTGTGTTACTTACCGGGATATCGTCTATAAGGAAGTCGCCGCTTGGTTGGTCGGATCCGATGAACGGGTTGTCAATTTCGAGGGAGTACTTCGATAATCCGGATGTGTCGCTCGTTGCTTTCCACCGGAAATCAGGCCGTTCGCTGCTGGTGTAACTGAAGTTTCCCGGGGCATTGAGTTCGATAGCTTCCGGTATGGTCGCGTCAATGGTGATGGAACCGGATGCGGAATAGCCGGATTCGTTCCCCAACGTGTCGGCTGCCTTCACGCGGAAATACCACGTGCCGTCCGATAATGCCGTCGAATGCGTGAATGAATTCGTTGTGGCCGTCGTCGTTGAGACGCCGCTTGAAAAATCGGAAGCTTGGGACCACTGGAGCGTATAGGGCGTCGCAGCCAGGCCGGAACCGCCGTCAGTACTTGCCGTCCATGTCCAGGTAGGCGTCGTATCCGTGACGGCACTTGTCGTTGAAGGGGTGCCGGGAGTCGTCGGCGCGGTCGCGTCGACAATGAATGCGGCATTGCCGGAGTTGGCAGTCGTATACGAACTTTCCGCAGCGTCATCATCAATTGTTTTTACGCGCCAGTAGAAGCTGCCATCGGAAAGCGATTGGCCCGAGCTGCCCGTCGTATAGCTTCCCGATCCGGCCGCTTGTCCGACGGTAAACGACGCCGATCCTTGCGATGCAAGCGATGACGTATAGTCTACCGCCGCGCTGCTGAAATCGGATGAGTCATCGATCTGGATCCGGTACTTCACGGTATCCCCGGAGTCGGGATCGGAGAGGGTAAACGTCAGTGTGGGGGTCGAATCCTGGGTATATGCGCCGGAAACATGTCCGCCCAACGACGTTGGGTCACTCGGATTGGCATTATGGGAAAGAAGCGTCGCGTACCGGATTTTTGTCGGCGCCGAAGTGTTTTCCGTCCACAGCGCATATACTCCGGCAGTCGAGGGAGCCAGTCCGAAATATTGTGGGACCGTAAAGGAATAGAGCTGTGTTCCGACCGGGCCGATGGTGTAGGCAGAAAGTGTCCGGTCCCGGATGTAATAATAGGCTGTACCCTCGCCGTTGAGTTTTGAGGCAACCCAGTCACCGGGCGGCGTAAACGAAAGATACCCGTTCCCTTTCCAACCCGGGTTCGATTGCGATGTAATTGTCAGGGTCGCCCAAGTCGTACAGACAGAGCTCCCATCTACGGCGGAGCAGTATTCCCAGTTGTTTGTGCCGGATGTGGAAACAGTTGAAATGACCCAGGTGATAGCGTCGAATGTCGTTGACATGCCCGCATAAAAAACATCGCCGGTATCTTTTACGATGGTATTTGAATCGGTATGCGCCACATCCGCAGTAGTGGTGTTTGCCGCATCCGTTGTTTCATCCTGATACGAATTCGCCGATGCGTCATATAGCCAGACTTTATCGAACGTCGTATGGGTGGAGACGACCGCCGTCGGATTCGCATCGAAGTTTGCAGTGGCAAACGGCGCGACGCCCTTTTTGTATACGAGTTTTTTGGGTATCCCCCCGGCGAGATTCGTAGAATCACCGAATAGTACCCAGACATCCGTGCCGTTGGTGGCAACCGATACGCCATGGTCGCTGACGTTGTTTGTGGTGATGGTTGCGGCAGCGGACCAGCTCGAGAGGTAGTGGTAGAATTTTACGTCGGCATCCTCGTGAGCCAGGTACACGTTGCCGGACGTATCGCCGATACTGGAGAAGGCGGGGAATCGGACAAGACATCCCGTGGTGCAGATGCTGGCAGCACTATTCCAGGTCGTAAGTCCGTCACTGTCGGCTCTCGTCCGCCAATTCAGGTCGCCTCCCGATTCTACGTTAAAGATGATGCCGATGTTCGTACCGAAGCGTACGATGTTGGGATAGTGGTACTGTGCGTTGGTTCCCGCAGTGTCCAATGCCGCCTGGGATACGGTCCACGCAGGACTGGTGCCGAGGCCGTCCGAGTAATACACGCCAACGGCATAGTTCGTGCCGTCGTACTCGCGGGTAGCGATCCATATGCGGGTTGTCCCCTGAAGCTCGAGGGTCGCATAGTGAAACGATCCGTCATCGCCGGACGACCCGGTTCCGTTGAGCACCGTTTGTGCCGATTCTACGGTCCAGTCGCATGGGGCCGGGGAGCAGTTGGTAGCGGTGAGCTTGCGGTATATGACGTCGGCGTTCGAGTTCAGTGCGGAGCCGGCGATCGAGTAGACGACGTAGATATTGTCAGAGGAATCTACTCTTGCGTCCGCAAACATCTGGGTAGCCGTGGAAGTGTTGGCATTCAGCTGGCTCCCGCACGTCCAGGTCGATCCGGAATTCGTAGAGTAGAGCCACCACAACCCTCCCGAACCGCATGTCGTCGTATTCGTTCCCATTTGCACGAACGCGTGGAGCGTTGCGTCCGATGTCCGTACGATATGTCGCTGGGTTGATGCCTGTGTCGATGATGAGGTAGAAGATAGGGCAACCGTTGTGGAAACCGCCGCAGCAGACGGCGTTACGAAAGAAATAACGAGGCAGATTAGAAGCAGTGCAAGCGCATACCGTGAGGCCTGCACAACAAAATTTCGGAAATGAATCCGCATACTCTCATTGAAGCAAGTCTCAGATAGGAATGCAATATAAAAAACAACAATAATAATACATACCGCACATTTTCCCAATAAAAAAGCAGGCATAAAGCCTGCTTTTTTGGAGCGGGATAGGGGAATTGAACCCCCTTCTCATCCTTGGGAAGGATGCATACTACCGGTGTACTAATCCCGCGAAAGGGACTCCGTGGGAGGACTCCCTTCGTATTGTAACAAAATTCAAAAAACTAGGGCAGGTTCAGAACGTTGCCAGTGAATATCAAACCAGGATTCTCGAGCTTATTAAGTTCCGCAATTTCCGTCCACCGGTATCCGGTACCATATACTTCCACAGAGATGTTCCAGAGTGAATCTCCTTGTTTTACCGTATATTTGCCGTCCGCCGGGCGTTTCACTTCGACCGTCGCATTTGCGATTTGTCCGGGTTCCCGTTTGGAAACCTGCGGTATCGTTAACTTCTGGCCGACCTCGATCGCATTGGGACTTGAAAGGTTGTTTGCGTCCCGGATGTCGACCCAGTTATACCCGCTTTTGTAATACTGATCCGCAATTTTCCAAAGCGATTCTCCCGCTGCCACCGTGTGTGATGCAGGAAGAGCCGCACTTGACGCAGTTGCCTGTTGTTCCTGTTTGGTGTCGCTCTTGGTATCCGTTACACCCGGTGCTTTCGGGCTTTTGACGTAATTGAAAATCATGACGCCGATGACGATGACGACGGCGAGTCCAAGAAATAGCGAGATGAGTGAATCCGGATTGCTTACGTACTTCTTCAGTTGTTCAACCATTTGGTAAGGTAGCCTCCATTCCAGACAGAGATAGCAACCCAAGGAATATGCCTATTGGCGGGACCGACCGGACTCGAACCGGCGACCTCCTCCTTGACAGGGAGGCGCTCTAACCAGGCTGAGCTACGATCCCTTGGGCCATCATTATAATTGATATTTGTGAGGCTTACAACGACTATGGTACGCTTGGAGGTAAATTCCTATGATGACCAATGCGGCGATCTCCGAGCTACTCCGAAAAATCGCAGCCTCCTACGAAATCACGGGAGCCAACCGATTCCGCATCATTGCCTATGAGCGGGCGGCCGACAGCATCGAGCACCTAACCAGCGAAGTGAAGGATTATTGGGATGACGGTAAGCTTGATGAAATCCCCGGTGTCGGCGGTAGCATAGCGGGTAACCTGGATGAGCTCTTCAAAACCGGCAAATCCAAACATTGGGAAACAGTGTTGTCCCAGGTGCCCGGAGCGATATTCCCGCTACTTCTGGTTCCCGGAATCGGTCCCAAAAAGGCATTTACCCTGGTAACCAAGCTCAAGCTCGACAACCCTAAAACCGTGATTGCTGACCTGGAAAAAGCCGCACATCAGGGGTTGATCGCGGAGATGGAAGGATTCGGCGAGAAATCGCAGACGGTCATCCTTGAATCGATCGCCACATACAAGAGGGGAGCGATTAAGGAAAACCGCATGCCGCTTCCCTATGCTGACTCGATTGCACGGGAAATTATCGCCCATTTGAAGAAACATCCGAATGTCGGGCGCGTGGACGCTTTGGGTTCCCTACGGCGCCAGGTGTCGACGATCGGCGATGTCGACATTGCCGCTGCAACGGAAAAGCCCGAGGAGGTGTTGGAGCATTTTCTGAAATTTCCCCACACTAAGCTCATAGACCACGGCCCCAAAGGGGCGACCGTGCTTCTTGCCAACGGTAAGCAAGTCGACGTGAGAGTGCAGAAGCCTAAAGCATACGGGGCGATGCTCCAGTATTTCACCGGCAGCAAGAATCATAATATCCAGCTCCGAAACCTCGCTCTCGAGAAGGGGCTATCCTTAAACGAGCACGGCATCAAGACGGTGAAAACGGGGAAAACGAAGGAATATGCAACAGAGGAACTGTTCTATAAGGCGGTCGGTCTGCCGTATATCCCTCCCGAGCTTCGCGAAGACAAAGGGGAAATTGCTGCAGCCCTGAAGGGCAAGCTTCCGGAGCTTTTGGAACTTGAGGATATGAAAGGCGACCTTCATGTCCACTCAAGTTATGATTTGCATTCCTCGCATGATGTGGGAAAGGACACCATCGCAACCATACTTTCCAAGGCTGGCAAACTGGGATACGAGTATGTGGGATTCTCGGACCATAACCCTAGGTTGTCCGATCAGTCAAAGCAGCAGATTGTGGATATCATGAAGCGCCGGAAGGAAAAATACGAACAACAATATTCCTCGTGGAAGGATTCCGTGAAAGAACGGGTACACTATTTCCTCATGTGTGAGGTAGATATCCAGCCGGACGGGAAATTGGCATTGCCGCTCGAGGCAATGGATTTCGTTGACGCCGTGATTGTTTCGATTCACTCGGCATTTACCCAGCCCAAAAAGCAGGTAACCGAGCGGCTTATCACGGCACTCACTATGCATCCCAAAGTGCGCGCCCTGGGTCATCCCTCAGGAAGATTATTGGGGAGCCGTGAGGGGGTGGATGCCGACTGGCCCGCTGTCTTTGAGGTAGCCAAGAAACACGATATCGCCCTTGAAATCAACGCATACCCTGACCGTCTCGATTTGTCAGATGCGCTCGTCTACGACGCAGTCCGAAACGGTAACCGGTTAATGATCGATACGGACGCGCATGCGGTCGAACATATGGACCTGATGCGGTACGGCGTTTCGGTTGCCCGGAGGGGCTGGGCGGAAAAAGATGACATTCTCAATACCCTGGGGTATACTGATTTTCGAAAATGGTTAACCAAGGGTTAACCGAAAGGAGCCTGGTATGAATGCATTATGGATTCTCGGAGGCGCAGCCGTTCTTCTGATTGGCTATTTCTGGTCGCTGTATAACGGATTGGTATCCCTTAAAACGCAGATAGAAGAGGCATGGAGCCAGATTGACATCCAGCTCAAGCGCCGGGCGGATTTGATCCCGAATCTCGTCAATACCGTCAAGGGGTATGCCAAACACGAGAAAGGGGTGTTCACTGAAGTAACGAAAGCGCGCAGCGCATTGATGAGCGCCAAAAAGCTCGACAGCAAGGCGGAAGCAAACGATATGCTTACGGCCGCATTGGGGAAACTGTTTGCCGTAGCGGAAGCATATCCGCAGCTTAAGGCAAACGAAAATTTTCTCCAGCTCCAAAAAGAGCTATCGGATACGGAAGACAAAGTGGCCTACAGCCGTCAGTATTACAACTCGGTTGTGAACGACTACAATATCCGGATCCGGACATTCCCGAATACGCTCTTTAACGAGATGATGGGATTTGCCGAGAAGGAGTTCTTCGCGGCAAGCGAGGAAGAGCGGAAAGCGGTCAAGGTAAGCTTCGAGTAATCATGACCATTTCTTCAGCAATAAGCGCAAACGTAACCAAGACGTACGTTATCATGGCGCTGTTCATAGCCCTTGTGGTACTGGTCGCGTACGTTTTGGGTCAGGCGCTGGGATACGGGAACGGCTTTATGTGGTTTGCCGTCCTTCTCTCCGTATTCTCGAGCTTTGTGAGCTATTATTGGGGGGATTCCCTTATCCTGACCATGTCGGGGGCAAGGCCTGCCGACAGGAAGCGCGATTTCGATTTTTTTACCGTCGCCGAGAACCTCGCGATTGCCGCCGGAATTCCCAAGCCCCGACTCTACGTCATTGACGATACGGCCATGAATGCGTTTGCTACCGGGAGAGATCCGAAGCACGCCGTGGTCGTGGCAACGACGGGAATACTCGCAACGCTCGAACGCCGGGAGCTTGAAGGGGTCATTGCCCACGAGCTATCCCATATTAAAAATTTCGACACCCGTCTGATGGCTGTTGTTGCGGTCCTGGTCGGCACGATCGCCTATATGGCGGACATGTTTTTGCGGACGCTATGGTGGGGCGGCCACCGCGATCGGGACGAGGATCGCGGGCTCGGGAGTATTATGATGCTCGTTGGTATCGTACTCGCAATCCTTTCGCCGGTAGTTGCAAGTCTTATCCAGCTTGCCGCATCCCGCAACCGGGAATATCTGGCTGACGCATCGGCCGCCATGCTCACGAGATATCCTGAGGGGTTGGCGCGGGCGCTCGAGAAGTTGGGGAAGGACAAGGAAGTGCTTGAGGCCGCAACCAACGCGACCGCACATCTTTATATCACCAACCCCTTCAAAGGTAAGGAATTCGGCGCGTGGTTTGCAAATCTCTTCAACACGCATCCGCCGCTTCCCGACCGCATTAAGCGCCTGCGGGCAATGTAGCATATGGTACAGGCAGAACAGCTATCGCTGCCTGACCTCACTCCACCCGCCAATGGTCCCGCAGCACTCGTCATGATGCTCAGGGACGTCCACACGGATAATCCGAAAGTGCTTATGTCCATGCGGCTTAAAAGCGGACGATTCGGATTTCCCGGAGGAAAACTCTGGCTCAGCGAACGGAGAAAACCATCCCGGGGCGCGCAGAGAGAGACGCTGACCGAAACCGGGATACCCATTCACCGTGAATATTTAATTGAGTCCCGCATCAGCCCCCTGCGGATAGCGGCGGAGGGTATGGAACGGGATATGCATGTGTTCTACTGCTTCAGTGAGGAGTGCGCGCCCGGCGTGCGTCCGCTCCGGCTGGAGCCGCGGAAGCATGGTCCGTGGCGGTTTGTGCCGGTTAGGCTATTGCCTAACTTGGTCAGTAGCGGCCTGTTACATCCGTTGGCCATAAAGGCGGATTTGCTTAGTGTTGTTGACGAGGCGCAGAACGCCGCTCCCCGGCAGCGGGAATATGAAGCCTGGATGCGCCGGGACAGGGAAATTGATCAGGAAATAAGGGAGCGCCGATATGGATTTCTGGCGTACATTCACGATAAGGAAGCCGGCCACTTGGTTTTTTAAATGACGAGAAATGAACACATCGGCCTGCCGCTCTTTTCGGATCCGATGGTAGCGGAGGCTAACGTCTGGGATGCTTCGTCGCATGTCGTGCTATCCGACGCGTTGCTTGGCCATCAGCACCGGTTTGTCGAACGCCAGATCGGACGAAAAACGCTTCTTTCCCGGCACCTTAGGGTCATGCGGTCCGTTTTTCCTGAAGTTGCCACGGCACGATCGATTCCGCAAGTATGGCAATGGCGGGATTTGGTCGATCCGGTTACCAATGTCGGCACGGCGGATGAGGCTGCTCAATACGTGTGGCGCATGCAACGGGCCGGCGTTCCGCTTGCCTATATCACCGGCGGGCTCGAGTTTACCCAGGGACAGCTGCACGCGATCAGATACCTATTCAGGAAGGGGTACCGCGTGATCATGGGGCACGAGCCGTACGTGTATGCATCGGACAAGGGGATGCGCTGGGGCGCCCTCACCGAATCCGTCGTTCCCATGTCCTACTGGTCCCGGGTGCTTGGGCGGTGCGGTTTTTTGTTCACCATCCCGAGGCCGCTTCCTGATAGACCGGAGGCAATCGATGCCTTCTATGACGGCTTATACGCGGACATAACGGGACGCAAGGTGCCGATTGCCGTTTCAGAGCGTGATCCCTTTAAGGAACAAAAACGCCGCCGTGG
>CAZHOQ010000054.1:0-8680 GCA_964533995.1 uncultured Gammaproteobacteria bacterium
CCCAAGGACGGCGGCGTCACGATACTTGTGTCCCGCGCCGTCCACGCGGACGAGATTAATGAATCCGAGATCAAGAAAGCCATGGATTCTGCCAAAGGCCTTATTGCCCGGAAAGCCAAAGGCGAGGAGCTTTCCCAGGCCATTGCCGTCCTCCACCGCACCATGCTGGAGCTTAAGGTAGTGAGAAGGAAACACAAAACCACCCCGTTCCGCGCCTCCTAAGGGATAGTTGACAATTGTATTTTCCATTGTGCTATACTTACGAAAACGCGCGTTATGATTGTCTCAGACATCATGTCCAAGGATGTGCTGACGGTAACCCCTGACACTACATATCGTGATTTGTGTAAGAAGATTTTTTCCTCCCATATCCATACACTCCCGGTTGTCGATTCCAAAGGCCGCCTCGTAGGCATCGTAACCCGCAAGGACGTGCTGGAGCGGATTTACCCCAAGTACCAGGATGTGTTGGAATTTTTGGAAACCCCGCAGGATTTCGAGGCGATGGAGGACAGGATCAAGGAGATGGCCCCGGTGAAAGCGCGGGACATGATGAGCACGACCGTCATTTTCGCCCGTGAGCAGACACTCGTCATGCGTGCGCTCTCACGCATGATCGTGCGGCATGTCGACCAGCTTCCTATCCTCAATGACGACGACCAGGTTGTCGGTGTCATCACGAAGGGCGATATTTTTTATTCGCTGTTTCGCAAAAATTTCAGCACGAAAGCAACCAGGCCCGAGCGGCGGAGCCAAGGTAAGCCAAAAAAAGGCAAATAGCGCGATCGGACAATCTGCCCATACCCCCAGCCAAATATTGACGGGGGAGTGATTTTTTGGTATCTTAAATTGTGCACCCTCGTGAGACCAAATATATTTTCGTTTCCGGTGGCGTCCTTTCCGGGTTAGGGAAGGGAGTTACCGCAGCCAGCATCGGATTCCTCCTTCAGGCGCGAGGCTACAAAGTTACCCCCGTTAAATTCGAGAATTACCTAAATGTCGACGCAGGCCTTATTAACCCCATTGAGCACGGAGATCCCTTTCTCTGTGATGACGGTACCGAAGCGGACATGGATATGGGCACCTACGAGAAGATCCTGGGGAAAGACGTTCACCGCCATAATTTTGTCACCATGGGCCAGATTTACTCTGCGGTCATTAACCGGGAACGGAATTTCGAGTACCAGGGGGAGGATGTCGAGGCAATCCCCCATATTACAGACGAGATCTTAAACAGAATGCTTGTCGCCGCGAAAAACGACGATGCCGAGATTGTCATCGTCGAGCTCGGGGGAACCGCCGGTGAGTACCAGAATATGCTTTATTACGAAGCGTCCCGGATCCTTAAGACGGTCAAGAAAGCGCCGGTCGTGCACGTACATGTTTCCTACCTTCCCACACCGCACCACCTTGGGGAACCCAAAACCAAACCGACCCAGCTATCCGTCAAGTTCCTCCTTTCCATGGGGATCCAGCCGGACTTCATTGTCTGCCGCGGAGAGAAGGCAATTGATAAACGGCGACGGGAGCGTCTTGCGATGTTCTGTAACGTCGATGCCGAGCACTGCATCAGCAATCCCGACGAAGATACCCCTTATGCGGTCCCGAAGACCTTTGAAGACCAGCAGTTCGCGCAGAAAATCCTGAAACTTTTCGGCCTTCCCGATAGGGCGCCGGAAATGACGGAATGGACGAAATTATTGGAGCGCGTACAGGAAAGCAAGAAGCGGTCAATCGAGGTTGCGATTGTCGGCAAATATTTCGGGACCGGCGATTATGAGCTCCGGGATTCGTATGCGGCGCTTATGGACGCTTTGGATCATGCCGGATGGCAGCAGGGCGTCACGGTGAAGACCCGGTGGGTGAATTCCGAAAAGATCGAGAAGGGTGAATCCCCGGAGAAACTGTTGGGTGGAGTGTCCGGCGTCATCGTCCCAATTGGCTGGGGCGCGCGGGGTGTCGAGGGGATGCTGGAGGCAATCCGTTTTGCGCGCGAAAACAAGGTCCCGTATCTTGGGTTATGCTACGGCATGCAGCTTGCGACGGTGGAGTTCGCACGGAACGTCCTGGGGCTTACGGGCGCCAATACGACTGAATGCGATGAGGCGACCCCGTATCCCATCATCCACATGAATCCCTTGCAGGAAGAAAACAGGAAACGCAGAGCCTATGGCGGCACGATGCGTTTAGGTAGGTGGGAATGCAAGGTGAAGGAAGGGTCAATTGCCGACCAGAGTTACACGGAGTTCGGCGGGTACAGCGATCCTGACAAAAAGACCGTCTGGGAACGGCACCGCCACCGCTACGAGTTCAACGACGAATTTGCTTCGAAACTCGAGGAGAAGGGTCTTGTGTTCTCCGGGCGTTCAATCGTCGAGAATCTTGCGGAGGTCATCGAGTTGCCGACCAGTGTCCATCCCTTTTTCCTGGGTACGCAGTACCACCCGGAGTACCGGTCCCGGCCGCTTACCCCGCACCCGTTGTTCCTTACCTATGTCCGCGCTTGTATGAATCTCTCGGGAATGATAAAATAAGCTCTTCTATGGCAAACAGCATCACCTGGACCGGAAAAGACGGGGAAAACGAAACGAAAACCGACCTGCATGTCGGAGATACGGTCCGCGTACACTACAAGCTCATTGAGCGCGAGAAAGTCGCCGGGAAAACGAAGCGGGAAGTCAAAGAAGAAACCCGCGAGCGTATCCAGATTTTCGAGGGGATCATTATCGCCATCAAGGGAAGCGCTGCCAATGCCATGTTCACGGTTCGGAAGATCGGTGCCGCGGCAATAGGTATCGAGCGCATCTTCCCGCTTATCTCCCCCTGGATAAAAAAGATTGAAGTCAAAAAGCACGGAGACGTCAGACGCGCCAAGCTCTATTACCTTCGTGGTAAACTAGGGAAAAGTGCGACAAAGATTGCGGAAGCAGTTCAACCCCCAGCCACGAAATAACACCATCGGCGCCCTTGGCGAGACGCTCGCCGTTTCATTTCTCCGAAGCAAAGGCTACCGCCTTCTTACGCGAAATTTCCGGATGCGGTACGGGGAAATAGACCTCATCATGCGCGACCGCACCGAAACGGTATTCGTGGAAGTGAAGACCCGTACGTCTTCCGCCTACGGTCCGCCCGAGTCCGCCATCACGGCCCGTAAATTGCGGGAGATCGTTACGACGGCCGACTACTACCGTATGACGCATCCCGAGGCAAACGGCGGTTACCGCATCGATGTGGTCGCCGTCGTCATTGACCCGGCAACCCGTAAAACGCGCACGATCACCCATTATCCGAACGTGACGCTTTAGCGCGTCCATGACGCCTCCTGATATAATACGTATATGGATCTTTCCGTAATCGCAAAAATTGTCATCCCGCTCCTTTCCGCGGTTATTGTCGATGCGCTGTTCCAGCGCTTCATCCGCGTCCCGAAGAATATCCAGTCATCGCGGACGAATACGTACTTTTCCGTGCTCAAGAGTGCGCTCCGGGTCATCACCTACGCGACGGCGTTTTACTTTATCTTCATCGCACTCAAAGTAAACGTCACTCCGCTGTTTGCCTCCGCCGGTGTTGTCGGCGTCATCGTCGGGTTGGGTTTGCGGTCGTTTATTGAGGATTTCTTCACCGGTGTGTTTATCCTGACCGAGGATACGATCCGGGTTGGGGATTACGTGGATATCGCCGGGAGCGAGGGCGTGACGGAGTCCTTGGGGATACGGACCGTGAGGATCCGGGATAAGAACGGGGCACTCCATATTTTCCCCAACCGCGAGATCAGGAAAATCGTGAATTACTCCAAACGGCAGGCACGGGTCATTGTGGACCTGCCCGTCAAATCCAACCAGCCTGTTGACGAGGTGATCAGCGCCCTTGATACGGCGCTAACCGACCTTAAGAAAGACAAGCACGTCGGCGAACATATTCTCGGTACGTCCCGGATTGAGGGGGTCGAAGCGGTCAACCCCGGGCACATGGTGCTCCGGGTCCTTATCCTGACCCGGGCCTCAGAGCGGTGGAATGCGGGACGGACGTACCGGCGGATTGCCCTCAAGCAATTGGAAAAAGCGAAGATTCTTCTCGCCTAATGGCCGTGCCATTGGGCATACTCCGGGCACAGATCATCAAGCGGACAATTATCACAGGTATGCGGCCTGGCCGTACAGGTATACCGCCCGTGGAGCGTCAGAAGATGTCCGAAGTCGATCCATGATTCTTTGGGAAGAAGCTTCATAAGATCACGTTCGATTTTTACCGGGTCTTTCTCGGTCGTGAGTCCCAACTTGTTTGCAAGCCGGATGCCGTGGGTATCGATGACGATGCCTTCCGCGATCCCAAAACAGCTTCCGAGTACGACGTTTGCCGTCTTCCGCGCAACCCCGGGGAGAGCATCCAGTTCTTCCATCGTTTTGGGCACCTGCCCGCCATAGGCTTCCATGATCATTTTCGCCGCACCGTGGATATTTTTTGCCTTGTTGCCGTGGAAGTTGATTTTGGTCACCATCGCATCGATATCTTCGACACTGGCGTCAGCGTAGTCCCTGATCGTTTTGTATTTGGCAAAGAGAGCCGGAGTCACGGTATTGACGAGCTTATCCGTACACTGGGCGGCAAGTATCGTTGCAGCCAGAAGCTCGAACGGGTTGGAAAACCGGAGTTCAACTTCGGGGTTGGGGATGGCCTTTTTGAGCCGTTTGTAGATCTCACGGGCTTTTTCCTCTTTGGTCATACAGAAACTATACCACGAATCGATCGAGCAGCAATCCGCGAGCTTTGAGCTCGTGGATGAATGCTCGCCCGGAGCGTAGCGGAGGTGAGAGAAGCTCTAAGTGTTTCGTATGAAACCGCGGGTTTCAACCCGCGGAGCTTCATTTATGCTACAGTTAACCTCATGTAATATTCCTCACTTTGAGGGGAGGTGATTTGTGATGAAGAAGTATTCCTTTGCCTGTACGTGCGGGGACGTGATGACGGTCGAGGGTGCCGACGAAGCGCAGGCAAAAACAAATTTTGCCGCGATGATGACGGAAGCTGCGGCGAAAGCCCATTTTGCGCAGAAGCATCCAGGTGAGAGTATGCCTCCGTATGACGTCCTTATGTCGTCTGCTCAGCTTACTGAGGTGATGTAACTGTATTCCCAAGCAAGCGCTGGTTATCAGGTCGGCGCTTGCTTTGTTTTTGTTTTGTGAGCCCGCAGGGATGAAGAGCTTGCTTGAGATGGAAGTGCAGGGATGGCGAGCTTGCTCACCCTCAAAGAGTAATTGCGTTACACTTCTTTTCGGGTTGCACTTCCTCGCAATGCTGGCGCGATAGTGCGCCTTCGTGTGCACTATTCGCTGGCATGCGACCCAATCAGCGTTCGGCACCCGTGCCGGCAAATATAAAAACCCCCAAATGGGGGTGTTTTGTATTTGTGAACCACGATTCGATTTTTACGAACTCAATTATAGAGGAATTCATCGAGACTCTCAAGGAACGGAAGGTTATTTTTGAAGGTTATTCCTGAAAATTCTCTTATGCCGTTGTCTGATCACGTCCATGTTCTTTGTCCTACGAGTAACAGATGACATTACCTAACTTCACAAAGCTATGCTTATGCGATTCCATAAACTGTTTACTTCATTATATATCAGTGTTTAGTAGTGTTTAATAAAGTAATTGTAGGCATGGGCAAAAATGTACCCGATCAGCCAGTCAGCTTAGGTTGCATAATAGTAACTGATTTACTTCTTCTGTATTTGTTTCCAGAGCCAAATTCCCAGAAGTATCAAATCAACCAACACGATGATAGTAAAGAGACTTCCGAACAATCCGAATCCTCCCATCATTCCCCCGTACGAGCCAAAACCCATCATAAATGGTCACCTCCTTATATTGCCTCCGTCTGTTTTGGAGGACATTTTGTATCTGCATAGGAACAAAAGACACAGCAATCACCTTCATTGGGCTTCAACATTTCGCCGCAGTTCTGACATTTATAAAAATACCGGCAGGCATCAGTCGGCATTTCAACTTCCTGTGTCGTGTGGCATTTGGGACAAGTAAGATGTGCTTTTGTAACAACGTGATTCATAGGCCAAACAGGTCACTTCTGACTTTCCAGGTATATTTTCAAATTTATTCCCTCTTCGCGCATATGTTTTCTGATATCCGATGCTTTAATAACCAGATTTGCCATTCTGTCAATAATTTCGGATTTATCACCATATTCGACATAGGCTATAAGTTTTGATTTATTTTCAGAGAGTGCCTCAATCCTAAAATATCCTTTGCCTATCTTAAGCAGAGAAAACGGAAAAACCGGACTGTATTCAATATACTCATCACTTTTAAGCTCACTCACCTTTACAATCGAATAAATAGGAAATCTGCCGATAACTTCCAAAAAATGAAATATACACCCCTTTTTTGATAATGTTCCTGAAATTGTTTTGCAGAAAACGTGATCTTTGCGGTGCCATGTTTTATAAAGCAGATCAATATGAGTTAAGAATCCGAAGACTGATTTGGCAGGAGCATTAATAAAAGTTTCCTCTTTTAGTGTAATCATATTCTTATTTTCTCTTATCTGACATTACTTTTGAATAGGTTGTGCGCTATTACCCGATGGTGCCTGTGGTTTGGGGATCTTTTTTAACGTTCTGGTATAAATCACCACTTTGGCATCCTTCATAAGTTTCGATGAAAGTTGCTGGGAAAGCTCGCTGTGTTTTTCTGCGGTTAACCGTTCGCGGATATATTCCTTTGATTGCTCAAACGTAAGCTGTTCAGGTTCCGAACGATCCAAAACTTCGACGATGTAGATATAACCATTGGCTTCAAACGGTGGGCCGATTTCTCCTTTGGGAATAGCCTGGACCTGCTCATGGTACTGATGCTTGACAATTTCTCCCATAAGATCCATTTCCTCTTCCATCCATTCGGCAACTTCGCCTCCTTTATCTTTTGTGGTTTCATCTTCAGAATATTGTTTGGCAACAGAAGCAAAATCCTCTCCTTTTTTCAGCGGTCCGGGAACGAGCTTTTTGTACGCTTCATTGGCGCGATCTATGGCCTTTTTGTGTTCATCGTCGGTTGCGTTGTCGGAACTGCCCGCCCGAATGACGATCTGACGAACCTTTGACTTGGCAGGTTTTATAAACTGCGGTTTATTACGGTTGTAGTAATCCTCAATTTCTTTGTCTTCTATTTTGATTTTCTCATCGACTTCCTCCTGCTCAAGCATCTGAGTCAGGACTTTGAGACGCATCTCATCCTTGCGCTCCTTTGTTTCGGTTTGGGATACCTGGCTCAAACTGTCTTCGTATAACAGCAGGCGCTCGATAATTTTCTCAACCAATGCCTGCTTACCCTCAGCACCGGCGTATGAAGACAGAAACGAGAGCGGCAACTCCTGATATTCTTCCCAGAATTCACCCAACGTAAACCGTTTGCCGTTGACGGTAAAGAGTGTTCTGTCGGCATTGTCGGTGTAGTATTTCTTTTCGGTTTCAGTCAGGACTGCCGTTTGCACCTGTGAGCGGACTTCCTCAAAACTCTGCTGCCGTTCCTGCTGTTTGGAATTAAGTTTGGCAATGACAAATGAATCTTTGTCAACAATAACATCGCTTATCTGCTGCGGATCCAGCCGGAAGATCGCTTCTTCATAAGCAGAATCGTCCTCTCCTTTTACCCTGGTTTCTCCGGTCTGGGGAAGCGGAGAACCGGTTATTTCTTGATACACCTGACCGAAGTCGCTACCGGAGCGGATTTTCAATAAAGTCTGTTCGGCTTTTTCTTTAGCCTTCTTTTCATCAGTGCCTTTCGGAATACGGATTTCAAATATGACGGCCTGGGCTTTGACCAGATATTTATCCTTATTGGCATCATAGTAGTTACGCAGTTCCCAATCGGCAGGTTCAGGAATGGCCAACACCGCCGGATCACGGGTAATTGAGGCTTTATTTTTAAGTCCTGTAATGTAGTTCTGGACAAACTGATCTTCTTTTTCGCTCTGCAATTTAGTTTTTATTTCTTCACGGACGTCGGTCAGCGTTTTATCACCGAAGTCTTTTTTGTTGGCGTCATAGTAGGCACCGATGTCCCCCTCGGTTACCCCAAGCTGCCCTTTATGCATTTGGGCATGAAGTTCATCCAGGTTTATTTCCTCGGTGATATGTTTCATCACATGGGAAAACTCTTTATCCTGATCCGGTTTTCTGTTTGTCTGCCAGCGCTTAACAATCTCGTCAGTAATCATTTCCTGAACAATTAATGCGTATCCTTCGGGAGACTTGAGTTGTTTTTGTGTCTCTTCGTCTTCAACAAGTGAAGCCAGATGCTTTTCAACATCCTCAATCGTGATTCTGCCGCCGTCATATACCGCGACGACGTTAGGGGCCGGCGGCCAGGGGGCAAAAATGTCTTCACGGAATCTGAAGAGAAGAAATGCTGCAACTATAATTACGCCCAAAATAATCTTCTTCTTTTTTGATAAGTGAATTTTGGGGAGGGGTAACCGTGATGGCTTATTCTCGGGTGGCTGCCCTTCGGCCTTAACAGACTCTATCGTTTGTACCGGGGGAATTTCCTGATGTGTAATTTCCTTCGGAACCTTAGTAGCTGCCTTAGCAAGTATCTTTTTCTCAGGTTGAATCCGCACCGGTTTTTCAGGCAGAGGTTTCTGTTTCTGGCTGCCTCCGGA
>CAZHOQ010000055.1:0-8550 GCA_964533995.1 uncultured Gammaproteobacteria bacterium
GGCGACCCGGATGCTTTTGAATGCCGATAACAAGGTCTTCAGCGTGGACCAGACGGCAAACGCCAATATCATTTGTAACCTTGTCGTACCGGAAGCTGCTAAATCCGTCGAATCCGTCATGGGCGTGCCGTATGCGGACCTTTTTGATTCGATCGTCCAAAACCAGAAAGACCGCATGTTCACAATGAAGACGCTTGACGGAGTGAGCACGATGTCCGTCCGTTGGGTATCGTATTTCGAGGACCGTATGCGCGTCTTCGGTCTCGTGTTGCAGGATCCCAATCATCCGGATTCCGTGATGAGCTTCAAGGCGATGCAGCCGGAAGGGAGCGATGAAGCGCTTTTGGAGTACCAGATTGACCTGTCTCCGCTGCGCCGGGCAAACGACCGCACCGTCCAGCAAATGGCGTTCATGTCACAGGCATTGCGCCTGTGTGCGCGGCTCGGGGTGAAAAAATTCCACTATGCCGAGCATTTTGACCTCGTTGACGTGGACGATAACGTCATCGGGATCGTCCCGCGCCATACGGCGCACGAGGAGGGGCGGTACATCCACCGGGCAGCTTCTGTTATGATCTGGCGCTGGCATTACGACACTGAAAAAGGGAAATACGTCAAGGAATTGTTCCTCACGAAACGAAGCAAGAACAAGAAATTAAACCCGAATAAATGGCATGCGGCACCCTCCGGGCATTTGCTCCCGGGAGAAACATACGCGGAAGCGGCCCGTCGGGAACTGAAGGAAGAAATGGGTACGGCATTTTCCAAAAAGGTTAAGGCAATCCAGCCGTTGACGCTCGTACGGGCGTATTCAAACCCCGTGACGCATATGCATCCGCAAAAGGAAAATTTCTATTACTTCCTTGCGCAAGTTGACCATGACGCGTCTGAATCGATCAACGCAAATTACGAGTCGGACAGCGCGAAATGGATGAGCGTGGATGACATCCGCAATGAAATGAAGGATAACCCGTCCTATTTTAGGGATTCCTTCCGAATGGCGTTTTCTTCCGTTGACTGGAACAATATCGCCGAGCCGCCGGCACCCCCGAAGCAGGAGTTTGTCCGGGTGCCTGCCGCTTCGTAATCCGGCGTGGACGCGTTGACAAATAATTTGGTATAATGAACTAAAGGCGCAGATTCCGCTATCAACGGAAGAGCCGGGGGAAGAACCGCGACAAGCCCAGTAGACCCCTCCGGGTGAGCCCGTAACCGCTCGCAAACAAGAAGCAAATAAGGTGGTACCACGAACACCCGTTCGTCCTTATACTAGAAGGAGAGCGGGTTATTTTATGGCAAAAAAACATACGTTTTCGCCGGTTACACCGAACGTAAACTTCCCCGAACTTGAGGAACGCGTGCTTTCCTACTGGAAAAGCAACCGGATTTTTGAAAAATCCGTGGAAAGCCGGCCGGCGGATAAGACCTGGACATTCCTGGACGGCCCGCCGTTCATTACCGGCTTGCCGCATTACGGCAGCCTGCTCTCGAGCATTCCGAAAGACCTGTTTCCCCGCTACTGGACGATGAAAGGATACCGCGTGCGACGGGTATGGGGATGGGATTGCCATGGACTGCCCGCGGAAAACAAGGTGGAAACGAAGCTCGGCATCAAACGGAAGAAGGATATCGAGGAAAAGGTCGGGGTGAAGAAATTCATTGACGAATGCAAATTGTATGTCAAAGACGTTTCCGGCGAGTGGGAATGGTATGTAGACCATATCGCCCGGTGGGTTGACTTCAAAAATGCGTATAAGACGATGGATACCCCGTATATGGAGTCCGTCATGTGGGTATTTAAGCAAATGTATGAGAAGGATCTTGTCTATAAGGGGATGCGGGTGTCTTTGTATTGTCCGCATTGTGTGACTCCCATCTCCAATTTCGAGGTGGCGATGGACCCGGATAACTACAAGGAGGTTACGGAAGCGACTGCCGTCTACAAGTACCAGCTGGAAGGGGAGAAGGATACGTATCTTCTGGCATGGTCAACGACCCCCTGGAACAAGCTCGCGACTCCGGCGCTTGCGGTGCATCCGACGCTTACCTACGTAAAGGTTGAGCAGAATGGAGCAAAGTACATCCTCGCCAAATCCACGATGAAGATGCTGACCCAAGAGCCGTACAAAGTGCTCGAGGAATTCCCCGGGTCAGCACTGGTCGGGAAGAAATTCGTCCCGCACTATAGCTTCTATACGGTTGACCCCGGTAAAAACGCGTTTGTCGTGATTCCCGGCGAATTCGTGACATCCGATGAGGGAACCGGAATCGTCACCATTGCCGTCTACGGGGAAGAGGATTTGGCGGTGATGAAGAAGGAAAACATCCAGCTTGTGTTCCATGTGGATGACGAGGGGATTATGAAGCCTGAGGTGACCGGATTTGCCGGAACCTATTACCTCGACACCGACCCGATGGTCATTGCGGACCTCCAAAAACGCGGGTTAATTTACCGCGTCGACCAGTATGCCCACACGGTGCCGACCTGCTGGCGGTGCCATACAAGGCTCTATTACGCACCGCAAGACGCGTGGTACGTCAACGTACAGAAGCTTAAGGAAAAGATGAAGAAGACGAATGAGCCGGTCAATTGGTACCCGGATCACTTCAAGATGGGAAGATACTTAAAAAGCCTTGAGAACGCCCCGGACTGGTGTATATCCCGGAGCCGCTATTGGGGAAGCCCCGTGCCGGTGTGGGAGTGTCCCAAAGGGCACCGGTTTGTCGCGGGGTCCATAAAGGAGCTTGAGGATGCGGCAGGAACGAAAATCACCGACCTGCATAAGCCGCTCATCGATGAGGTGACGGTTACCTGTAAGGAATGCGGCGAGACTGCCAAGCGCGTACCGGAGGTTTTGGACAGCTGGATCGAAGCCGGGAGCGCGTCATTTGCCGAGCGGCACTTTCCGTTTGACAAGGATGTGAAGCTTACCGATTTTTTCCCGCCGGATTTCATCACCGAGTACACGGGCCAGATCCGTGCATGGTTTTACGTCCTTCACGTCATATCGACGGCGCTCTACGAATCGCCCGCATTCAAGAACGTCGTGGTAACGGGTGTTATCCTGGGCACCGACGGCCGGAAAATGAGCAAGAACTATGGCAACTACCCGGATCCCAAGGAAATGCTCCAAAAATACGGCGGCGATGCGCTCAGGCTGTATCTCTTGGGAACACCCGTCATGCACGGGGAGGATATCAGAATTTCGGAGGTGGATTATAGAAACCAGGTGCGGGGGATCCTCCTTCTCCTCTGGAACGTCTACAATTTTTTCGTGACCTATGCGCTCGCGGACGGCTGGACGCCTAAGGACGGCGAATTCGTACCGACGGAGACCATGGATAAGTGGATACTCTCGCGGATGACGGGCAATATCCGGAACATGACCGAAAAAGGATATGAAGCGTACGACACGCCGGAGATTGTCGGCCAGGCCTGGATTTTCATGCGCGACCTGTCCCAGTGGTATGTGCGGCGTATCCGTGACCGCGTGGGCCCTAGCGCGCCTAAGGGGAAGAGCAAGGATGATGCATACCAGACGCTTTGGACTGTCCTGACAACCTATTCTCAGACTTTGGCGCCGCTCATTCCCTTCGTGACTGAGGAAATGTACCGGAACCTTACCGGTACTGAGTCGGTGCATCTTACCGATTGGCCGAAACTAAATAATTCCTATGTAGACCAAAAACTTGAGGATCAGATGGATTTTCTGCGGAAGATAGTTGAATCGGGTCACGCAAAGCGTAAAGAGCTGGGTATTCCGGTTCGTCAGCCTCTTGCCAAGATTATGGTAACCGCGAAGGATTATGGGGACTTGTCTGTTGAGCTACTAGCCGTGTTATTGCAGGAACTAAATGTAAAAGATGGTTCAATTAAAGGATCAGAATCCGAATTAGCTGTTAAGTTTGATACGAATATCACGCCGGAGCTGAAAGCCGAGGGTGACGCACGGAAACTCGTGCGGGAGATCCAAATGCTCAGGAAAGAAAAAGGATGTAGAATAGACGAGCACGTGTCGGCCGTTATACCCGTGTCGTACCGCCATGTGGAAGCGCTCATGGACCGGGTGAAGCAGGCGACGCTAGTTGATTCTTTCACATGGGGAGACGCTCTATCCATCACCTCGAGCAACGGCTCTACAACCTAGACTGGTTGATACTATTGCCGCTTCTTCTGATCGGTCTGGTCGGATTGTTTGTGCTTCTCACGACCAACATGGCGCTATTTTGGCAGCAGCTGTTCTTCCTTATCGTCGGCGCATTTATCATATGGGTGTTGTCGCACCTTGATAGCATCCTTTTGTGGTGGTTTGCGCCGATCGGCTATGTGCTTTCGATCCTTTTCCTTGCGGCATCGTATCTGGGTGAGCCGATCAGAGGCGCCTCCCGGTGGATTTTCATCGCCGGTATACAGCTCCAGCCGTCGGAAATTGTTAAGCCGCTTCTCATCCTCGCGTTTGCCCGACTGATCACTCAATACTCCCCCCGGGTGTGGAAAAACCTCATCATCCACGGGACGCTGTTTGCGATTCCGTTTCTTCTGGTTTTCCGCCAGCCCGATTTGGGTACCTCGCTGGTCTACGGCGCCGCCTTCCTCTCCATGATGGTTGCGGGCGGGTTTCCGCTCATTTTGTTTTTCCTGGGAGGATTGGTAGGTACGCTCGGATTCCCTGCGATTTGGGCGGCGCTTGCGGATTACCAGAAAGCCCGGATACATACGTTTCTCAATCCGGCGTCCGATCCGTCGGGTGCCGGGTACAATGCATTGCAGGCGATGATTGCCGTAGGAAGCGGCGGCTTCTTCGGCCGCGGACTGGGGCGCGGGACCCAGAGTCATTTGCGATTCCTACCTGAGTACCATACGGATTTCATATTCGCGACCCTTGTGGAAGAACTCGGTTTCCTGGGCGGATTTGCCCTGCTGCTTTTTTATGCGATGCTTCTGTGGCAGTTGCTTAAGCCCCACATGAAGGGGTCGATCGGAAACCCGTTCGTCTTTTTTTACTCGATCGGTTTGTTCGGCGTGCTCCTTGTGCAGGTGGTCATCAATACCGGCATGAACATGGGGATCATCCCGGTGACGGGCATTACGTTGCCGTTCGTATCCTACGGCGGCAGCTCCATATTGTCGCTTTGCATCGCATTCGGATTCCTTCTTGCGCTTCGCCGGCGGGGGCTTGACGAAGGGGGCATTGCAATCGGACAGGCTCACAGGCTATAATACGTACCTATGTTCGCAATTGTGCTTATCGGCAACAAACAATATAAGGTCGAACCCAACGACGTCATCACGGTCGATAAAATCGACGGGAAAGAGGGGGATTCCGTCGAATTTTCCGACGTACTCCTCGTAAAAGACGATAAGGCGGTGAAGGTCGGTACGCCGAACGTCAAGGGTGCGGTAGTTAAGGCCAAGATCGTCAAGCATGAACTCGGTGAGAAAGTGGAAATCCGGCGTTTCAAATCCAAGGTGCGGTACCGCCGCCGAAAAGGATTCCGCGCACAACTTACGAAACTGGAAATCGTGAGCGTTTCCTAAGGACCGTTCATGAAACCTGCCGTTTTTATCTTCGGACGAACTCCGCTGCTCTCCCTTGCCGAACTTACCTCCCTTTTTCCAACGGCGACAGAATTTATTCCCGGTGCCGGTATAGTACCGGATGCGGATGTGGAGGCCGGGGTGTTGCACCGCCTTGGTGGCACCGTCAAGCTTGTCGAACTCATACGGGAAACGGATACGCTGACGGAAGACGCGTTCGTCTCCGTCCTCATGGAGGTTGCGCGGGAGCCACGGGTGACCTTCGGGATCAGCAGTTACGGAGGAGTTGGAGTTCCGGCATCCGTCATGGCAGCCATCAAATCGGATTTGTCGGCACGGGGTATTTCCTCCCGGTATGTGGAGACGAAGCAGACCCATACCCTTTCAAGCGTCGTCGTGTCCAAGCAGCACGTGATTGAGCTTAACGTCATAAAAAAGGACGACCGGTATCACCTGGGAGTGACGAGGGCGGTGCAGGATTTCGAGGATTGGAACCGCCGTGATTACGGCCGGCCGGCAACCGACCCGAAAGCCGGTATGCTCCCGCCGAAAGTCGCGCGCATGATCGCAAATATTGCCCTGGGGGCGGCAAGCGGATACGCCCCGACGCTTCTTGATCCGTTTTGCGGCGTGGGAACGGTTATTGCGGAAGGGTTGTTATGTGGCGCCAACGCGATCGGTTCGGATATTTCAGAGGAAGCGGTTACCAAAGCCAAAGCAAATATCGATTGGCTCCGGAAGACCTATCCCACCGTCGGGACACAGTATTGCAAACTATTTGTCTGCGATGCGACCCATGTGTCCAAGGAAATACCGGCAGGAAGCGTTGACGCAATCGCGACGGAACCGTTCATGGGGGAGAATGTCGATACGAAGGATGTAGGGAAACTGAATCCTTCCAAAGTGAAGAACACCCTCAAAGGGCTCGAAAAACTATATATCGGCGCGCTTCGGGAATGGGCACCGATAATAAAAAGCGGCGGGAAAATCGTTATGGCCATGCCTGCATACGTCATGGAGCGCGATGTGATGCGCGTGAAAAATGTTGTTGACAGATGTGAAAGCCTCGGATATACTCTCATCACTGAACCTATAGAATATAGTCGGCCCCAAGCGGTCGTCAGACGCGAATTTTATATTTTTAAAAAAACTAATTATGGCACACGTTAAAGCAGGTGGTACGGCAAAAGGTAATAAGGACTCAATCTCCAAGAGACTCGGAGTCAAAATCTATGGCGGACAAAACGCCGTAGCTGGCAATGTCATTGTCCGGCAAAAGGGAACGAAGTTTTACCCGGGAGACGGAGTGGATATGGGCAAAGACTTCACGATTTTCGCAACAGTAGCTGGCGTAGTATCATTTATTACCAAACGCGGTAAAAGGTACGTGTCGGTCTTGCCCTCGCACGGATAATCCATGGCAGACACACAACAGATTCTTCACTTAGATCTCGAACTCCTGCAGCCGAACCCGCTCCAGCCGCGGGGAATGATTAACCCCGAACAGTTAGCTGACCTCGTCGATTCCATCAAAGAACATGGTATTATCGAGCCCTTAGTCGTCGCCAAGACGCCGGCGGGCTACCAGATCATCGCCGGAGAGCGCCGGTGGAGGGCGTCAAAGATTGCCGGGCTTACGACCGTGCCCGTCATCATCAAGGAAACGTCCGCCAAAGGCATGTTGGAAATGGCCCTCGTGGAAAACGTGCAACGCGTTGATCTTAACCCGATTGACCGCGCGCTTGCCTTCCAGCGGCTTATCGAAGAATTCGGTCTGGCAGTCACTATGATTGCCAAGCGTATAGGGAAATCCGAATCGTACGTTTCAAACACGATGCGGTTGTTGGCGTTACCGGATGCGATCAAGGACGGACTGGTATCGGGGGCAATCTCCGAAGGACACGCCCGGGCTATTGCAGGGCTTAATGACGTCAAGCTCATGGTGGATGCCTATAAGACGATCCTTGCCGAAAGCGCATCGGTCCGTCGCGCGGAAGACCTTGCCCGGCGCATGAAAGCCAATAGCGATCAGGCGCCCGCCCACAAGATCGAACGCATCCACAGCGATGATTTGGACGCGATTGCACGGGATCTCGCGCAGTCCGTCAACGGGCTGGTTAAAATCACGCAATCCAAGGTCGAAGCCCGGGTGGTGTTTGTCATCCGCGGCAATCTGGAAATGACAAGTGAAGCATTAAAGACGCTTCACGAACGGGTAGCTTCAAAGAACTAACTGTCCGCTTCATCACAAGAGAATATTTTCCGTGGGAAAGAGGTGTGGGAATTTTTTGCGCGAGCGTTAGAAATCGTACGTCGGATGAGGAATCACGCCAGCGGTTTTTGTCGGCCAGTACCGCAAAAATGCCTGTCCGATGAAGTCGTATTTCGAAACGGGCCCGAACTCGCGTGAATCTGAACTTCCGGGACGATTATCTCCTACGACGAAATAATAATCTTCCGGTACGGTGATTTCGACACCTTCCTGTAAAAATGATTGGCCATACACCGGCTTGTTATAGTCATAGCGTTCTTCCAACACCTGGCCATTAATATAAAATTTTTGCTCTTTGAGCATCACAGTTTCTCCGGGGAGCCCAATGACACGCTTGATGTAGTCCACGTTCTTGTCTTTCGGGGATTTGAATATTACTATGTCGCCGCGCTTGGGGTCCTGCAGCTTGAAGGTGAGCTTGTTCGTGAGAATATAGTCGCCGTTTTGGAAATTCGGTTCCATGGAATGCCCGCTGACCTCCTGCGGGGACATGACGAACAGGTAAATCATGACCATAACGGCCGCGATAGCGACGATACCCTGGAGAAAATCAAAGAGAGCCGCAACGGCTTTGCCGATGAACTTAAACATACCCATTCAGTGTACTGTGCCAATTTTCAGTGGTCAAGGAGCGGAAAACCCGCTATAATAGGTCAAGTCGTACGGACCTGTAGCTCAGCTGGCTAGAGCGTTTCATTGACATTGAAAAGGTCAGAGGTTCGAGTCCTCTCAGGTCCAC
>CAZHOQ010000056.1:0-8339 GCA_964533995.1 uncultured Gammaproteobacteria bacterium
CATGTTGTCCGCTTTGTTACGCACCTCGATCTTGTCCTTCTTCTCGGAGTCTTCCTTGGCATGGGCCTCGGCTTCCTTCTTCATCGTCTCGATCTCTTCTTTGGAAAGCCCGGTCGACCCGGTGATCTTTATCGAGCTTACCTTGCCGCTTGCCTTGTCCTTTGCGGACACGGACAAAATGCCGGACGCATCGATGTCGAAGGTCACCTCAACCTGAGGCACTCCCCGTGGGGCCGGCGGGATCCCGGAAAGGATGAATCTCCCCAGTGATTTGTTGTCTGTAGCCATCGGGCGCTCACCTTGCAGCACGTTGATCTCGACCGACGTCTGGTTATCCGCAGCCGTCGAGTAGATTTCCGTCTTTGAGGTCGGCACGGTCGTATTCCTCGTGATCATCGGGGTAGCAACCCCTCCGAGCGTTTCAACGGAAAGGGTAAGCGGCGTCACGTCCAGAAGGACGACGTCTTTCACGTCCCCTGCCAACACACCTGCCTGGACCGCCGCACCGACCGCCACCACCTCATCGGGGTTGACGGATGCGTTCGGATCCTTGCCGAAGAATTCCTTAACGGTCGTTACCACTTTCGGCATGCGGGTCATGCCACCCACCATCACCACCTCGTTAATGTCGGAAACCTTAAGCTTCGCATCACTCAAACATTTCTTGACCGGATCGATCGTTTTTTGGATGAGTTCCGAAACGATAGACTCGAGCTTGGCTCTGGTCATCTTCATGACCAGGTGAAGCGGCCCTTCCTTGCCCTGAGTGATAAACGGCAGATTGATTTCCGCTTCCATGGAGCTTGATAGCTCGATCTTCGCTTTTTCCGCCGCGTCACGCAGACGCTGCAGCGCCTGGCTGTCTTTTCTCAAATCGACGCCGTTTTCCTTCTTGAATTCGTCGGCCAGGTATTCGAGGATCTTCTGGTCAAAGTCGTCTCCGCCCAAATGGGTATCCCCGTTGGTTGCCTTTACTTCATAGACACCCTCGCCCAATTCCAATATGGAAATATCGAAGGTGCCGCCGCCAAGGTCATAGACGGCGATCGTGTGGACGTTCTTCTTATCGAGGCCGTACGCAAGCGCTGCGGCCGTCGGCTCGTTTAGTATGCGCAGCACCTCAAGACCGGCGATTTCTCCGGCCTGCTTGGTTGCCTGGCGCTGCGAATCGTCAAAATATGCAGGAACCGTAATGACTGCCTGGGTAACCGTTTCCCCAAGATACTTTTCCGCATCCGCTTTTATTTTGGCAAGTACTTTTGCGGAGATTTCCTGCGGCGTATACGTCTTTCCGTCGACTTCGACCACGGCCATGTCGTTTTTGCCGCTCTTGACGGTGTAGGAAAGAAGCTTCATATCCTTCTGGACTGAGGCATCCGAGTATTTGCGGCCCATCAGCCGTTTTACGGAATAAATTGTGGATTTGGGCTTGAGGACCATCTGCCGTTTGGCGACATCGCCCACGATGTTTTGCGAAGGATCGACAACCGACGGGATGACATTCCTGCCTTCCGCAGAATGGATGACTTTGGGCGCTCCGCCCTCCATCACCGCGACACATGAGTTGGTAGTTCCGAGATCGATTCCGATTATTTTTGCCATATGTTACTCCTTTCTAAGAGAACTTAATTATTTTTTGGTTCCGATTTACCGACTTTCACCCGCGCCACTCTCAAGACCTTGCCCCGGAACGCGTATCCGGGCATCACCTCTTCCACCACTTCGTTATCGTTGCCGGGGACAACCTCCACGCAATCCATTTCCGCGGGATTAAACGGTTTGCCCAGCACGTCTATCCTTTGGACACCCTGCTCGGTTAACACCGAGACCAATTCCTTATACGCGATATCCAGCCCCGGGTCACCCACATGCTCTTTGACTTTCCCGAACGTATCGACAACCGGGAGCAACCGGTCCAGAATGATCTCCGCGGCAAACTGCCGCACCTCATCGATCCGTTCAGCTGAGCGTTTCTCCAGATTCTGGTAGTCTGCTAATGCCCGCATATACTTTGTCTTCCAGTCTGCCGACTCCCCGGCCGGTGCAGCGGGCACTTTTGTAACTACTTCCTCTTTTTTCTGATCGTCTGCTTTTTTCATCGGAAATTTAATGACGCAGCATCCCCGGGATTAGCTCGCGAATTCGCCAATGAGGGTTCCCAAATACCGAACGACCGGGATGACTGCCGGATAATTGAGGCGCGACGGCCCGACAACTCCGATAGCCCCCGAAACGTGCGGCGTCTTGAATTTGTAATACACGAACCCGCACTGGGTCATAAGTCCGTTTGACAGATCATCCCCGACAAGAATGGAAAACGGGTCCTCATGAGCTTCCAGCACTCTCCACCAGAACGCATACTCATCCAGCGTCTCCAGAAGCTCGTGCGTTAACTGATAATCGTAAAATTCCGGCATGTCGAGAATATTGGCTGCTCCCGAGTAGTAGAGATCGCCTTCGTTTGTCGCGGTAATAGCAAGCGTCTTCGTCTTTTCCGCAAGCGCCTTCGTGGCCTCCCGGAGAAGCTTGTCGATTTCCTGGCGGTAGTTCCATACTTTTTCCTTGACTGCCACTTCTTCCGCGACGGAAAGATCCTTCGGTTTCATCAGCTGGTCGACGTAGTACTTGAGGGCGACGGGTGTCGGCGCGCGGCCGGCGGAGGTATGCGGCTGCTTAAGCATCCCAAGCTCGGTCAAACGGACCATCTCGTTGCGTATCGTCGCCGGGGAAACGCCGAGGTTGTGTTTCTTTTCCAACGTCTCGCTTCCGACGGCTTCCGCCGTTGAGATATACTCATCAATGACGGCTTTGAGAATCTGTATTTGCCGTGGCGTCAAATCGTTTATTGCATCCATGTTAGCACTACTATACATCGAGTGCTAAGTGGTGTCAAGGGTATTTCGTGCCTGTGATATTTCATACCACACTATTGCAAAACGGTAGGCATCTTCCTCATAATGGAATAAGGACATGAAACGAGTTGGCCTGATATTGGTATCGCTCCTCTTATTCGCCGCTTTACCCGCGACCATATTCCTGGTCATGCGCAATCAGGAAATCCGCAACAAGGCGGCGCCCGCAACGACCCTATCCCTCAATCCCGCCACGGTCTCCAAAGCAGTCGGGGAAGATTTTACGCTGGAAGTGAAAATGAATACCGCGGCCAACCAGATCGTTGCCGTCGAACTTAACCTTACCTTCGATCCGACGAAACTGCAGGCCGAATGGATCCATAACGGCACGATGTTCCCGAATATTCTCTCCTCTGGAACGGTCGGGAACGGCACGCTCAGCATGGCCGTCGGCGCTACCAACACGACAACGCCTATTACGGGAACGGGAACCGTCGCGACCATTAAATTCAAGGCGCTCGCGGCCACCAGTTCACCCGTCTCCGTGCGTTTTTCGCAGGATACGTTCGTCGGCGCATTGGGTGAAGGCAACGTGAATGCGCTAACCAGCACGACACCGGCAACCATCACCATCGGATCGGGCGGCTCGACCATCACGCCGACGGTCACGACGACCGCAGGCGTCACGCCGACCACAACCATCACGGGAACTCCGTCCGTCACCCCTACCGACACGCCGTCCGGGACCGGCGGCGGGCTTGATGAGGATTCGGACAATGAAGCGACAAGCGGTGCCTCGGTTAAAATCCTGACGCCTGATGAAAACGAATCGGTCACGACCCTCCCGAAAGTGATAGGAACCGCAGCGCCAGGCAGCACGGTGACGATCGTCATCCACTCCGCGCAGGAAATTACGGCGACGGTTGTCGCCGACGCGAACGGAAACTGGTCCTACGTGCTGGAAGAAGCACTGGCAAGCGGGCCCCACACGATCAATGTCGCAGCCCAAAACCCGACGTCCGGAGAAACGACGACCGCGTCACTGTCGTTTGTCGTCGCAAACGGCTCGGAAAACGGCTCGAGTGGGGAGGCGATTCCCGTCTCCGGAGCGGTCGAAAATACGCTACTACTCCTGTCCGTCGGCGTATTGTTTATCGTAATCGGTGCCGTCGTTCCGGCATTACACAAGCGTTAACCATATGAGCATACTTCTGCGGCAGGCAACGGGAAGAACCATGTCGGTCATATCGTACGCAGCACTCCTCGTATTCCTTCCGTTGTTCATATTCATAGTCGGCCAGACCGTGACGCTTCTGACGCGGGCGACCGGTATGCCTGCCAATATCCTTGTCGATGCGGGCACCAGACTCGAAGCGATTAATACAGACTTTATCCATGCGTTTGCCCAGGGCGGGGAGGAATCCAACGACATGCTGGCGTCGGTTGCCGGGGACGTCCGGGCGCTCAAACCGAGAGTCATCCGTCTTGACCACCTGTATGACCACTATAATGTGGTCGGACGGGACGGCGGCAACCTTACCTTCGACTGGTCAAAACTGGATGCTGCGGTCAACACGATCATCAGCACGGGTGCCAAGCCGATGTTTGCGCTTTCGTACATGCCGGGCGTCATAGCGGTTGACGGGAACATCATCAATCCGCCGAATGACTGGAACGAGTGGGCGCTCGTCGTTCAACGGACCATCGAACACTACAGCGGCCGGAGCGGCAAAAACCTTTCGGGTATTTATTATGAGGTATGGAACGAACCGGACCTTGCCCAATTTGGCGCTTGGAAGATGGGCGGGGATAAGAATTACCTCACGCTCTACCGGTACGCGGCCATAGGTGCTGCCAACGCGCAAAACGTAAATGCCTTTTTTCTCGGAGGACCTGCGACGACCGGGCTTTACAAGAACTGGATCCTCGGCCTGGTTAACTCGGGAAGCCGCGTCGACTTCTTTTCATGGCATTCCTATTTGTCCAACCCCAAACAGTTTGCAACCGACCAGAAAAACATCATTTCCTGGCTGCTCCCCCATCCGACCTATACGCTGCTACCAAAGCTCATCACGGAATTCGGATTTACGGGGAATAAAAGCACGGGGTACGGCGGCATGTATGGAGCCGCGCACGCCGCGGCCGTCATACGTCAGCTCATCTCGGGCGGACCGACTTACCTATTCACATTCCAGCTGAAAGACGGCCCCAACCAATCGGACGGAAGCGGATGGGGTCTTATTTCCCACGACGACAACGGCTTAAAAAAGAAACCGCGCTATCAGGTCACGTCATTCGTCGACACGATGGCAGGCACCCGCCTGCTCCTTACGGGCGAGGGGTCATGGGTTACCGGATTTTCAACGATCCGGGATGATGTCGTACGGATATTCCTCGTCAACTTCGATGCCAACGGCAGCCACACGGAGCAGGTACCGGTGAAAGTCACCAACCTGCCTCCCGGTACCTACCAGCTGAGAACACGGCTGCTTGCCGGAAGGGATACGACGACGACGCATGCCGTTGAAGTGGGAACGCTTGCAACGGATATCCTGATGCCCGCGCAAAGTGTAGCCATGCTCGAACTGGCGAAACAACAATAGCCCTATTCTTCTTCCTTTGTTTCTTACCGTAGGCTTTGTCTCGAGACTAAGATACCTTGTCAGAGATACCGCCGTTCACCACTTCCTGAGCGGGCTCAAGGAAGAATCCGCGGATATTCTGGATCCGTTTCGTAAACTGGAAGAGCCTTTTTACCTCACCGACATCGAATACCCAGGTAAGGAAAAAGTATGTCATGAGCCCGATACCCCCGGTGATGCCGGTTAAGAGAATAAGGCCAACCGTACGCGTCGTATCGAAGACAAGCTGGTCAAGGAGCTTTAAGGGTATGTAGAGTGCCGCCCCGGTAACGAGCGCTGCCACCGCCATTTTTATGGGTGGCACGAGAAACGACCGGGTAACAAGCCCCCCGATCTTCCTCTGGAGCACATAAAACAGGATGCACGCATGTACGATGCTTGCGATGGATGTCGATAACCCAAGCGACCAGATCGGCAGGTGGAACCCCAAAACGAAAACGGAACTCAGCACCGAATTTACCACAACGTTCGCTATCCCGATGACCACGGGCGTTTTGCTGTCATACAGCGCATAAAATCCCCTGGCAAGCACATGGATGATTGCCTGCGCGAACAATGACAGGGAAAACGCCGACAGCGTCATGCCGGTATCAACCGTAGCATTCCAATCGAAACGCGCCGCCCCGAAGACAAGACGGACAATGGGAATCCGAAGCACCATGAATAGGACCGAGGCCGGCAGCACCCAAAAAAGGATCTGGTGTATGGCCATGGTGATGGTCGATACGAATTCTTCGCGCTTCTCCTTAGCGGAATAAACGGATAACGCAGGAAGTGCCGCCTGCGCGATCGTCGTCCCGAACAATCCTACGGGAAGCTGCTGCAGGTGCTGCGCGAAATTGAATATCGTCACCATGCGGGCGCCTAACAAACTCGCGAGGATGAGATCGACCGTCACGTCTATCTGCGCAACAGCCAGTCCGAGCGTCCTGGGGCCCATGAGCCTGCCGACTTCCGCAACGCCCGGTATGCGCGGATTTACCTCCGTGCTGTGGCGGTATCCCAACCGAATCACCAGCGGAATCTGTACGGCGGCAAATAAGAACGCACCGATAGCTACTCCGATCACCGGCCCCCACAATCCCCAGACCGGAGACAGGATTATGGTTCCCGCGATGATACCGATGTTATAAAACACGGGTGCCGAGGCAGGCACCAAAAAAAGGTTATGGGACTGCAATATACCGGTAAACACATTGCCGATCAAAAGCGGTGCAACCTGGAAAATCAGGATAAACCGCGTAAATTTGCTCATTTCGACGATTTGCGCCGCAGAAAATCCCGGGGCAAGCAAATTGGACACCCTTTCGGCGCCCAGGTAAAGCGGGATGCTTATCGCGGCCAATATGACAAGGCTGACATTGATAAGGACGGCTGCGATCCGTTGGGCCTCAGCCTTCCGTTCCGTCGAAAGGTATTTGGTATACACCGGTATGAACGCTGCGGTTAAGGCCCCCATGACCAGCAACTCGAATATGACGTTGGGAATCCGGAATGCGGCAAAATACACTCCCAGGTCCTCCGGGGAAAAGAACGTGGAGAGCAACCGGTCACGAATCAACCCAAGTACCCGGGACAAAAGCACCATCAATGCCAACACGAGCGCTGCGGAACTTACCGTTGTTTGTTTCTTTGTCGCAAACGCAAAAAGCCGCATCATAACCTACTTATTATAGACGAGACTCGTCTTGACCCGATAGTACCAAGTACGGTATACTTTGAGGATGCCAATTACGAAACGGGCCGTCAAGAAGCTTAAACACGATCGTGCGCGAACCCAGGTGAACGAAAAAACCCGGGGCTTGCTCAAAACGATCGTCAAAAAAACACGCAAATCCCCTACCCAGAAGACGTTGACCGCGGCCTTTACGGCACTCGACAAAGCGGTTAAGGGTGGCCTCATCCATAAAAATGCGGCTGCACGAACCAAATCAAGACTCTCCAAACTTCTGAAAAAATAAGGCTCACACCTCCCCGAAGCCTTGTTTCATTTATAAGTCCCTATTGCTATACTGGAATCTATGCCGGGTAGTGAATTCGCGCACGATTGCGAACCTACACGGTAGATTTGTGTCGAGTACTACGGTACATATATATTCATTCAAGGTAGCGTCGTGTTCGCATCGTGAAAACGATGCGGCGCGAATCTACTACCCGGTATGCCTGCCAAGCCAGTAAGCATCAATCTCTTGGGGACCCAGGACCTCGAGCATACCCCATGGGGCCGGCTCATCACGTGGGCAACAACCTATGGCCGGTATATCATGATCACGACGGAAATCGTTGTACTTCTGGCGTTCATCTCCCGGTTTAGTTTGGACCGGAAAAACACGGACCTTACCGAAGAAATCAGCCAGAAGCAAGCGATTATCGAGGCGAACGTCGACTTCGAGCGGGACGTAAAGTCGCTGCAGGCTAACTTAACCAGTGCGAAGACATTGCTCACGGACCAGGCTAAGCCCATCGAATTCGTCAACACCATGGAGACGCTCATACCGCCGGACGTCTATCTCGTCTCACTCGACATCACGCAAAACAAACTGGTTCTTGCGGCGGTCGCCGGCTCTACCCAGGGGTTTTCCCAATTCCTTTCGAATCTCTCGGCAACCAAGTCCATCCAAAACGTACTCTTGGGAGACATCACGAGAGACGCGTCTACGGGAATTCAGTTCCAACTCTCGGCCGACATAGTACTTAGCAAACCGAAGAAATGATATGAAACCGGAAGTACAACCGTCACTTAATACGCAGTTTCACAAATACTACAAGCGTCTCCAGCCGGCACTCAAAAAGCCGAAGAACCGCGCGACGACGACTGCCGTATTCTCTTTCCTTGCGATCTCCC
>CAZHOQ010000057.1:0-8314 GCA_964533995.1 uncultured Gammaproteobacteria bacterium
TAAAACCTGCCCCCTTTGGGGCTGTTTTTATATCTATAGATCAAAAGGAATCGAACCCGCCGGACTGAGCGCAGGCGAAGGAGGCGCGGCCGGAGGCCTTGCCAGCAGGCAAGGACCGAGGCTTCGATTCCCTCCGAGCCTGCAGATATAAAATGATCCCCTTTCGGGGATCTTTTTATATCTAGAGGGTGGGATGATGAAACCCCACGGTCGACGTCGAGTCGATAACGCGGCACGCTGTTATCGGCGTAGACGGAGCGGAGGCGAAGCCGGAGCTCATTCCCTCCGAGCCTGCATTTGCTATACTAACCTCATGGCCAAACGGAAGACCTCGCTTCCCAAAATACTCATCGTCGGTACGGCGGTTGTACTCTTCTGGCGGGGTGCCTGGGGACTTATGGATCTTTATATTTTCCCGGATAATCCTGCGGTTAGCTATTTCATATCGCTGATCGCCGGCCTTGGCATACTTTTCGTTACCCGCATGCTTGCGGACGAACTTCTTTGACAGATATACTCGAATTATATGCCGGACACCCCTGTAAACACTCCCCAAAACATTCAGGAAAATGTCGTTCCTGCCCCACGGATCCCGGTTTGGGCCGGCATAGCGGTCACTGCGGTCGTTATCGCCGGATTCGTGCTTTCCTATACTGTCGGGTACTTCACTGCCCGCAAACCCGCACCGTCACAAGGCGAATTACTCGCACGACCGTCGCAAAGCCCCGGCAACCCGGAAAACCCGATATCGAAAGGTAACGGAATACCGGTAGAATGCGGTGACTATGAGTGTCTTATATCGGATGCCGAAGGTGTCTATGGTTATGCACGCATTTCCGGATACTATCGGCAATACGACGGGACAGAGTGGGAATGGAATAATGCGCCGGTAACATGCGACAGCATCATCCCGACCGGAGGAAGCGAAAAACTACTTGCAGACTTTGAAAACCTTATCAAAATGGGGAATCTGCTCAACAAGAAAATCGACGGGGTGACGCATATCAACATTCGCCTTCAAGACCTAACCGAGGCGGAAAAAGCACTACTCCGCAGGTCGTCCGAGTCAAACCAAGTCGAACTCCAGGTCCTGCGTCCCGTCCCTCCCGGCAGGGGCGCATCCACATGCGAAAGCTACCTCACGATCCTCAAGGTATCCCCGAAACCCGAATTGCCCGAACAGTAACATTCGGGCCTACCGCAGCACCCCCAACCCTAACAATCCCGCAAGAATCAGGTAAATCGCGATAAGGTAGTTCAAAAATCGCGGGAAGATAAGGATGAGTATCCCGAACAGTACCGATGACAATGGCGTTAATGACGCGACGGAAAACTCCATGCACGCATCACCTCCCCTCCGACGATAATACCGTTACGGGTTGTCTACCGCTTCCTCCACCTCGTGCGGACTCGTCGGCTTGAAAAATTGGATAAGATGCACGATCCCGTACGCGATAAGCGCATACATGATCATGGCGACAATCGTCGCCCACTCGAACGCGTACCGGTCAACCATTGCGATAGGAAACGTGCCCAAAAACGGGCCGACGAATACCCCCGAAACTCCGTAGAGCATCCGGACGAACGGGGTGAAGGTATTAGCGCCCAGTACCTTAAAAAGAAACCGCAAAAACATGATGGTCTCAATAACGCCAAGCACGTACCAAAGCAGCTGGTACGTACGGTACAGTGTCTCCTTCTTCCGGAATTCCCCCGGCGTATCGGAAACGATCGTCGCCTCCTCGGAAACCGGCGGCGTTCCCGGACGCACAACCTTCACCTTCGAAATATGGGCCATAATTCCTCCTTTCCCGGATAACAGGGCTACGTAAGATAACGAAGAAATGAAGGTTGCGTAACGGCAATGCTTAACGCCTGAGGAAGAAAAGGATCCACAACACGACAACCACCAATACCCCGATAAGGACGAGGTTAATGACCGCATTCTGTCCGAAGGACAAGCCGCGTACCTGGGTAGTGGCGGGCGTTGGCGAGACGGAAATTGCGGGCTTTGGTGTTGGCGTAGGCTGTCCGGAAACGACCTGTTGGGGGGCAGCGGCGAAATCAAACCGTGAAAGATCCCCGGAAACAACACTGGTACTGCCGGGTTGCCGTGGATTATTGTCCTCTTCGGCGGTGATGAATACGCTCCCGAACCGAACCTCAGTCTGCGCATCGAAAAGTCCGCGCTCGACTTCCTCAAGACGCGCCGGATTGCCGCCATTCTCAGGCCGGACCCACAGCATGTAGCGGTCCAAACGTTCGGCGTACGGATACACTAATCCCTGACATCTGCCGACGAGATGGTAGCGGTCGCTTTCCCAAACGCTGACTCCTTCGCAGGAAACATTGCCGGACGCCATATCGATCCGGCCTTCGTTGGCAAACGCTACGGGAACTTTGACTAGCCCCACGAGAACGAACGCGAATGCGGCGAGAAGAAATGTGACAACGCGCTTCATAATTACCGATAGTATATCACAATCGGCTAATATTTGCTATAGGCCATATTTTGCGCAATCCATATTGGCATCTTTCGCAAAACCCGTTTCTTGCTATACTACATGAGTTACGTGCGTAACCCATGTTTCAAAAAATATCCACCATCCTCCTCTGGTCCGATGACTATGCGGCGTTAGCGGCATGGTATCAGGATGTATTCAATCTTAAGGTTATAGAGCAACTGGACCATCCGAAAGATACCGGCATCCTTATGGAATTTCCCCAAGGACAGCCCTGGTTATGGACCGGAAAACACTCGGAGATCAACGGCAAAAATAAGGACCCGTTGCGCATCATGTTCAACATCAACGTCGACTCCGTCACCGAATCGTACGAGTATTTGAAGTCCAAAGGAATAAAGGAATTCATCGCAGAACCCTTCAAGGCACCGACGTTCGATAAATGGTTTTGTACGTTCTCCGATCCGGACGGAAATACCATTCAACTCATCGGGAAAAAATAACCCCTCCACTTCTCATAGGCCTATAATTGTGATATACTTCACAAATGGTTGAGCGTAATCCAGCCCATTCTTCCGGTTTTACCGAAAATTCCAGGAAACCTGTAACACGCAGGTTTCCGTCCGAAGCGGTAACCCTTTACAAGAAAATCAACATGGCTATCCCGATGGCGCCGATGGTGGATGTAACCATATGGCATGAGCTCCTTACGCAGGTCCGATCGGGATTATGGTCCATGCATGATCTTGCGCGGGCACAACTGTCTTATGAGCAAATAGCCGACGTCGGCAAGGCAACGACGGTCATCCATGCCAATAAGCACATCCCCTTTATCGTGAAGGGCCAGCATGAAGCCGTACCGCCAAAACTTTGGGAGCCGCTCCGTATGATGGCCGCGAGGCTGCTTGAAAGCGGTATGCCCGACCATCGCGCAAACGCCTATGCCTATGACCGCGAAAAGGGCGTCTTCCTTATCTACCCGTTTTCTTTCGTCCGGGGAATGAACGGCATACGCAAGCGTACTTATACGGGAATATTGGGCTTCATGCGCGGGGTTGGCGTACATAACCCCACGAAAGAACCGAAACACCGTGGTGTTGTAAATCCCGGCAATTCCGAGCGGATACAGCGCTTCCTGACAGATCCCCGATGGTATCGCGAGAGCGGCCAGTTCATGGATCTGCTCGGTGCGGCGCGAACGGTCATCAATCCGCACACGCTTTCCGAACTAGCCCAGAAACAAACGGGCCATTATGACCTTGGTAGGGGCGGCAGGATCGGCTACCGTGCAACACCCCAGCTTCTCCACCTTGTGGATCACATCCGAAACGCTGTATCCGATACCTGGAATGCACTCCCCCCTGGGGACCGCATACCCGCATCGGCAAAGGACCGGCTCCTTCATGACATGATCGATACCGTACTGCCAATCCCAAATCCGTAACTGATATAATACGGCCATGAAGAAACCGGTCATCAAGTCCCCGTTCGGCAAATACATCACGATCCTTGAGGAAGCCGATAAAGGCATCAAAAACAAAGAGGAATTCGGCTCGATTCTCATCTTGTCCCTTGTCGAAGAAATCGGCGAAATGGCACGTGCGTATCTTGCCGAACACGGCCGGAAACCTACCAACCTGGCAGCCCAACGGGACGAAACGTACGAACAGGAACTCGGGGACATCATCGTCTCCGCCATCCGGTTTGCCCGCATCAAAAATATCGATCTCCACAAACGCGTCATGTATACGTTGGGGAAAATTAAAAAAAGGCAGACCGTACCGAAGAAATAAGCGCACCCATATGACAACGCTTTCCCATTCGGCAGTGGGCTACCTGGCTACCCATTATTTCGTCAGCCGGGGATGGTTGCCTTCCGGCACGATAACCCCGTATGTCCTGGGCATCGCTTTTGCCAACCTACCGGACGTAGACGGGCTGGCGAGCCTGAGAAAAATTTACGATCACCATAACGCCTTCAAAAACGCGTCGCACTACCCCATTAACTGGCTTATCGTATTTGCGCTCGTCACCGTGCTTGCGCTACCGTTTCATATCAAGCTCTTCGTGCCATACACGGCGCTTGCGTTCATTACGATACTCCTTCATTTCATCATGGATTCGTTTTCCATATACTATGGCATTGCGTGGCTGGGTCCATGGAACAAGAAAAAGTATAGTTTCATCCCTATGCTTCCCATCCTGCCTGCCGATACCGGCGAATGGGTCCGCTGGTATACCAAACACTGGGTCCTGTATCTTGAAATCGCGCTCTGGATCGTCACCCTCCTTGTTATCCTCGGGTGATACCATCCGCCGTATGCTATAGTACAGTCCATGGAAGTTTCTCCCCTTTCCATCCTGACGCTCGGCTTCCTCCTGGGGCTTAAACACGCAACGGATGCGGACCATGTCGTTGCCGTTACCACCATCGTCTCCAAACAACGGAAGTTACGGCATGCGGCGCTTGTCGGGATTACCTGGGGTATCGGACATACCCTCATGATCGTCATTGTCGGCATCGCAATAATCCTCTTCCGGCTTACCATACCGGAAAAAACACAGCTCTCATTCGAGTTTATCGTGGCCGTTGCACTTGTCGTCCTCGGAACCCTCAACCTTACGGGTATCACCCGACGACTTTCTGATCGGTTTTCCAACGTTCATCATCACGTACATAGCCACGACCATCTGCATACCCATGTCCATGCTCATGACAGTGCGGTGCGTGCTAAGGCACATGAGAATGTCGCGGAATTCCTAAACAATTTCGGACCGTTCCAGCTACTCCGGCCGCTTGTCATCGGCATCATTCACGGTCTTGCCGGCTCTGCGGCCGTCGCGTTGCTGGTATTGGGAAGCATTGCCGACCAAACCATGGCGATTATCTATCTTGCGATTTTCGGGATCGGGACGATTGTGGGGATGATGCTTGTAACGACGTTACTCGGTATACCCATCATTGCGGGAGGCAAGGCGTTCTCGCGCTTTGATTCCCTTGCCGGTACCATAGCGGGCATCATCAGCATCGCCTACGGCATCTGGTTTGGGTACCAAATCGGCATTGTTGAGGGATTGTTCATCCGGTAATCGCTATTTTTTCCTGCCGTTACCCCATCGCCTCCAGTTGGGATTGATCCCCCCGAGCTGGACGACATCGTCCGCCATGTCAAAAAGGTAATGCGAAACGATCGCTCCGAACAGCACGACCCCGAACTGCCAGTCCACCATCATGGCGATAATCGCTAGGAGGATAAAAATAACGACGACGTACACGTTGTGGTACATAAGACTGGTGTTCGTTTTATGTCCCGTTGCCAGGAATTGGAATAATGCCCGCCACTGCCGGTTTTTTATGAACGCAAACACCTGCCGGGAATACGTATCCTTTCTTCCGTACCCTAAGAAGTAATTTAGATGGTCCGCATCGGGAATAAGCGAGCCGACAACGGATGTCGCGATCCAGAAAGGATTAAACTGCCCCCACCGTTCCCGCAAGAACCATGACCAGACGAGCGCAATCATGACGTGGTACGCCATATGGCGGGCCTGCCACAGGATAAATCCCAGTCCACGGACACGCGCAAACGCTCTTTGCATGCTTATAGTATACAGGAGTCTTTGACAAATTTGGGCCGTACCCCGCATAGTAGACATATGGCCGGAAAAAAACACGCGATGGATTCGATGCGCTTCCTCTTTGTCGGATTGCTGGCAGGGGTTGCAGCACTCACCGTATTCTTCGTAACGCAGCCGGATACCCAAAATTCCCACGGAAATGAGCCGTTGGCAGACGTCCGGTCGCTTATGGCGCTCGCCTCAGGACTTGACGTCCCCCAGCCGGACGAAAAGCCCTTCGCGACGTTCCACGGCGAGTCGGCGCTTGCGCCCAAACTCGCCATGTTCAACCAGGTATCAAGGATTCTGGGCGTTTCCGACACCCCCGCGCATGAAAAACGGATCGAGGTCGATCTAACGAACCAGAAAGTGTATGCCTACGAAGGAGACATCAGAGTCCATGAATTCATCGTCTCGACGGGTAAATGGGGCTGGACGCCTACCGGGGAATTCACCATCTGGGCAAAAGTCAAAAGCCAGCTCATGAAGGGCGGGAGCAAGGAAAAGGGTACGTATTATTATCTTCCCAACGTCCCCTGGGTCATGTTTTTCTATAATCAGGATGTGGCAAAAATGAAAGGATTCTCGTTCCACGGAACGTATTGGCATGACAAATTCGGCACGCCGCAATCGCACGGATGCATCAACATGCGCACAGAAGAAGCCAAAATCCTCTATGATTGGGCTACCCCCGTCGTGACCAACACCAAAGCCTGGTCTACGCTCGCAAGCGTGGAAAACCCGGGAACGAGAGTGGTCATCTACGGGGAAACCCCAACGCAATAATAATCGTCACAATTCGTAATAGACGACATTCCTGGAAGGCAAATTTCCGTATCCGTGCGCTTCCAGCCACGACATAACGGACGGGGTGTTTTTCTCGGACGGGGAGGCGACATAGATTTCTATCCGCCGCTTTTTTTTGATCGGAATAATCATAAACGTATTTTCAAACACCGGTCCGTACTCCAACAGCGCATATAACTGTTCGTACTCCTGGGTAATCTGCTCCGGAGGCGCTACCATAATCGCGCCCGTCGAGGATTCCTGTTGTTTTTGCGGGGTTAGCGTAGGCACGAATCGCGCAGCGGACAACGGCGCATACCGTGCCGCGGTGGGAGTGGGAGTCTCACTGAGGCTTGGCAGAACAAATTGCCGGGGATCCAGGCCCTGCATGGGCGTCGTTGGCGCATAGGTAGGGACGGCCGAACCGGCCGCCCTTCGGGACAGTACGGTCGATTGCATCCGCTCCATCCACACGGTGCCTCCGGCAATAATCGCAACGGCGATAATACCCAGAATTCCAGTACCGAATACTCGTTTATTCATATTGGTATCATGGCGGCGTCAGGAGCACTGCCACGGTGCCCTGACCGGAATTATCCGAATCCGACGGCGCGTTTATATGTAGCTGTCTGCCGTATGCCTCGCATTGGAATGCCCGGTCCCCGTCCGTAACGCACTTCATCTCGGAACCGTAGTACGGATCGCGGAGATTATACACGGGCTCCCCGTCCACGACGGTGTATCCGTCTATATAGGTATGATGACCCTGAAGACTATCGTTGGGCAACACGGACAACCAGAGCACGTCATCCGACCCCATATATTCCGGCAAGTCCTTAAACGACCCGGTATACTGGTCCGCGGTAAACCCGTTACGTTCCAGGACGGCGATATCCTGGCTATACGTCGTCCCTTCGCATTTCCCGCCCCTCGTCTGCGCTGCCGCTTGCTCCGGTGTCGTCGGGATGCCGGCATGCGTTAAAATATTGGCTGTGGTCGTCTCTCCGCAGCCGACGTTATTGAAGGTCACTTTGGGACAATCCTCAGAAATCGGCGTGTCGTTATTCACTTGTGAGTAATACGGTGCGTCAGGCGCGGGAGATCCGACAATGACCGACGGCACAGGAGACGGCACTCGGGCAAGCGCGGACGGAACGGGGGTCGGGACCGTGCGGCCTCCCCCGCACATATCGGTACATTTGTCCGTCCCGCGGCTTACGAACTGCTGTGCGGAGAAACAACCGCACGGGCAGGCAAACAATTCCCCGTCGGTACATTTTCCGTTAGCAAGCGGTGCTGCCGGCACAAGCGAAGCAAGCGGTGACGGCATACTTGATGGCACCGGACTCACCGACACCCTGACGATCGGCGTGGGAGATAACCGTAGGGAAGGAGTCCGGAATCGTGCGGGGTTTCGTTCTTCCCTCGGGGTGTCCCTAGGTTCCGCG
>CAZHOQ010000058.1:0-8305 GCA_964533995.1 uncultured Gammaproteobacteria bacterium
CAGGAATTCGTCCCAATCCATCCATTTCCACGCATCAAGCTCGTCGGGATTCGGCTTCGGATCCCCATCGTAATGCCCGACAAGAATGGGACAGATTTCATTCTCGACTATGCCGCTTTTGTCCGCAAACCGGTAGCGGTATGGCGCGACCTCCGTAATGGCAACGCCCCCAATCCCCAACTCATCCATGAGCCGTCTCGCTGCTGCATCCACCGTTGATTCGTTCGGGGACAGGTGTCCGCATACCGTATTCGTCCACATTCCGGGAAACGTTTTTTTTGTGATAGCACGCTTCGTAAGTAAAATTTGTTTTTTGGAATTGAAAAGAAAGAGTGAAAATGCGCGATGCAAGGGGGTGTCCGTCGTATGGACCGTTTCCTTATCGGCAGTGCCTATCGGATTATTCTGATCGTTAACGAGAACTACAAGCTCTACCATCGGGTGGGCCCGCTTGGTGACGATCCAAGTGCCCCCAACTTATAAGGTTGGTGCTCTACCGGTGAGCTACGGGCCCGTGTATCAAATTATACCAATTTAATGCAGTTTTCTCATGTAATAATCTGCTATTACTTGAATCGATGCAAGAATTCTTTCTTTCAACTCTGTATTCCCAACATAAACTCCACAAGTACCGTGGCCATATCCCTTTTGATCCATCTCGTTTCTCTTACTTCTTTTTATGTATGGTTTTACGAATTGTTTCAAAGGAACTCCAAGTAATCTACTCCAGTAATTTAGCTCCTTATTAACGTTCATATCGGCATATAAATGCACATATACATGAATATCTTGAACTGGTACCTTTAACGCATATCGCATCCAATACAATACAAATTGCATAAATTTCGGATCCGTATTATTTACGCTAACTGCATGCCGGGAAGCTTTATTACCCTCACCCCAATACAGAAATAGGCCAGCCACAAGCAATTCTTTTCTTGTGAGAGGTAGATATAATCTCTTTTGCTCTTGTAGATATCCTTCGTAACGGGCCTCCCGCTTCCTTTGCATGGTCTGTCTGTATCGTTCTATCCTTGCGTCATTGCGGGCACGGAGATTGTTAATTTCCTCCCGTGATAACGGGTACGCGCGTAACCATCCGCTTAGAGTACTCTTACTTACTCCCAATATTTCCTTAATCTGACTATAACTTTTTCGTTGCTTACGCAGAATGAGAGCTTTTCTTCGCAAGACGGAACTACTCATGATGAACTAATGAAATGCTATTGTAGGAATACAATTCAATGGTACGACTCTTGAGGGATAGGTCAACCTTGTAGAAGCTCCTCCATGCGGGCTTCGATTTCGAGGGACCGGCGCTTATTCTTTGCGAATATGATAAACGAGAATTTCTGCATCCTCAGCAGATTCTCACCGGTTAGAATAAGCCCTTCTTTGGTGTTCTTATCGAAAAGTATCGGAGCGAGCCGGTCCGTAAGCGTAGCGAACGTTTGCCGTTTCAGATGCGTAATCTGATAGCCGTTGTTGGAAAACAAATACGTATCGAACATGAAATTTTCTCCGAATAGCGCGACTGCCGTCGTGTAGACAAACGTGCCGCCGGTCGAACGGACATTGGACTCGGCAACGTACACCTCCCCATTGCGTCCCGCAACGCAGTCTACATCGAAGTATCCGCGATATCCCGCTTGAGCGAACCGCTCCGCGATGTAAAATCCCGTATCCTTGATTTGCGCGGCCACACGGTCCGGCATGATGTCGTGCCCGACCTCTATACCATGGAACTGGCCGTCCTTGTCGACCAGCACGCCGCAATGATAGAGAAACTCGATCCTGCCGCTTTTTGCGATCTTAAACTCCACGTTCGGGTTTCCGCCGGCGACAGACGTACTGATGTTGATATATTTTTCTATGATGATCGGGAACATCTCCCAGTATTTGTCACCCGCAAACATTTCGTAAATCTTTTTCTGGCAGGAGTGGAATTCATTCGGCAAATCCCCTTCCCGGAAAATCATAACCCCCATGCCGGAGTGGCCCTTGTTTGTTTTGATGACGACTCCCTGCTCTTTTACGTACCGGATGGCGGCAATCTTTGACGCATCCTCTATGCCGAAGCAGATAACGCCGTCTGCCATTTTAAAGTCCGGCTCTTCGTTCGCGCTCTGCTGTGCCAATTGTCTGATGCCCGACTTGCTCCCAAAAAAATTTACCGTCCATGCATCTTCTTCGTCGGGTGCCTCCGGGGTTATTACGGTTAACCCTTTCTCTCTTAGTGCCCGCACCAGGTGCAGGAATTGCTGACTCGCGGAATAACTTGTTAACGTCAATTTTTTCGTAGAGTTAGCGGCCTCGATCAACGCATTCATGATTGACGGATCATGGAGTATATCCTCAGAAATCTCCCCGCTGTGTTGGGCTGTCGTAAGCACCGTCAGTTTCGTATCCGGGAATAGTTCCCGGTAATAGGAAAGAAACTGATCGCTGACACTTTGCGGTGTTATATACAGCACTTCGTCTTTTTCACCGGCAAACTGAAACATCCGCGAATCGCCAAGATATCCGTTTTCTACAATTTCGGCGCTTTTTGCGTCGGGATTACTCATCGCCGTGATGAACGGCCACACGTCCTCGGACATGTTGAAGATGTAGACGAGAACGTTGTGTTTTTTTTCGGAAGAAATTTCCGCGGTGTTTCCGTTCATGAAGAAAATATTTACGTTATGAAAAAAGATTACATTATTTTGGAGGTTTGTAAAGGGAGGAGATGCTAGTTCGAAAAAAAGATTGGTTACAACCGCGCCCGTTCCTGAATCTCTGCCTCGATAAGTTCCCGCGCCTGTCCGTATTTAAGTCGCGATAATTGTATGATCGCTTTCGCAACATCGGGATTGCGCTCGGCACGGACACTGCTCATATCCTTTACCATATCTACGGAAAACGGCTTCACCGGTTCGTTGTGCACGATGGTTTTGACATACGCATTGTACTTATCGATATTGATGAGATCCGTTTCATTGAACGTCGGCTGGTATTCGTGCTGCAGGTAGTTGGCGTCGGTAACACCGACTCTAAACGTGACGAGTGTTCCTACGTTTCCGAATACCGCATTCTTCACCTCTTCTTCCATTTGGCCGATGAATTGGTTGGCGACCGTCAAACTCAACCGGTATTTCCGGGCTTCGGACAGTATCTGGGCAAAGTCGGGCGTTGCGAAATTCTGGAATTCGTCGACATAGAGGAAAAAGTCCCGCCGTTTTTCCTCCGGAATATCCTGCCTGCTCATGGCGGCGATAAGTATGCGCGGGACCAGGATAAGTCCCAGGAAGTTGCTGTTTTCTTCGCCGAGCTTTCCTTTCGACAGGTTCACCAAAAGTATCTTCCCTTCGTCCATTACTTTTCTAAAGTTAAAACTCGATTCGGACTGGCCGATGATGTTACGCATCAATTTGTTGGTAACGAACCGGCCGAACTTGGATACGATGTAGTCCAACACCTCGGATTTGTGGAAGTCCGCGGTTTGGGCAATCTGGTCCGTCCAATACCTTCGTATAATCGGATCCTGCACTTTCGGGAGAAGCTCCTGCACGAAATTGCTGTCCGTTAGGATGCGCACGACCTCGATAAATGTCGTACCCGGTTCATACATGACCGTAAGCATTGCGTTACGCACCGCATGTTCGAATCTGGGCCCGATAATGCCGGTTTTCTGCGGATCGTACAGCTTATACATAAGCCCGACGATTGAAGTCACGACGAAATGTTTCTGCTCTTCGGTTGCGGCCTCCAGCATGTTCAAGCCCATTGGCCGCTCGCCGTCCGACGGATCGAAGTAAATGACATCCTCGGCACGCTCGGCGGGAACGCGGGCCAGAATGCCGTCAATCAAATCGCCGTGAGGATCGACGACGGCAAGACCCTTTCCCGCTTTGATGTCCTGGATGACCAATTCCTCCAGGAGCTGCGATTTTCCCGTACCGGTCTTCCCGATAATATACATGTGGCGTCGGCGGTCTTCGTCGCCGATATAAATCGGCCGGTCGACACCGCGGTACCGGGATATGCCGATATAGAGTCCGCTTGAGGCAATCTGCATCGGAGCCGGAGCCCGTTTTGCATTCAACCAGAAAATATGCGGCGTTTCTATGGTTTTATTCGGCAGATGGTAAATCGTCGCCAATTCATCGCTGTTGAGAACCCCGTATTGTTTGAAAAACGGCAGATTGACCATCGGAAAATAGCGGTACACGAAATCAATCATGAAAAACTTCCGCATCGGATGCTTTACTTTGCCGAAATGGTTGTGATCCGAAGAAAACTGGTGGAATGACGTGATAAGATTTTCAAGATGCGCATCCGCCGCTTCCTTTGACGAAGCTGATACCACAATCCGGATAACGGTATTGAACCCGGGCTTAGAAACTTTCTGCTCTATGGATTCCAGCGTCTTCGCATCGACTTTAAAACTCGCCTTCTCCGGATTCGCTTCGTTCTTCTTGGTCTTGGATATGAATGACCTTCCCAAGGACGCCCACTTGCTACCCGCAGGCTGGATGAGGATTTGGACCGCAGCCCCCTCGCCCTCTGACATTTTCGCAAGATTTGAGGTAATGGAGGATAACGGATCAATCGGCAAATCACGGAACACCCTGATCGGAAGGTAATCCGAATTCTTCGGTGTGAGCGCGGCAAAGGCGACTTTTCCGTTTTCGGAGAATATGTTGTACTCGTCAACTATTTTGACGTCCGCGCCCGGATACGACCCATGGATTTGTTTTTCGACAAGATCCACGTAATGTTTGGGGACGGCGACATAGAACCGGATATCCTCGCGCTTTGCAACGATCTCAAAGGATATGTGCTCCTGGGGTTTCATAAACGACCAGAAACCGCCATGATGCAACGAATGAAGACTCGCAAACATTTGTTCTGCGGCATCGATTTTGATTTCATTGTCGCGTGGGGTTGCGATTTGCATCAGCGTGTATTCCAGTGACCGCTTTTCTCGGTCCCGATATTTCCAGAGCGTAAATGCGACGTACCCAAGGGCGGCAAACCCCAACAGGCTTAAGGTAATCAAAACCAGGCTGATCCCCAACAGTTCCAGCTGGTAGATGATATCCGCAAATTCTACTTCCATACCATTATTCCTTCGTTCTCACGATGTTCCCATGGACGGACTTCACCGTCATGTGCACCATATGAAGTTGCCGGACACACCATTCGGCAAGCCATCGAACGCTCGAAAGCAAGCTCTGGTGAAGACCCTGGGCAATCTGATCGTCAGTCAGCGGAAGCGAAATGACCGCTGGCACTACCCCTTGTGCCGCTGGACCGACCGCCTGTACCCCGAGCTTCGCTACCGGGGGCGGCACGGTGATCGTATCCGATTTCAGCATAACGCCGGCCTTCTTTACTTCCGGTGGGAGCTCTACCTCGCGTCCGATTTCGACAATGGCGGGCGTTTCAGGAAATCCTGCCAATGGCGCTGATTCCTTTGCCATGCTTCCGACCGGGGAAACCGAGCCTACTGGGGGAACCTGAGGCGTTGCGGATACCGATGATTTGGGCAGATCGTCCATATTGTTCATTCTATCACGAAGCAAAGGTAAACCCATTAGGATCCTCGCGGCGGATAAATATTATGCCCGATAGGGGTAAAACGGGAACCGCATCATCCTGGGGTGATGCGGCGGCGTCATCGGCAGCCGCATTGCTTGTCGTTGCGGCTGCGCCTTGCGCATAGGCGCCGAATCCGGCTTCCCGAAGCTGTGAAAGGTACCATATGATGGCAAAAAGAAGCCAGGGAGCAGCATTCCGGTCCGACGAACGTTCACGCTCTGATGTATCCTTCCCGACTCCGGCGGATCGGACTGCTCCGTCATCCGCAACGGGGTACTTCTTCGGATCCGCCGATACGAATAACCATATAATGCGGGCGATGGCATATCGCTCGAGGAATTTGAGCGTTTCCTTGATTTTCGGCGCCAAAACCACCTCCCTGTAACCCTCAGACGGGAGCGCGACACTTCCGCTCCCCGCGATTTGGGGCGTATCGGTCCGGGTTATCATTCTCACCGTCTCGATAAGCGTCAGCAGACGGAGGATCATGGGCCCGGCATCGCTGGGCCGCTCGGAACGTTTGACATTAACCCGCTTGGGTAATTCAATGCGTTTCAAACGAACGCGGCGCAGCACGCGCTCACGTTGTGGCGCACGGGATTCACGTCTGTCACGGGAAACCGTCTTACGCTTCTCTTCCGGTATTTTTGCCAACCTCCTTCTGACCGCCGCGACGAACTCGGATAATGAGCCCACCGTATTGAAGGTTACCTGCTCCGGCGTCCGTACCCGTTGTCCGGACGGAACCTTCTTTGTTTCTTTCGGTAAGGATTGGCCGGCGCTGGACAACTCAAACCATGCCAAAGCGGCATGTGCACCCGATGGAACCAACGGAGCTACTGAAAGAATGGTTCTTGATATGACAACGTCGGCAACGAGCGACCGGACCGTGTTTTCCCGCGGAGCCGAACGCGCATGCTCCTGCTTCTTCGTATCGCGCGGTTTCGGTCGTTCGGAAGAACGTTGTGTTTCGCTCTTTGCTCCGACCGGACGCCCGGCAAATACTGCCGTTACCCGTTCCTTCGAGACTGCGTCTCTCAGGGCTTGTATTTTCCCGCCCACCGCCTCACGGACATACTGGTACGACACGGCCGCCATCCGCGTGATATCCGCCGCCACACCCGGGCGGGATTCCCGTAGTACGACTGCCGGACTTCGGGATTCGCTTCGTACGAATTCCTCGTGCATCAGCTGAACCATGGCGATCGTTTGAATGTCATTTTCCCCTATCTTCCCTCCCTCAATGAAAAAATGCGCGTACGATGAAGTCTTGTCTGTTGTTACGCTTTCGGCTTTGCCGCTACTATACTTGGCAAGCTTATCAACGACGGCATCGGCTTCCCCATGGGTTAAATCCCTTCCCAATCCCACGGAAAGATCGATTTGTTTGGAAACGACCTCGCCATCGGATTGCCGCTCCCATACCTGCACGTACCGAACCGCTTCGGGATGGGAAAGCACGCTGACGAACGCGTCCGTTGTACCACCGATAAACGCATCCTGCATGGATAGCTGCGCCCGCTCTTCCTCCTTGTTATATGCCTGGGGATTGCCCGAAGCTTGGGCGAACTCCCGGGTATGGTCCCATAGCTCCCTGAGGGTAATGAGATCATTGCCGTATTCCGTCGCTAGCTCCTTCACTCCCGGCGATGTCTCGACGATTCGCCACCGGACTGCGGAATCCTCGTGAGCCGATTCGCGCCGTTCGTATGATAAGTCCTGACTTAGCCGTTTCTCGAACCGTTCTAAGGCCGCCTCGCGTATCTGTGAAGGATTCCAGTCAGGGTGCGACTTTGCGATTTCCGGTTCCAGAAAGTTAGAAAGCGAATACGCAGCCGCCTCCACACTGAAGGTATGGTCGCCTTTCCAAACGGGTGTTTCTTCTTTGGCGTCACGGATGATTTCATCGATCCGCCGCATCGGGTCGGGATTTATTCGCGTACCCGAATCCCGCTCCCGCGACTTTCTGTACCGCTCAGCGGTTATGGTAGGCGTGATCATTTTTTCCATAGGTACTCCGTAAACGAAAAACGGACACGGGCAATCCGCGAAACCCAAGCGTCAACCCCGAAAAATATCCCGGTATAGAGAAAATCACCGACGATACTGTTTCGTAAAAACGGCAAACCGGCGACATAACACTCCACTAGCCCGGCAAACGTCAAAGGATACAACACTCCTTCGTTCCATACCGCGAAATTCGTTATGAGATAAAACAGCAAGGAAGATGCAATCGATACGATAGGAAGCACGCGAAGGGACCGGGATCGCATGACGGTGGCGCTAATGGCCGCAATGAAAAACAGGCTCCCATATGTGGCCCACATTACCCTATGGAATCCCAACACCGCATCGGTCGATATCATAATGAGCGCGGAAAGCGCCATCCCGCGGATGAATCCCAACCGCACACCCGCAAATATGGCAACCCCCGTCACGGCGGTGACGTTTGCCGGATGCGGCAATAGCCGTGAGGCAATGCCGACGATGACGAGCCCGATAATCGTATACGCATGCGTCATAGTGATGGCTCCATATACCGCCACGACACGACGTCGCCATCCTGAAGCGCTTGTCTGTCCGCGGCGGCGGTCGCTGACGTGTCATTGATAAAGTAGAGCCAGGCAGTATCGCCTGTCGACGATTTGTCGCCGATCCGCTCAATAAACATGCCGAAATCATACTGTTTCGTTGAGACGGGCGTGCCGGTTTGACGGGAAAC
>CAZHOQ010000059.1:0-8209 GCA_964533995.1 uncultured Gammaproteobacteria bacterium
ACTTTCGCCTTTCCGTTTGAAACGCCCGTCCAGGAATGCGTCGTTTCCGATGATCGTATTGTGACCGATGGCGACACCTGCCGGGTTATTGAATTGCGCCCGCCAATGCACGGACGAATCCCTGCCGATTTTCACGCGGAAAAAATTCCGGTACAGGAAAAGCCGCACCGTATGGGACGGGATCGTCCCGACGACCGTTGCTAGATATACCCAAAAATCGATAATTGCACGCATATTATCCTTTCGTTGAGACCGACTGTAATGCTTCCATCACTGTTGCCGCTGCCGTATCCCACCGAAAATTCCTGGAAAGCGCCTTGCCCCGGTTCACCCGCTTTTTCCGTTCGTCGCCTTTTTCCGATAGCGCTTTTTCCAAACCCTCAACGATACTTTCGACACGTTCCGGATCCACATAAATGCCCGCGTCCCCGGCGATTTCAGGAAGGCTAGAAGTCCGGCTTACGACGGCCGGGATGCCGTGAGCCATCGCTTCGAGCACGGGAAGGCCGAATCCCTCATACAGACTCGGGAGGGCAAATGCGACCGCGCCGTCATATAATCGTCCCAGCTCGGCATCGCCGACGTAGTCTAAAAATTTCACACGGTCAGCAATGCCGAATTTCGCGGGTGCGGCAAGTATTTCGTCAAAAAGCCACCCTTTCTTCCCGACGATGACGAGGGTTACGTCCTTATCTTTGAGCTGACCGAATGCCTCGATAAGGCGCGCGTAATTTTTGCGCGGCTGGAGCGTACCGACGGATAGGATATATTGCCCGGAAATGAGTGGTTTGCCCGGTGTGTCCCCCATATGATTTCCAACGGAATCCGGCAACGCCGGGTATGCGACAACCACGTCATCTTCACGCACGTGGTATGCCTCAATTATAGCACGTTTACTAAACTGGCTTATGGTAATAATTTTGGCGGCGCGGCGCACCGAATCCCGCGTCCAGTTGACTAATTTATGGAGATCCGACGCCCGGAAAAGCTCGGGATAATGGAGATAGGAAACGTCCATGATGGCGATGACTTTTGGAATTCCGATAAACCGGGGCGCATAGTGAGTCGGAGAAAAAACCACGTCCGCTTTCGGTGTTTCCGTAAGCAGGGAAAACGGAAGCCCGAGAAACGTCCACAACGGCCGAATCCCCACGCGCCGGTACTGCCAATGTTGCGTCTCCGGGGGCATATGGGACGAAACACCTTGGGGAACATACACCCGCACTGAAGAAAACGGGGCGCTTCCCGCCTCGACCATCCTGGCCATCCTTGTGAGAAGCTCAAACGCATACCGTCCAACTCCCACCCGCCCGCCCGCGTTCGCTTCGTATCCGTCGATTGCCAGAATCATGACGCCGCCTTTCCGTATCCCGGGTACACGACGACAAGTTTCTTTTCGGGTATGCCAAGCAACGCGCGGGCATCCTCTCGCGTCGCCTCAGAGTCACAAAAGAATACGGAACACGCTTTCCCTGCCCGGGCGAGTCTTCGTTTTTGCGTTGCGACGATATTGGCGACAATCCGTGCGCTCCCCGCGTCAAGAGACGCGCGGTTTGAAGATTCCTCGGGGTAGCGAAGGATGCTTAGGTCGTGAATCGTCGTCACCCCGACGCAGGAACGAAGCGGCGGCTGCGTCCAATCGCTGCTCCAAAATACGTCAAGCTTCCCGGTTAGCCATTCGACCGGAACGATGTGCAGACGGTTCCACATCATCTCAAGAACCGTAGGCGGCAGCGGCAAGACGACAAGCTTCACCGGGCGTTCCAGCGTTTTGACAAATTCGGAAAATACGCGGCGCTTCCGCAGGGACGATCCGAAAAGAACGAACGAGTGCTCAGGGTACGTGCGCACAAGGGCGGCTACCATGTTCCGGACATACGCCCCGACCCCGGATCCTTCGAAGGCGATCTGACTTATGTCGATACCGATGGTCATGTCTTGTACCCTTCCGGATGGCTCTTGTGCCAGGAAAGCGCTGATTTGACGATGTCTCCGATACCGGAATACTTGGGCGACCAGCCGAACTCATTCATGAGCCTGTTGGGATTAGCGACAAGCACTGCCGGGTCACCGCTTCTCCTGCCGCGCGACGTTACCGGGAAGTCCGCACCGATCTCTGTCCGGATTGCCGAGACGACTTCGGCAACACTGACGCCTACGCCCGTGCCGACGTTATACACCTGGCTTTCGTGGCCACGGTGCAGTGCCTCAAGGGCAAGAATATGCGCCTCGCATAAATCCTCAACATGGATGTAGTCACGGACGGCGGTCCCGTCCGGAGTCGCGTAATCCGTGCCGTACATGGCAAAGTCTTTCCGTCGCCCCAGTGCAGCGGCACACGCAAGCGGAATAAGATGCGATTCATCCGCGTGCATTTCCCCGTAGTTTCCGTCAAAGGAAGCCCCGGCGGCATTAAAATACCGGAGGGCAATGCTTTTTATGCTACTTGAACGGTCATAGACCCGCAAAAGCTCTTCGAATGCCCATTTCGATAAACCGTACGGGGAAATCGGATTTTTCGGATGATCTTCCGAAATGAGAGGCGTTTGCGGATTGCCGTATACGGCCGCCGTTGAAGAAAATATGATGGATTTGATACCGGCAGACTTCATCGCCTCCAACAGGGCAACCGGCGCAATCAGGTTGTTTTCCATATACTTGACCGGGTGTTTTATGGACTCCTCAACGCGGATGTAGCCCGCAAAATGCAGAACGCCGGTTATTTCATGCTCCCCCAGGAGCCGTTCGACGGTTTGCTGGTCGCCAACGCTCCCGGTGACTAGCTTCACCCCGTTGGGAAGCGCTTCCGCGTGCCCGTACTCCATGGAATCCAGCACGATTGGGGTGTGTCCGCGGGCAACGAGCATCCGCGTCATATGGCTGCCGATATACCCGGCCCCCCCGGTTACGAGGATCTTCATACGGCTTATTGTACCGTATGGGGCTTTATGAGGGAAATGAGAATGAAGGCGAGTATGAACGCGGCGGCGTACCATGTGAGCCGTTCGGCCGTAAAAAACGTCCAGGTCGCAAAAAGCGGAATCGCAAGCACCAAGGAACCCAGGCCAAACCACACGAAAACCCTCGGCTTGCGTAGGAAAAGCAATCCCACAAAAACCAGGAGAAATATGGCATCCTGCGGCTTCATGGCCATTTAGAGACTCTTGTAATATTCAATCGTTTGCTTGAGTCCTTCGTCAACGGATACCGTGGGCGTCCACCCCAAAAGCGATTTGGCTTTCGAAATGTCGGGCCGGCGCTTCTCCGGATCGTCCACGGGCAGCGCCGCATGTACGATTTCCGAGGCAGACCCGGTCATCGACTTAATCTTTTGGGCAAACTGTAGCATCGTATACTCCTCGGGGTTGCCGATGTTGACGACTTCTCCCCGGGTCCCATCCGCTTCCATAAGCGTAATAAGCCCCGACACCATGTCGCTGACGAAACAAAACGACCGCGTCTGTGAGCCGTCCCCGTACACGGTCATCGGCTTGCCGGAAATGGCTTGCGTTGCGAAATTGGATACGACCCTCCCGTCGGTCGGACGCATGCGCGGGCCGTACGTGTTGAATATCCGGGCGATCCGTGCGTCAACGCCGTGGCTTCTCACATACAACTCTGTCATCATCTCGCCAAACCGCTTGGACTCGTCATAACAGGCGCGAAGCCCGTTGGGGTTTACGTTCCCCCAATAGGTTTCCTTCTGCGGATGCTCTTTTGGATCGCCGTACACTTCGGATGTCGAAGTAAAAAGGAACTTCGCGCGGTGCGCCTTTGCCACCTTAAGCATCTCCCTTGTTCCAATGGAATTGACGAGCGCCGTCTCCTCCGCGTATTTCTGGTAATCGGGAACCGATGCCGGGGAGGCAAGATGATAGAGAAAATCAATGCGGCCGACAACCGGAAGGTCACGGGTTACGTCGTGACGGATGAAGGTGAAATTCGGATTCCTAGAAGCCCCGTCAAAATTGCGTTCGTTTCCGGTTACCAGGTTGTCTATCGCAAAAACCCTGTATCCCTTCAGAAGAAGCGCATCCACAAGGTGACTGCCGATAAATCCTGCTCCCCCGGTTACGACTGCGGTTTTAGGCTCGTTCATAGGCTCATTGTATCACAGGCGGCTCCCCCGGAAGGGAGAAGTCATGTGCGGTGAGCCAGCCTTTCTGCGCGTCCGACAATTGAGTAACGAGGGACTTTTTTAGATATAGACAACCCGGCTTTCCCCCGCTAAATAGCTGCACGTACTCGCCTTTCCGATCCTCGGGCAACGAGTTTAACGGACCGGCCAGAGCCGGACAGCTGTAGTAAAGGTCGGGAGGCGCGTGTAAAAACATGTCGGCACGAAGCTTCCGGTATTCGGGGAAGAGTGAGGCGACCGGAATATAGAGACTCAGGGGGTATGCGGACGGCCGCTTTGCCTCCCAGTAGATCACGTCGTCCCACATATCCAAAAACAGCGTGTGCGAAGGACCGGACACCGCACGGATCGCCTCGGAGTAGTACGTATATTTTGTGTACTGCGTCTCAAACTCGCCCATCCGGTCGACCCGTTCCCGAAGAAAAGACTGCGGCGAAACCCATGCGAATGCGGTAACCAAAAGAAATCCCAAGGTAAGCACCCGCCTTGCCAATCGGTTTTGTACCACCGTCAGGATCCGTGCCGCCGCCCCCACGAAAAGCCCATACCACGGCAGCATATGAAACGCCTCATAAAACATCCTGCCCGGCGGTTCCACCCTGACAGCCGCAATCCCGAGGATGACCATGGTTCCGACTACCGCGATCGGAGCCTTTCGGAGAAGCAGAATCGAGCCGGCCCAGAATACTGTCGCTAATCCTATCTCGATCAAGCGAATAAACGTCCAGCTCCCCGACACAAAAAGAAGCAGCGGGTACGCCATCGACCGCAGCAGTTGTGTTGCTCCCAACGCGCCTGCTCCCCCGGTTGCCGCGGGCAGGTTAGAAACGACGACCTGTTCGTAATACGGACGAAGGGGAAGCAAGGCCATCGGAGCCGTCAAAAGACCAAATCCGGCAAGCGATGCCGCCACAAATCCGCGTACGCGCCGGTACTGCCACAAGACGCCTGCGAACATAATAAAAGCTACGGGAACATACGGCTCCCGGACATAAAAAACCGTTGCGGTTGCGGCTGCCAAAAGCAAGCCGTCAAACCGGGATGTCCGTCTGCCCAGCCATCCGTCCCAGAGAAGATTAATTAAAAAAACCAGGGGGTAAACCGCAAACGCTTCGCCGATAAATTGGTATCCGTAAAAATAATATTTCGTTACTTCGTAAAGTATCAGGAACAACAACGCCGGGACACCGAACCGGATAATGAGCAGGACGCCCGAGACAAGCGAAAAGGCCATCACGATTGCACGGTGGGAAAGGACCAACGAATACAATCCTGCGGGCTTTACGAGCGACTGGATAACCGCACTTAGATACGCCAAGCCGGGCTGGTGATTAAAAAATATTTCCCGATAAAGCGACTTTCCCTGGTTGAGAAAGTATCCGGCAGCATAATTGATGCATTCGTCGCCGCAGCCGAAGGCCCCGAGACGGTTAAACAACGCATAGGAAACAAGGGAAAATACCGCAAGGAAAACACCTGCGAGAATCCAGTTACTGCGTATAAATTTTTCGCGTATTGAACCTTTATGCATGTCTCAGTTGGCTTTTGCCGATATTTCCCGAACGACGGGCACGAGCCGGTCGGCAATTTTTTGTTGCGCTTCTTTCCTCGGATGGACAAAATCCAGCAGATCATCATCGGACAACCAGTTATACGGATCCACATAGGCAACTGCATGTTTTTTTGCAGTGGCCCGAATCGCTTCGCTGAATTCACGGATTCTACTCATGGGAGCCTGGCCTCGCCTGAATATGCCGAGTACTAATATTTCGCTGTCTGGCAACCCGGATTTGATACCATAAATTATTCTGTCGTATTCCTCACGGAATACCGAAACATCAGTCCGATCGCTCAAGTCATTCGTACCGAGCGCAACGATGACAATGTCGGGCGAAAACGAAACGATGTCTTTTGCATAGCGGTTCAGGGCGGAATCCCAGCCCTTAGCATATCCGGTCCTCGAACCGAAAACGCTGGCGTTATGCAGGTGCATATCCAACCGATCCGCTACCAGATATGTATAGTTCTCTTGGGCAAATCCGACACTGATGGAATCTCCGAGAAAGGCTATCGTTTGTCCAGGTACGACATCCGGCGGAGCGACGTAGGCTCCGGGATCGACAGCGATACTCTTCACCGACAAGTCACACGGGTGAGTGGATCCGGCGCAATGATGCCGGATAATTACGGGAAGTCTTCGGCTGACATCCTTATTGTCGATATCGATATGCAATGTCTTCGCGGAAATATCCGGGGTTTCCAGTTCATATAGATGACTCCCTACGGAAACCGTGATCCCCTGATCGAATGCGTAGTTGGAACTGCCTACCCGCATAGTGATCGAACGGCTATTTTGTATTGAAAATCTCATTTCGCTTCCTCCGTACCTCGAGATCCACACGAAACTACGATCGAAGGGATTACGGACAATCTGCCACTCATGGGATTTCCAAATATTCGGGTCAGGAAGAATATTCCTGTACGACGGGCGCAACGCAAGATAGGCGCTGAATAAAATGATGCCGGTTGCATTCAGTATGATGCGAAAGTTCATTATTCTCCCGTAATATTTCCGTGGACTATATTCGTGCCGGCATTAGACGCAGACAGGAGAAAAATCTGTCCGCGAGCGCCCGCTGACTTAGCATTGCCGGATGAATTCCGTCCGGAATATCATTCAGGTCTAAAAAATCATACGGGTCGATATAATAGGCCCCGCTTTCACGGGCTACCTTCCGGATGTTTTGGCTGAATGTCCGCACCGCTTCGCGGCTAAAATCCGATCGCTTCAATAATCCGACCAGCAGCAACGGTCGGGAAAATCCCCGCTTTCTGATTCGGGAGAGGAGTTGGGAATAGTTATTGACGAACTCTGTTGAGTTCACTGACGCGCTCAGGTCGTTTGTTCCCAAAAATATGACGAGCAGGTCAGGTCCTGGTCCAGTCAAATCCGTTACATCCAAAGTCTTGGCGGAAAAATGATTCTCCACGTCCGTCACGGTAGCCCCGTATACCGATTTATTTATGAGATTGCTCCCTAACCGGCCCGACAACAGGCGCGTATAGTTTAGTGATCCGTGAATAATGGAAATCGAGTCCCCTACGATACCTATTTGCCCGCGATTGCTCCTTTGTTCGGTTCCGTAACTAAGGTTGCATGATGGTATCTGACGTAGGCACCGATGCTCGGAGACATCCAGCCGGATGGATGAAATGCACGCGCGGGTAGCCCCGGACGGAAACGTTATCACGTCATTTCCTGCGGTATTCATAAATAACCGCCGGCCTTCATTATTCAGCACCTTGTCCATGATCGACTTCTGTACATTTCTCAACTGGTCGGTCTGTGACACAAACACATTCGTAAACACAGCGGATGGGACGATGCGGAAAAATCCGTAGGTCACGATACCGAGCGTGATATATGGCAGTATGCCGGGCAAATTCCTCCGCCGGGTGACCCCCGCCACTGTCCAGACGATAAGCGCACCGAACGAAGCAAGTGTGATGATATATCCGATTTCAAGCCATCGTTGGTTAGTATGATAAATCGTCACCTGACCCGTTATGTCCGTATCCAAGAGGAAGCTGTTCATGCCCTCCGGGGTTCTCTTGCTTTTTATTGCCTTTCCTCCGTCCCAAAGCACCCATGCAGGATCGTACCGTTCCGAAAACACCACGCGAAGCGGCCTTCCAACCTCCGTGACGTCGACGTCATAGTGCACCGGGGAAATCTTCCTATACGGATATATCTGATACGCATGCGGGTTGACCTCGGTAAAAATATGCCCGGTGAAATCCCGGAATTCGTATACAATCAACCCCTGGAACGTTTCATATTTCTTAAGGTACGGAACCGTATCGAGCTTCCGAATCAGGGAATCGCGAATCGAATCTTCCCTAATGCGGTCCTTTAAGAATATTTCCTCCGTGAAGTCGTCAGGCACGACAACGTACCGGACGGCAAAATTTCGCAACATTTTCTCAAATTCGGGCGACTGCACCGCCTCCCCGATTTCTCCGATATCTGTTAAACCAAATGCCTCACGCGCATTGACGACCGGGTGCATT
>CAZHOQ010000060.1:0-8186 GCA_964533995.1 uncultured Gammaproteobacteria bacterium
GCGTATACGTTCGGAGTACCGCACCCGTCAGGATATCCGCTGTATACCTTTTTGGGGTGGCTATTAACCCGTTTGCCGTTCGGAGAAGCTGCGTGGCAGGTATCGTTGTTGTCTTCCGCTCCCCAGGCGTTAACGGTCGGGCTTTCGTATTTTCTTGTCGTTTATGTAACAAAGCGCAGGTGGGCCGGGGTGTTTACCGCACTCGTTTTGCTTGGAAATTACGCGTTTTTTCTCTACGGAGTCATTCAGGAGGTTTACGCTTTGGCAACTCTCATAGTCCTTTCCGTCCTTGTGGCCGTCATGCTTTGGCAGGAATCCAAACGACCCATGTATCTCTATGCCGCCGCCTTTCTCATGGGTCTTGGATTGTCTCACCACCATGCGGTACTATTCCTGCCGCTCGTATTTGTGTGTTGGATTGCGGGTGCGCGGTTAGGCTTCCGGATTCCCCCGGTGAACAGGAGTGTAGCATTACGGAGTATCGGGTATCTTCTTATCGGCTTGCTTCCCTACCTGTACGTTTATACGGCCGCGCGCGGGGGCTCCATCATAAACTGGGACCATGCAACGACCATCCCACGATTCGTGCGGCTTTTCATGCTCACCGATTACGGGTCGTTTCAGGGTAACGTTGGGTTAGGTGAAATACCCGTCCAACGATTCTTAGGAATCAAGGCGTATATCCAGCTTTTGGGTGCTGACCTTACGGCAGCCGGGTTACTGCTCCTTGCCTTTGGGTTCCATTTCCTATACCAAAGAAAACGGGCTGCCTTTTGGCTTTTTCTCCTGTCATCGGTGCTGTTCGGGCCGGTCCTCTACTTTTATGCAAGTTTTCCGATCGTAAGCAGGTTTACCATCGGGACGTTCGAACAGTTTCTCGTTTTTTCCGAAACGATTTTTGCCGTCGTCATCGGTATCGGGTTCCATGCCGTCCTCACGTATCTGTCAAAGCCAATGCGGCGGGTCGTACGTTTTACGTCCCTTGTGCCGGTTGTTTCGGTAGGCGCCGCCCTGGTGCTTTTTTTGTATCCCCTGACAATGGTTGGTATAACCCTCTACCGGTTCTGGGGGTTTGGGGAGGACCGCACGGCGGAACGGCTCGGACGCGACATCGTAGGTTCGGCGGATGGAAAAAGCATCCTACTTCTTTACGGCGATACCGCGTTGTTCACGAGCCAGTACGTCCGGTACGTATTGGGAGTCGCGCCGCATACCATCGTCTTGCAGGGAAGCCGTCTCGGAAGCCCTGAATACACCGAAACCATGAAAGGGGCATTTCCGGGACTTTTCTATCCCGACGGGACGGGTACGGATTTTATTCGCGAATTTCTCCTGGGGCAGGCAGGGTATGGCATCTACAGCAATTCCCAAATCCCCGTTTCGGCCGGGCAGTACTGGGTGCCAACCGGACTCCTCTATCGTCTGACGCCCGAATCCGGACTTCCGGGGGTCGATGATCTTATGGCGCGAAATAACGGGCTTTGGTCGCGCTATCAGGAGCCGGGAAGCGGCGTCCTTTCGCGGTTTAACCATCTCCTGCTTTCCGACGTACGGGACGTGTATGCGTCATCCCGGATCGCTTACGGGAAAACGCTCCTTAAAGCGGGCAAACAGCGCGAGGCAAGGGAGCAGTTTCTCGGGGCGTTATCCTACGGAAGCGATACTAACGAGTCGGACGCGTATCTTTTTTCAGGGATCAGCGAAATCGGTCTTGGCATGTGCGCGGAGGCAAAAGATTCATTGGAGGCTGCCAAGGAGCACGACAACAGCGGCAACGCGCAATTTTTGCTGTACGAAGCCGTGTTGTACCGCGACTGCATTAAGGACGCAACGCGCGCCGCCTCGCTTTTTTCCGAGTACGAACGGCAGCGGCAACGGGGGGAACAGCGCCTAGAATCACTGTGAGGATCATGACGGTTGCAGAAATACGTATCCCCCGGGCGACCGATGCCGGCCGGAACACAAAGGTTACCGCATGGGTGCCGGAAGGCACGAAAATACCCCGCTGCGTCAGATTAGTCGCATAGATCGGGGTGGTGATCCCGTCAACCGCCGCCTCCCATCCCGGGTAATACGTATCGGCAAGAATAAGAAGCCCCGGTTTTTCGGTGAATACTTGAAGACCGATTTCCGTATGCGTATTGCGTGTCCACGAAATGCGGTTTTGTGCGGATCCGGAAAACCGTACCGGCGCGTTCTGGTGCGCTTCCAAAAGTGCCGACGTTTCCGGGTCAAAGTCAGCGCTCCGCAAAGTCGTGACCGCTTCCCGAACCGTCGCAGCCGTACGGGCATCATAGACGAAGCGCGCGCGCGGCAATGCGCCGGGATTCCTGTAGTGGTAGATAGTCCGGGTTCCGTCCGTCCGTTCCGAAACGTACTCTATGGCATCCCCGTCAACGGGGCGATAGGATAGGATGTCCGTAACCGATGACATATCAAGGAACTTTGTTGCGGATATCGTCGCTGCCGATTCCCCGAGCTGTATGGTCTCGGAAAGTAAGCTATTAACAATTCCCGGTCGCTGGAGTTGCCTTCCGGCGTACGCGTAATGGTTTGAAATGCCCCACAAAATATTGCTGTTTTGCGATAGGCCGTTTTTTAGAAAGCGGTACGGCAGCGGGTCGGTCCAGCCCTTCCCGGTCATCACGTCGTTATACGTTTTCCCCTCCCCGATCGTTACGGTCCTTCCTGCAATTTCGTTTGCCAGGTCCGGTTTGCTTGTCCAAACGTCCGCCGGCTCAAGGAGATGATAGGTGAAAAACGCGGATGCGATGAGAAACCCGTGCACGATGACAAGCGGGATACGGAGGCGATTGTGAAGACGGTCGAGTGCGACACCCGAAGCAAGGGTTACGGCGATGACCGAAAGCCACAGGAACCGCGAGGGAACGCGGAAAAGGTTAAGCGGCCAGAAGGAAAACAGCACATAAGCGGGCGAATATTTTCCGGTGGCAAGAATAACCGATGCGGACGCAACGAGCCAAAGGAATGAAATCAGCGGATTTTTTTTGACAAATGAAAGGCTTGCCACAAAAAGTACCGCCGGAATAATCCCGATATACGCGGTATTCTCCCAGAAAATACTGCCGTCGAACCGGTAAAACGGCGGGTATGTGCCCAGTTTCGGATTGCCAAAGGGAAACGGCAAAAAGAAACTGGTAATGTGGGCTATCGGCATGGAGTATGCCGTCGCGTTGGACTGGCTGAAGCCTCCAGGGTCCGTTATTTGCTGCAAAAACTCATACGATGGCAGAAGTTGTGCCGCCCCCCCGATTAGCCCCAGGACAATCCAGAAAATCCACCCGACTCCCTGCGTGAGGGACCGGCTACGATAAAGCTCATAAAGCACGAATACCGACGCGATCAGTCCCGCAAGTAGCACCGATTGGGGAAATCCCGCAAATATCTGCTGGGTAAGTATCAGGGAAAGCAAAGCCCCCCATGGGCGCGCACGCCTTCGTACGGTAAGGATAGACAGAGTGATGATCGCCGGTATGAGGCTCATCCCCTGCAGCAGGGCGATATGCGTGAGGTTGGTAACGGAAAGGCCGGAGAATGAAACGGTGATTGCGGCAAATACGCTTGATGCCGGTCCCAGTCCAAGCGTACGGGCAAGCGCATACATGCCGATAGCAAGCGTGAGCAGGGCAAACACGTGTGCTGCGTTGTATGCGGTCACGGGCGGAAGGATTTTGAATAAAATGAGATTAGGCAGGAACAACGCGCCGGTCTGTCCCTCGGCAAACACGGGAAAGCCGTCGCCCATGTCACTCCTCCATACCGGAAGCGAATTATTCCTAAGTGATTCCGATAAGGCAAATTTCGTGGGATAGGAAAAATGCCAGGCATCGCTTCTGCCAAAGTCAGGGGTAACGATGAGTTGGGCCGCGGGCGTAAAGAGCCGGGCAAAATACACGCATATGAATAGCAGTATGCCCAACAGTGCGCTCCGGTCCGAAATGATCCAGTTTTTCATGACCACTTGAGTCTACTTGGTCGTTACTTCTCCGGCAAGGGAGAGCCCATTGAATTGTGCATGGGGTTAACGGATACTAGCCATATGCGTGAAGTCATTGTTGCGGCGTTCGGATTGGTGTTCGGATCGTTCACGAACGTCTTAATCGACCGGATTCCCCGCGGGGAATCGATTATTTGGAAACCGTCGCACTGCGACCATTGCAAGAAACCGCTCCGGTGGTTTGAACTGATCCCCCTTGTTTCCTATCTCGTGATCGCCGGTAAATGCATGCGGTGCAAGAAGCCCATACCGTGGGAGTATCCGGTTGTCGAGCTTCTTACGGCGCTTGGATTCGTCGGGGCGTTCGTCGCGACGAACGGGGATATGGTACAGTTTCTCGCTCTTGCGGCGCTCTGGATTGCCACCCTGGCTATTTTTGGTATCGACATGCATCATCAGATTATTCCGGACAGCCTGCTCATCCTTATGCTTGGCGCCGTAATTGTCCTCCTCGGGTCCGGAGGAAGCGGCGTCCTCCTTTCACACGTCGTTCCCGCAACGATTTCCGGTTTATTCTTCCTGACGCTCTGGTTTATAACCCGCGGACGGGGCTTGGGATTCGGGGATGTCAAATTGTCCGTCATCATGGGATTGTTACTGGGACATCCCGGTGCCATTATCGCCTTTTACGTAAGTTTCTTGACCGGGGCTATTGCCGGTGTCATACTGATGATTGGACGGCGTGCCCACATGAAGTCGCGCATCGCATTCGGGCCGTTTTTGCTTATCGGCATGTGGGTGGCATGGGCATGGGGACGCGTCATTGCTGACTTTTGGCAGCGGTTATTATGAAACAGGGTTTTTCCCTCATGGAGCTTCTGATCAGCATATCCATCGTTGCGATTCTTGTCGCGATCGGGGTGGCTTCCTATGCGACGGTGAACAAGCAATCCCGTGATACGAAACGGAAAGGCGACGTAGAGCAGATACGCGCCGCACTCGAGATGTATCGGGCGGACAACGGATATTATCCGGCAGCGGGCGCCGGCGCTTGGGTCATTGCATCGAGCGCAACCGATGCGACCGCCGGATTAACGCCTTACCTTGTTTCTTCCTATATTTCCGTCGTTCCCCGGGATCCGAAATCGGCACAAAGCTACATGTACCAGGCGACGAATCTTTCGGGGAGCAGTTATTACGGATACTGCATTAGCACGCTTCTCGAGGCCGAGGATCCGTCCGACACGTGTACGCCGTACACAGGGCAAAACTACGGGTTGAGGCAGCCATGAAACGCGGGTTTACGCTGGTAGAATTACTGATTGTCGTGACCATATTCATCACGGTCCTCGCGATGGGGATTGCGAGCTTTTCGCGTTTCAACCGCCGTGAACGTTTGAAGCAGGCAGCATTGACGCTGAAGACCAATCTTCGTCTCATCCAAACGAAATCCATATCCGCGATGAAGCCCTCTTCCGGGTGTACGACGTATGTCGGCATCAGGGTCACCTTCAGCACCGGTAGCTACACGGCACGCGCGGAATGCGATCCGGAGGGGCTGGTCGGATCGACTGATACGTTTGCCCTACCCGCGACTATCACCTTCCAGGCCGCTCCCGTTAACTTTACGTTCCGTACGCAGTCGGTCTTAAGCAGTACGACCGACCAAACGATAACCCTGACGAACGGTACGGAAATCTACGGTCTAACAGTGTCGACAAATGCGCAGGTAAATGAAGAAGGGTTCCAATGAAGCGTAACGTATTCATACGCGGCCAGACGCTCGTCGAACTTGTTATCGCCGTCGGAGTCGTCGGCATCGTCGTCATGGCACTGATATCTGCCGTCACCGCTTCCCTGCGGTTTTCGGAAACAAGCAGGTTCCGGAGCAAAGGCGTGAAATACGCACAGGAAGGTATCGAACTTGCACGCGCGCTCCGGGATTCTTCCCCGTGGACGGATTTCCTGGCATATAGCGGGGCGGGAAGCGCATCCTGGTGCCTCAACGGTTCCGGCGTATGGTCGGCAGACTCCGGATCCGGGGAGTGCCCCATTGAAGCAGGCAGTACGTTTTGGCGGAAAGTCGACTTTACCTGGAATGATCCCGTAATGACGGTTGCAGTCACGGTGAACTGGGGGCAAAGAAACTCCATTTCGACCGTGAATCTTGAAACGAATTTTACCCAATGGAGATAATGATATGAAAACCCATCCGAACGAAGGATTTACGCTCCTTGAAATGTTGATTTCCGTCGGAGTCATCGCGATCATTTCCGTCGTATTGAGCCAGGTCTTCATCGTGACACTGCGGACGAATACGAAAACCGAATTACTCAAGGACATGAAGCAGAATGGCGAGATAGCCACAGAAACCATGGTACGCATGATCCAAAGCGCCAAAAGCGTCACCTGCCCGACTTCCCAGTCCGTGATTGTTACGAATCCGGATGACGGAGTTACGACATTCGGGTGTGCGCTTACCGGTACAACCACCCGGATTGCATCAACGAGCGCCTCGGGCACGAAGTATCTGACGGCGGATAATACGACATTAGGCGGGACCGATTGCGGCACAAGCACACTTGCGTTTGCCTGCACGGGCGGGGTCGGCATTCCGGTGTCCGTTTCAATCACATTCCAGTTAGCACAGGCCGGAGCGGCGGAAGCCGCGTTTGAGGAGGTTAGCGAGTCGTTCCAAACGTCCGCAACGACCCGGAACACATCCGAATAAGCGGCAGGCCGTTTGCCCTTGTCAAGCAATGCCAAATATATAACAATGAAAAGAGTATGAAGACAACCCTTCCTCACCGGCGGCACATATCGGGCCAGGTGCTTCTCATTACCCTGCTTGTATTGACGGTTGCGACCACCATTGCACTCTCCCTTATCGGACGGGCAACACTCGATATCTCCATGAGTAACCAGTTGGAGGAGTCAACACGGGCATTCAACGCGGCGGAAGCCGGTATCGAACAGGCGCTGAAATCGGGTTCCGGCACATCCGGGCCGCAGACACTGACCTCGGGAGTGACCTACGATGTTTCCGTGAGCACTATCGGAGGCGCTTCAGGCATTTACAAACTACCGAACAAGACGCCGGAAGGCGTTACGGAGACGGTGTGGCTTGTTAACCACAATACTGACGGGACGCTTGATGAGACACCGGTCTATACGACCAACACGATCGGCATTTGTTGGAGCCAGGAAGCAGGGCCCCCTGCCCTTGTCATTTCCGTTCTGTACCGGGAAGGTACGGACGGCACCTATCACGTTGCGCGATTGGCGGTCGATCCCACCCCGCGGGGGAATAACTTCGATACGGCGGGAATCACTACCAACGGGTGCGGGTTGGGGTATTACGCACGGACGGTCAATTTCGCAACACTGGGACTGACGCTATCCGGTGCCGCCAGCGATACGCTGTTATCCATGAGGATACGCCCGGAATACGGTGATGCGACGATTGCTATTGACGGCGGGGGTGCGAGCCTGCCGAAACAAGGCAACCAAATCGAATCCGTCGGCGCGACCCAAACGGGTGTCTCGAGGAAAGTCGTCGTCTACCAGCAATATAGGGCACCGCTTACGATTTTTGATTCAGTGATACACAGCCAGTCGTCTTTCGGAAAATAACTCTGCCTATGAAATCCCTGCTCGGTTTAGACATCGGCTCGCATAGCATTAAGCTTATCGAAATAGGAGGCTCGGGAAACGACCGGACGCTTCTTGCCGCAGGATCCATACCGACCCCTCCGAAGGCACTCCAGTCTACCCTTGAAGCCGACCATCAGGCAATTGCGGTTGCCATCCGGACGCTCATGAAAGAGACGGGTGTCAAGAGTAATTCCGTGGCTTTTGCGCTTCCCGAATCGCAGGTATTTACGCGTGTCATCGAGGTGCCGGCATTGTCCCAGCGGGAGCTTGCTTCCGCCATCAGTTGGGAGGCGGAGCAATACATTCCCCTCCCCCTTGACCAGGTGAATTTGGACTACTCCGTTTTGCGCGACGCCAAGGAAACCGGCACCAAGAAGATGGATGTCTTATTGGTTGCAGCGCCCAAGAACCTGCTCGACAAATACCTCTCCATTATCGAGATGGCGGAACTTATTCCCGTTGCTGCAGAAACCGAGATTATCGCAACGGCACGGGCCCTCTCGCGCTCCGTTGCCACAATCAAGAACGCAGCCCTCCTGGTATCGCTCGGCGCGCAGACGACGGATCTTGCGAT
>CAZHOQ010000061.1:0-8046 GCA_964533995.1 uncultured Gammaproteobacteria bacterium
GCCCGGAACCGCCATTGAGATCGAAGGTAATAAGAAGGGACGGGTTATACCGTTTGACGAGTTTTGCGAGTTTATCCGCAACCCCATGGTACAGGTTATTTGAAAGAGTCCCGTCCTGGTAATGCAGAAAGTGTACCTTTGCTACCCCCAGCGCCCGGGCGGAATTTTCAAGTTCCTCCTTCCGAATCGCCGCAAGCGTTTTGCCGCCGATCGGATGGAACCGGGGGTCGGACGCGCCGTCGGTCACGCAGATAACGTGCACGTCCTCCGTCTTAGAAAGGAGCGCCAGCGTACCCGACGGGCCGAATGCCTCGTCATCGGGGTGCGCTATGATACAGAAAACAACCCGCTTCATAGTTTGAAGTATACTATACCCTATGGTGCGCTTCACACAATTTGACGACCGGCTACAAACAATTTGGGACGGCGCCGTTGCCAAGGAGCAAGCGGCACTGCCATTCCAACGCTACGCCTGGCACAAAACGTGGTACGAATATTTCGGGCAGGGAGAAAAGCTCTGCATACTCGCCGATCCCGCTACAAAAACGATCCTGCCGCTTTCCATCCTTGGGACGACCGCCCACTTCACCGGCGGCGAGGAAATTGCGGATTATCTTGACGCGCTTGGCGACGTAAAAATCTCCCACTGGGAACGCGCACTCACCGATCTTAGGAACGCCGGAGCAACCGAGCTACTCCTGCGGAACGTTCCGGAAGTGTCCGCAACACACGCGTTCTTTGCGTCCGTCGATGCCGCCGAAATTTCCGAAGAAGACACGACACCCATACTCACCCTCCCGGATACGTTTGACGCCTATCTGCAATCGCTTGGTAGAAAAGAACGGCACGAAATCAAACGGAAGATCCGTCGCTTCGAGGAGGCACATCCGTCATCCGGATTTGCCGTGCGGACCGATCCCGACATATCCCTTCTTATCAGCCTCATGAAACGAAACGACGAAAAACACGTATTCCTGACTCCCCCGATGGAAAAATTCTTTACTTCGCTCCCCACTACCGTGCCCGACATGATCCGGCAGGCAACACTCACCGTTGACGGTGATAGCGTTGCGACGACGCTCATGTTTTACGCCGGCGGCTCCCTGCTTCTTTATAACTCGGGGTACACTCCCGAAATCGAAGGGTCCGGCTGGTATCTCAAAGCGAAGCTTATCGAATGGGCAATCGGGCAATCGCTCACGTCCGTCAATTTCCTGCAGGGCGGTGAGCGATATAAATACGACTTCGGGGCAACGGACGCACCCGTCTACCGCATCCGGCTAACACTCTAGGTGAGCCTGCCTAACAAGCTGATGACGTCATCCACGTCCCGAAGACGGAACTTGGCCTTGCTGTCCTGGGTGCCGACGTGCACGGTAACCGCACCGGGAAAAACGGCGAAAACGTCCTCATCCGTTACGTCATCGCCGACATAGAGAAGCGTTGAATGATCGTCCGTTCCGGGTGAAACGAAAAACTGGCGCAAGGCGTCGGCCTTCGTCCAGGACACCGCCGGGCGTACGTCGACGTCCCGCAACCCATCAATCACCGAAAAAATACCGTCCGCATTGGACGAACGGATCTCCTGCAGGATGCGCGTCCTCAGCGCGTCTATGGCATCGGGTGCCACCTGCCGGAGATGGCAGCTTACGGTCAGCTCCTTCCATTCGGCCGATGCGCCGGCAACACCCCCTGCCAGGCTTGTGAGCCGGTCATATAGCGCCCTAAGCGACGGGATATAGGTTCCGGGCAACGGCACGGTGTGATACGTGCCGTCAATCACCCACTCCAGGCCGTGGTTGCCTGCAACGCGTATGCTATTGGGCAGGTGAAGATAGGAGGTAAGGTCAGCAATACTCCTGCCGCTCACGATCCCCACAGTCCTCCCTTTCTTACGGGAAAGCCGGGTAAGGAGGGAAGGGATTTTGGGAGATACGACGATATGATCCGGTGCATCCGCAATCGGGACAAGCGTCCCGTCGAAATCGAAGAATGCCGCAAGCTTCGGACTTGCTACCAATGCTTCGATGACGTCAGGATGCGAAAATAACTGGTTCATTACACGAGGTTAATAAGCGTCCGAAGGAGCTCGGCGGACCACCGGTACACATTGTAGTTCTCGACGATCGCACGCATTTTCCTCATGCGGCGGGTTTGTTCCGAATGCAGCATTTCAAGCGCTTCCTTGATCGAATCGGCGACCTGCTCGATATTGTAGGGATTGACGATGAGGGCATCCTTGAGTTCCCTCGAGGCACCGGCAAACTGGGAGAGGACGAGAACACCCTGCTCGTCCTCGCGGGAGGCGATGTACTCCTTGGCAACAAGATTCATGCCGTCATGGAGCGAGGTAACCAGGCAAACATTGGCACGCCTATAGAGCGCGTTGATTTCCTTATGGCTGTGGTGGCGCTTAAGGAAAAGGATCGGGCGGTAGCCTTTCGTCTGATACTTTTTGTTGATCCTGCCCACTTCCTCCTCCACTTCCTTCTCGAATTCCTTGTACCTGGGGATTTTCGAGCGGCTGGGTGCTGAAATCTGCACGAATACGACTTTGTTGCGGTACGCGGGATACTTCTCAAGGAACTCATCGATGGCGCCGAGCCGCTCCAGGATCCCCTTGGTGTAATCCAGCCGGTCTACCCCGACCACGACAAACGGGATGTCCTTTAATATGTCCAGAGCCTCTTTCATGTTACCGTTCGTCTCATGGTCCACCGGATTGTCCGCGCCGGACAACGCAATACTGATGGGGAACGGCTTGATGAGCGTTGCGTGCCCGCCCTTGACGACGGCGAACTGTTCCCAGTCGATAAGCGACTCGAGCTCGTGGCTTACCGTGTCGATAAAGTTATTGCAGTGGTACTGGGTGTGGAATCCCAAAAGATCAGCGCCCAGTATCCCGTCAAGGAGTTCCTTCCGATACGGACAGATCGAAAACGATTCCGCATTCGGCCACGGGATATGCCAGAAAAGCCCGATCGTTGCATCCGGACGGGCTTTCTTGATCATCCGGGGAAGGAGCGCAAAATGATAGTCCTGGACCAGGATAACGGGGCGGTGCTTGTCCTTGATTTCGGCAAGCAGTGCCTCGGCGAATTTCCCGTTGACCTTCTTATACTCCTCCCAATCCTCTTTCCTGAAAATTGGGCGCGTATGGGCGATGTGGCACAAGGGCCACAACCCCTCATTGGAAAACCCGTAATAATACCCCTCTTCCTCTTCCGGGGTGAGCCAGACCCTGCGGAGCGTGTATTTCGGGTCATCCGGTGGAACCTGGATCCGGTCATTCTTGTCGACGACCTCGCGGTCCGCATCGCCGCCGCCGAATGCGACCCACGTTCCGCCGCACGCCTGCATGATGGGCTCGAGCGCCGTTGCCATGCCGCTTGCCGGAAAGAAGTAGGAAAGCGATCCGTTTTTCTTCGTATGGATATACGGCTCCCTGTTTGAGACAAGGAAGATGGATCTGCCTTTGAGCGCGTCCTCGACGAAGGCCTGCAAGCGGTCCGACGTCCACGGCGACTCATCGCGTTCGAGACGGAGCCTCGCCTCCTGGTTGGCACGGGTTCGGGCTTCCCACAGGCTGTTTCGTAGATTCGACACTTCCGTTGCCAGGGGCTTAAGAAACGGGTGGCTGGGAACCGGCTTATTCTCCGGCGAATTGCTGGTCCGCGACGTCCTAAGCGACTCGACCAGGCTAGCTACCGGCTCGACGATGATCCAGCGCATAATAAGGAGCAAAGCAACGGCAAGCAACGCAGACTGGGTAAACATACGGACAATGTTCGTCTGCCAGATGTCTTTGAGGCGCGTGTCGATGTACGATGCATTCTGCACGACCATCAGCGCGCCGACGACACTCTTCTCCTGGTGCAGGGGCACGACGAACGCGTACATTTTGCTTCCCGCTATCGTGACGAAGTCCCCGTTGGCTTGGTCGGCATCCATGACGTCGGAAACGACCTGGTTTACTTTCTCGTTTTCGAGGGGAATGGCCGCGGATGCCGCGACGGTTGCCGTCTTATTGTCGTAAATAGCCAAGCCCGCAAAGCGCTCCCCTGTCGCAAACCGCTCGACGACGTTCTGGAGGTACGCGTTGGACTTGTTGATGAAGTTCGGCTCGACTGACTCGCGGAGGCTTTCCGCGACCAGCGTCGACCGGTACTGGAGGTCGGCGCGCATGCGTTTTTCTTCACGCACGACGGATTGCACCGTGAACGCGGCAGTGATGAGTGCTGCTATCGCAACGATGAGGACAATGGCGGCAAATATGCGTTTCATCGGGCCCTCAGACTTTCAAACGAAGGCATCCATTGTACCATATTTCCGCCAATGGAGCGAACTACTACAGGTCATGTTTTCTTTGCAACCTCAAGCGTTTCGAGGAGTTCCTTCGTGTACTTTTTGGCATCCTCGCCGCTCATGTTATTGACCTCCCCGGCCTCCTTGAACGTTTTGTTGGTGATATTCTTGGGATTGCCGTGGTCTTCATCCGGCATCCCGCATCCGCAGTTGTAACACATTACGATCATCACCTCCCCCTATGATAATTGTAACGAATACGAGGTAACGGGTATTACAGCAAACTTCCATTCATTCATGTATAATGATCCAACGGGTGATACCTATTCCTCATCTCTCCAGTGCTGACGCCGCCAAACGGCTGGCCGAATACGGCCCGAATATCCTGCGGGAAACCGCCAAACAAACGCCGCTCGGCATGTTTATTGACCAGTTCAAAAATATCCTGGTCATCATGCTGATGGTAGCAGCAGTCCTGTCCTTCATCCTCGGAGACCAGCTGGACGGGATACTCATCATCGCCATCATCGTCCTCAATGCCATCCTGGGGTTCGTCCAGGAATTCAAGGCGGAAAAAGCGCTGGCTGCACTCAAACAGATGACTGTGGGAATGGTGAAGGTCATGCGGGACGGACTCGTTGTGGAACTGCCAAGCAGCGACCTCGTTCCCGGCGACGTCATACTCCTCGAAGAAGGCGACAAGATTCCCGCGGACGGAAAACTTATTGACGTTTCCCATCTAGAAGTCAACGAGGCGGCCTTAACCGGCGAGTCGCTTCCTATCGCAAAAAACCTCAAAACGGAAAACAAGATATTCATGGGGACAATCGTGGCACTTGGCAGGGCAACAGCCGTCGTAACCCAAACCGGGATGCGTACGAAATTCGGCGCGATTGCCGAAAAGCTCGGAGAAATCAAAGACGAAGAAACGCCGCTCGAAAAAAAGATGGGTATCCTGGGCAAACAACTTGGGATTGTGGCACTGGTTGCCTCCGGGATCATTTTCGTATTGGGGTTTTTGCGGCATGATCCGCTCTTTGAGTCGATCCTGACGGCAATCAGCCTTGCTGTTGCCGCGGTGCCGGAAGGATTGCCCGCCGTCGTTACGATTGCGCTTGCCGTAGGTACCCAGGCGATGGTCCGCCAGAAATCCATCCTGCGGAAACTTGCGGCAATCGAATCCCTGGGCAGTGTTACCGTGATCGCAACCGACAAAACCGGCACGCTTACGCAAAACGACATGCGGGTAACCAACATGTGGATGGACGGAAAATCGTACACTCCTGCTGATCTCGAAGGATCCCAGTCAAAAACACTCTCTGCAATCATCGACGTTGCCGTCCACTGCAATAACGCCAGCATTTCGCGCCTAACGGAAGACGGGACGCCCTCAGTCATCGGGGACAAAACGGAAGGGTCGCTTCTTCTTTTAGCCCACAGCATCGGCATTCCCCCCGAAGAACGAAGGGCCCAGGGCAAACGCATTGAGGAGTTCCCGTTTAACGCGGACCTTAAGATGATGACGGTTATCCGGGAATACGGAAATACCCGCCATACTCTCACCAAAGGGGCGCCCGAATCGGTGCTCTCCGTCTGCGACCGGTATATCGCAAACGGCAAGCCGGCTCCCCTTACCCCCGCTGCGCGGAAGGCAATCGAAAAAGCATTCCGGACCTTTGCCGCAAAGGGCCTTCGGATGATCGCGTTTGCCAGGGACGACATAACTTGGAAAAACCAGTCGAGGGAACGGGTTGAGTCAAGCCTTATCTTCCTGGGATTTGTCGGCATTGCCGATCCCGCCCGGCCCGAGGTAATCCCCGCGATTGCCAAAGCGAAAAAGGCAGGGATTGCAACGCTTATGATCACCGGGGATAACGAGCTTACCGCAAAGACCATCGGCGAGGAAATCGGCCTGTTGTCACCCGGGGATACCGTCATTACCGGAACGGCGTTCGCCGAAATGTCCGATTCGGAAGCAAAGCGGGCGCTGAAGCACATCCGTATCGTAGCGCGGGCGACCCCGGAACAGAAGTACCGCATCGTCAAACTCCTTCAGAGCATGGGACATGTCGTTGCCGTAACCGGCGACGGCGTCAACGACGCACTGGCCTTGAAACAGGCTGATGTCGGGGTTGCCATGGGCATTACCGGCACGGATGTTGCCAAGGAGGCAGCGGACATGATCATCACCGACGACAATTATGCGTCGCTTGTGGTTGCCATCGAGGAAGGCCGCACCATTTTTGACAACATCAAGTCGACGACCAAATACCTGATCGGCTGCAACCTGGGGGAAATCGGTGCGATTACCGGCGGTGTCCTCCTCGGTTGGCCGTTTATTTTAAGCCCCCTGCATATCCTCTACGTCAACCTGGCAACCGACGGCCTTCCGGCAATCGGCCTGGCGCTGACTCCGAAACAGGGAGATATCATGAAGCGCGCGCCGCGCACGGAAAAGTCAATTTTCAACAAGCATGATTTCCTGTGGTTTGTCGAAGTGGGATTGCTGACGACCGCTGCAACGCTCGTTTCCTTTTACTTGGGCTCCCGGGAAAACCTGACGCTCGGGCGTACGCTAGCGTTTCTGGCTATCATCCTCGCCCAGCAATACATTTTCTACGATATCGCCGCGCGGAATAAAACGATTCTCAACATTTCCCCCAGAAAATTCCCCTGGGCGTTGCTTCCCGTCGCCATCATCATCGCGCAGGTGATACTTCTGGAAATACCCTTCTTCGAGCGGGCATTCGATACCATAGCTCCGCCCGTCACGTTCTCCATAGCCAGTGTCGCGATCACAAGCGCGCTCCTTATTGTTTCGGAACTGCGCAAAAAATACGGCAAACATCTCTACTACCACCACTAATGCGGCGCCCGCATGCTGCGGCAATTGCTAAGGTGCAGTATAATGGGTTTCGTTTTTCCAATATGGACACCAAGCAAATCATACGGATCGCGCTTATCGTCCTCATCATCGGCGTACTTATCGGCGGCGGCATCTTTTTGTTCGCCGTGAAGCGCTCGGCGGATTCCGAATCGGCATCACCGACGCCGACACCCACGGAAACGGTGGAAGAGCCAACGCCGACCGATGACGCAATACCGACGACGAATCTTACCCCCACCAAATCGGTAACGGCAACGCCGACCAGAAGGCCGACGGCAACCCCGACCCGGGCACCCGCAACGACACCGTCATCTACCCCCACCCCCGCACCGACGGCGACAACGGGAGTCGTGAATATCGAAAACAGCGTTAGCCCAACAACGAGTGCCGCCTGCACGCAAAACTTCGTCTTTTCGGCAAAGATCTATACCAACGGGGCGGCAACCGTCAAATACAAATGGCTCCGAAGCGACGGTGCGACCGCTCCCGAGCAAACCATCACGTTTACCGATGCGGGCATGCAAACCGTTACCACGACATGGAGCCGCGGGCCAATCGCAGCAGGCGAAACCGCAACCGGTTGGGAGCGGATCGAAATATTAAGTCCGGGCTCCGGACTCTCCAATCAGGCGGAATATACGCTTACCTGTACGTCGCCGACTCCCACGCCAACACCGTAATCCGTTTACGCCCCATAGGCTATTTGTTATAATTGAGGCTGTTCTCACACGGGCCTGTAGCTCAACGGTAGAGCAGTAGCCTTTTAAGCTATTGGTTCAGGGTTCGAATCCCTGCGGGCTCACCATATGCGACACTACCAGTGTCGAAGTTAAGAATAGCTTGATACATTGGGT
>CAZHOQ010000062.1:0-7898 GCA_964533995.1 uncultured Gammaproteobacteria bacterium
GCTTTCCGTTTGTCGAGGTAAAGGATATCCAGGTAACGGTTGGCGGCTCGGAGGCTATCTCCTGGGCGATGTATGCTACCTGTGAACCCGGCGACGAAATCATTGTTTTTGAGCCGTTTTACACAAACTACAATACCTATGCCGTGGTCAATGGCGTCAAACTCGTCCCCGTGCTGACCACCGCGGAAAACGGATTTCATATGCCGCCGAAGGCGGACATCGAGAAGAAAATTACCTCGCGGACGAAAGCAATCCTTATTTGTACCCCGAACAATCCCACGGGTACGGTATATACGAAGGAAGAAATGGATATGCTGGTGACGCTTGTGAAAGAACGCGGTTTATTCCTGCTATCAGACGAGGTCTACCGCGAATACGCGTATGACGGTGCCAAACAGACATCCCTGCTTTCGTATATGCGCGAGATACCCAAGCAGGCAATCATGCTCGACAGCTTGTCCAAACGCTATAGTGCGTGTGGGCTTCGGATCGGAACGCTGGTTTCCCTCAATGCCGACCTGATGGCAGGGGTCCTTCGGATCGGCCAGGGCAGGCTTTCCGCGGGACTTATCGATCAGGCGGTCGCCGCGAAACTGACGGATGTGCCGGATACGTATATGCGGGAGGTTTATGACGAGTATGCAAAGCGCCGTGACGTACTGTATGAAGGATTGAAGTCCGTTCCGGGGGTGGTTATCCCCAAGCCGGAGGGAGCGTTTTACACGATCGTGGGACTTCCCGTAGAGGACGCCGAACATTTCTGCCAGTGGTTACTCACGGACTTCCGGGACAACAACGAAACCGTCATGGTGGCACCCGCCGCGGGTTTTTATGCAACGCCTGGCCGCGGAAAAAAAGAGGTCCGCATCGCGTACGTGCTGAATACGGATGCGATCGCGCGTTCGATCGAGATCCTCAGAAAGGCGCTTGCTGCGTATGCGAACCGCTAACAAGCTTGTCCTCTTCGATATCGACGGGACGCTCATAACAACGACGAAGGAAAGCGTTACCCACTGGAAAACGCGCGTGTCGGAAGTATTCCGCGAAGTATACGGAAAGGAACTCGATTCGGGATTTGATCTGTCGGTCGTAAATGGCAAGGTAGAACGGCGGTATTTCCGGGAAATAGCCCAAATGCTGGGAGTCCCTGCGCACGAATTTGCGGAGAAATTCGGCGTTGCCTCGGAATTGTTCCACGTAAAGCTCCGGCGCATGATCTCGTCCGGGGAAGTGACGTTTACCAGGATAGAGGACGCCTACACGTTCGTTACTTCCTTAACCGGCGGCAGACGCCACCGCGTCGGCTTAATAACAGGAAACATAGAGAAAAACGCGTGGCTGAAGCTCACGTCTGCTGATTTTGTCACACCGTTCGAAACCGGCGGATTCGGTGATGAAATAGAAGACCGCGGGGCGTTGGTCCTTTCGGCAATCGAGCGAGCCAATGCCCATTTCGGCACGTCGTTTCGCGTTTCCGATACGGTCGTTGTCGGGGACACGGTCCACGATATTGCCGCGGCAAAATATGCGGGAGCGTATTCCATCGGGGTAACGACGGGACTCACTGACTCATTCGACCATCTCGCTTCCGCGGGGGCGGACCTCGTCGTACGGACGCTCATGGATCGCAGGGTTTTGGCACTGTTCTAGCATGAAAGCACATACACGGCACGCATTGCCCCAGAGGCTTGTTATCTTCGACATTGACGGGACGCTTATCCGTGTCCGGCGGCTTACGGATAATTTGCAGCGGTTCCGCGTAAGTCTGAAAAAAGTATTCGGGGTCGACATCGGGGAGTTATCGAGGGATCGCTGGCAGAAGTCCGGGTATAACGGCATGGGAGACCGGTATATTTTGTGGGATCTTGTGAAAGATCTGGGTGTTTCGCGGGATGCGTTCCTTGACCGCATCGGCGAGGTCGGGGATGCATTTGCGGAGTACCTGGAAGGAATTCAGTCAGGGGGCCCGTCATACGAGGCGATTCCGGAGGCAAGGCTTCTGCTTGAGAAGGTTATCGCCGCCGACCATCTGTCAGAAGGAGTCCTCACCGGGAATTTGGGCGCATCGGCAACGTGGAAACTGCACAACGCGGGCCTGCCGGACTTTGCGTTTGGCGTGTATGGCCACGAAGCGGACGCCCGTGACGACCTGGCACGGTTGCTTATCCGTAAGGCCGAAATATTTTTCGGCCGTCCGGTACGCGCCGCCGACGTCATAATCATCGGCGATACGATCCATGACGTGCGGTGCGCGAAAGCGATCGGCGCAAAGGTCGTTATCGTACGGACCGGATGGAACGTTCCCTATGATGAAATTCAAAACGCCTTGCCCGACCTTCTTGTCGACTCGCTTATGGACGAGCGGGTAATCACCTTGTTAGGATTGAGGTAACATGAAACTCTTTTCCGGCACGTCAAACCAGCCGCTTTCCCAGTCCGTTGCCCAAAAGCTCGGGATACCCCTGGGGAACGTGGAAATCACCCGGTTTATCGATAACGAATGCCGCGTGTTTGTCAAAGATACTGTTTCCGGGGAGGATGTATTCGTCCTGCAATCGCTCTCCGAGGTAGCGGACCAGAATCTGGTAGAGCTGTGTCTGCTTGGCAGCGCACTCAAGGATCTGGGAGCAAGGCGGGTAACGGGGGTCATTCCCTGGATGGGGTATAGCAAACAGGATAAGGCCTTCCGGAAGGGTGAAGCAATCTCCATGCAGCTGGTTGCCAAATTCATCGAGGTTGCGGGATTTGACGCGGTGATCACGTCGGAGCTTCATTCCCCGAACGTCCTCGAATATTTCCACATCCCGGTGACGGAAGTGTCCACGCACCAGCTGTTGTATGCGGCACTCAAGAAAAAGGACGTGGTCGTGGTATCGCCCGATAAGGGCGGCAAATCCAGGTCGGAGATGTTTGCGAGGGCCATAGGCGCGCGCATCGTCTACTTGGAGAAATCCCGGGATACCCAAAACGGGACGGTGTCCGTAACCGGGATTGACGGCGAGGTGCACGGGGCTCCCGTCGTCATTTTTGACGACATCATCAATACGGGGGAAACGGCGGTCAAAACGAGCCAGTTCGTAAAATCGAAGGGAGCAACATCGGTCGACTTTTTGGCGACCCATGCTGTGCTTGCCGGGGATGCCAGCACGCTACTTTCCGAAAGCGACATTGACATGGTCATCGTAACTGATACGATACATATTCCGAAGCGGAAAATGTTTGATACATTGACCGTAACCTCCATTGCCGATGAGCTTGCTACCCAAATCACTGACGCGTCTCATTGAGTCGTTTGAACGGCTTCCCGGCGTGGGTCCCAAAACCGCCCAGCGGCTGGCATTCTATCTTCTGCATGTACCCCAGACGGAACTTGACCTGTTTGCCGACAGTTTGACGAACCTCAAAAGGCATACGGTGCTGTGCGCAATATGCAAGAACGTCACCGAGAAGGATCCCTGCGCTATCTGCAGCAACCCCGGAAGAGACCAGGGAATTATCTGTGTCGTGGAGCAGCCGACGGATGTCCTGTCCATCGAAAAAACCGGGAAGTACCGGGGGACGTACCACGTCCTTCATGGCGCAATCGACCCCTTAAACAATATCGGCCCGGACGAGTTGTACGTATCCGACCTTGTGCGACGGGCGGAGAGTACGGTTGCCCCCGTATCCGAGATCATTCTTGCAACCAATCCGAACATGGAGGGCGAGGCAACCGCCATGTTTATCACCAAACAGGTGAAAAACGGTGTAAAATTAACGAGGCTAGCCCATGGACTTCCCGTCGGCGCGGACATCGAGTATGCAGACGAAGTGACGTTAAGCCGCGCGCTTGAGGGAAGAAGGGAATACTAATGGTAACCAAGAAACAAATCGAAGACGTTTTAAAAACCATTCCCGATCCGGAAATCGGCGTTTCGCTGTGGGATCTGGGACTCATTTACGGCATCACGATAGACAAAAAGACCGGCATCGTAACGGTCAGGATGACGCTAACCACCATCGGATGTCCGCTTTTTAATCTCATTTCGGATCCGATAAAGACCGAAGTCGGAAAAATCGAAGGCGTGAAGGGTGTCGACGTGGAGCTGACGTTTGATCCCCCTTGGACGACGGAGAAAATGAGCGACGATGCGAAGAAGCAATTAGGATTCCTTTGATATGGCTAATCCGGGATCAATCTTGGGCCAGATCGGCGAATCGTTCGAACAAATAGGCCAGGATGTGGCAAAACAAACGGTGCAGGCTCCCAAGGACATCGCCCAAGCCGCAGCCGAAAGCCTGGGTCTAACGGGAGGGAAAAAATCCGGAAAACAGCAGCAGGGAAAGGCGGGAAACCAGCAGAATCCGGAGGGAACTTCCGCACCATCCAATGAGCCGAGCCCGGAGATAAAGCGCGCGATCGCACGTGCCGCCCTTGAAGAGCTTTCCGGGAAACGGAAGCCGAAGGAAAAATCCGTTTGGGATCAGATGAAGGAAGAGGAAGAGCAGAAGAAACTTTTGGAAAAAAGGAAGAAGGAAGAAGCGCGGAAGCAGGCGTTACCCAAATCCGCCGCAAAACGACCCCGCGGCGATTTGTACGGCAAGAAAGCCAAGCAGACGCAAATCGAAAACCGCAACGTACGGCAGGATTGATATAATAGCAACGCATGAAGCTTCACAACACCCTGACCCGGTCGCTTGAAACGTTCCAACCCCTGGAGGAGGGCAAGGTAAAGTTTTACCATTGCGGTCCGACCGTGTACTGGACCCAGCACATCGGAAACCTGCGGGGCATGACGATGGGGGATATCCTGGTCAGGACCCTCCGAAGATTTGGGTATGACGTTTCCCATGTCCGTAACTATACGGATGTCGGACATCTTACCTCTGATGCCGATACGGGAGAGGACAAGATGGAAAAAGGCGCCAAGCGCGAAGGGCTGTCGCCAGATAAGATCGCCGAGAAATATATAGGAATTTTCGAAGCTGATACCCAGGCGCTCAATCTCCTCGAGCCGACCGCCAAACCGCGGCCGAGCACGCTTATCCCGGAAATCATTTCCATGGTGCGGACGCTTCTTGATAAGGGTTTTGCATACGTCACGGATTTTGCGGTGTATTTTGACGTTTCCAAATTTCCGGACTACACCAAACTTTCCCGCCAGAAACTCGAGGAAAACAAAGCGGGAGCCGGAAAAGGGGATGCCGATGATCCGCAAAAAAAGCATTTTTCGGATTTTGCGCTCTGGATTCTCAAGAAGGGTGCACACGCCAACGCGCTCCAAACCTGGGATTCCCCTTGGGGCGTGGGGTTCCCCGGGTGGCACATCGAATGCTCCGTTATGGCCAAGAAATATCTCGGGGATTCGATCGACCTTCACATGGGAGGTGTTGAGCACATCCCCATTCACCATACAAACGAGATAGCCCAGTCCGAGGCGGCTAACGGGGTGCCGTTTGTGCGGTACTGGCTGCATAACGAACACTTGGTCGTCAACCAGGAGAAGATGGCCAAATCCCAAGGAACGGGGCTTTCTGTTGCCGAAGTCAGGGAAAAAGGAATTGACCCGCTGGCCCTGCGGTATTTTTACCTTACCGCCCATTACCGTACGCGGCAGAATTTTACGTGGGAGGCGCTCGGGGGTGCGGCAACAGCATTGTCAGAGCTTCGGAAGATTGTCATAACGCTCAAAAACAAAGCCGCCGAGCGGAATACCGTAAGCGACGAGAAGATTGCGAAAGTCGATGAATTCCGCAAAAAATTTGACAATGCACTGGAAAACGATCTCAACACGGCAGCAGCTCTTGCAGTCGTCTGGGAGGTGCTCAAATCGAATATATCCAGCCAGGATAAGCTCGATCTTATCCTGGATTTTGACGAGATACTGGGCCTGCGGCTTTCCGAAGTTGCCGCGGGAGAAGATGTCCAGGTTCCTGACGATGTCAAAAAGCTTCTGGCAACGCGCGAGGAATATCGTAACGCCCGGAAATTTGCCGAATCCGACAAGGTGAGGGACGAGCTGCTTTCGTTAGGGTATGTTATTGAGGATACTTCACGCGGTCCCATGGTAAAAAAAAGATCAATTGACCCCCGCTAAGGCGCATCGCAAGAAACCCGGACTCGTCGTGTTGTTCGGTTCCGGGGAGCTCACCTCAGTCGGACGGAGCATCCGGGAAGAAGTTTTTACGAGAGCCGGTCTTACCGCACCGGTTGCCATGGGCATTTTGGAGACTCCGACAGGATTTGAGGTGAATGCAATCCACGGATGGCCTGAGCGGCAACAGGAATTTTTCGAGAAACACTTAGCAAACTATCATCCCAAGGTAACGAGGATACGGGCATGGCGCAAGGACGGGCAGCGGAGCACGAATGATCCGGCAGTGGTAGACGCGCTATTAACCCAGGACTACATTTATAGCGGCGCAGGAAGCCCGACGTATGTCATCAGGCATCTTCGGGGCACCCGGGCATGGCGCAACATAGTAAAGGCACATAAACAGGGCGCCGTGCTTTGTTTCGGTTCCGCAACAGCCGTTGCCGTCGGCGCATACGCCATCCCCGTCTACGAAATATTCAAGGCGGGAGCGGACTTGTCATGGGCTCGAGGCCTCAACTTTTTCAAAACCTATGGTCTCCGCATTGCCGTCGTGCCGCATTGGAATAACCAGGAGGGAGAAGATTTCGATTCTACCCGATGCTGGATGGGGGTAGACCGGTTTGATGCATTGCAAGGTCTCCTTCCTCAGGGAATTACGGTGCTGGGTATCGAGGAAACAACTGCCGTTGTTTTTGATTTTACGTTACTAACCATGTCCGTATTGGGAACGGGGAAGGTACATGTCCTGCGCGGGAAAGAGGAGCGGACGCTAAAAAGCGGGGAAACGCATCCCGTATCCGTGCTTAAGTACGCATCAGCGTTTCGTTAGGCTTTCAAGGGCGCGTTTGGCCTGGAGCGGCCAGTCAAACTTTTCAGCAAAATGCATCCCGGTCACCGACAGACGGTTCCGTTTTTCCTCGTTAGCCAGAAGCTTGAGGATTGCGGCCGAAAACGCCTCGGTATCAAACGGCGGCACACGGATGACTCCCGACGGATAGGAGACCTTCGGAAGGTCATAGATGATTCCCGGCGTGCCGGTAGCAAGCGACTCGTCAAGCGCCAGGTTGCCCGTATCGTAATGGGATGCGGAAACGAACAGGCGGCTTTTTGAAAGAAGGCTGAATTTTTCCCTGCCGTCAATGGGAGGCAAGAGTGTGATATTCCCCGAAAGCCCGGTGCGTTTGATCTCTCTTCTTATTGCTGATTCCTGGAATCCCGCTCCCGCAATAACGAGCCGTGCGTCCTTTTTAGAAGCGGCGACGGATTTCCAAATCCGTATGAGTTCGATGATATTCTTCTGCGGATGAAACCGCCCGATAAATACGGCGTCATACTCCTTGTCTGAAGCAATACGGCGGGCGGCGGCTGCTTCCGTAACATCCACTCCGCCCCGTATGGGGAACGCGCGCTTTTTGAACCATTTTGTCATGTTTGCCGCATCAACGGGACTTGCCGTCCAGATGAGGTCGGAAAACAGCAGCATCAGCATGAGTCCGGTAAGATACACGAGGTAAAACACGAGCCGGTTGAGGAAATTTACCCCATACGCAGGGATCCATGGCGGGACGAGGAAGATATAGCATCCGACGGCGAGCATGCTTTCCGGATGCGTTCGTTTATCGATGATTGCGGGGATGATATCCGGGAGGCTCCATGAACCAGCGAATATGAGGTCTGCGACCGGCTGTTTCGATTTCAGCGCATCGGCAGTCGCGTTTGCCGTATGCGCGAAACTTGCCAGCAATACGCTTCCGTAATCTGTTTTCACTCTGGATGCTATCGCAAGTTGTCCTTCCCGGATACCCCGGGACATAAAAAACG
>CAZHOQ010000063.1:0-7828 GCA_964533995.1 uncultured Gammaproteobacteria bacterium
TTGCCTATTTTCGGAGCGATGAAACAATCCGGATGTGAAAAATTAGCTTCAAAAAAATATTTGACAACCATTTCACGTTCTTGGTATTTTCACTGTTGGTATCATTCACGATTGCCCATTGCGAATGGTGCCATATATAAAAGGCATTACTATTCGTAGCTAGAATCCCAAACCCAATGCTAGCGGTAGTGATGCTTTTTTATTGGGCAGTTGCCGTTTAGATTCTTAGAAAAACGGCTTACCTGCCAAATATGGTTTGCGCCGCGAAGTGGTTTTCGCGAAGCGAAATTGCCTTATCGGCAAACCATATTGCCCCATCCCCCTGCAAATTCTCACAAAAAAATCCCACCTAAGCGGGACTTCCTTGGCCCTCAGGAAACTTACAGCGTAAACACGGGAATGCTTAATCCCTTTTCCTTGAGCTTGAGAAGCTCGCGGCGCACCTCTTCGCTGTAGGAACGCCGCTCCCTCTCAAATGGGCTCATACGGGTCCTTTTTTGCCATCCTAGGGCCCTGAGGATGTATCCCAAACCCTGCGCTAGCAGTTGCATATACAAAGTTAATCACCACGGTAAACTATTGTCAAGTCCCATAATATTATTGATACATATTATGGGATGTACCTATAGTATATATACTTTGCTCGTCACGTTCTAACGGCATTTCTTATGCTGTAAATTCTTTGTGGATAACTTTTGGAAAACTCCATGAAGATCAAAACCGCTTAAAGGACAAAAACATTAACTAGCGCGGATGATGCGGAAAGAGGGCTTTCACCGGAACGGACTCCGAACAGTGCCGCCATGCCACGTACAGGCAACTAACGATATGAATGTGGTCAGAAGATAGGAACTAACTGAACCAGGATCAAAATGAGGAGTACGGGCGGGATATCTTTCCTGGCAGGACCCGCGAATTATTTCATCCGTCCGAAGAAGAGTTGTCCTGCCGGCGTCTGATGGATTTTCGTGACAAGGACATGAACCTCCTGTCCAACCCTGTCTTTCGCATTCTCCACAACCACCATGGTTCCGTCGGGCAGATACCCTACCCCCTGCTCCCGCTCACGGCCTTCGTGGGTAATTTTGAGCGAGAATTCCTCACCGGCAACCAATGCCACCTTCATCGCCTGCGCCAGGTCATTGACGTTCATGACTCTCACCCCCTGGGCGCGGGCAACATGTGCGAGATTGAAGTCTACGGTCAGGAGAGCGGCGTCGAAGCGTTTAGCGAGCGCCACAAGCTTACTATCAACCTCCCGGATTTCGGCGGGGTCTTCGTTGACTATTTTCATTTTGAGCCACGGGTTCACCTTCTGCCCTTTGAGTTTGCCGATCACGTCAAGCGCACGTCTACCTTTTGCCCGCCGCAGGGGGTCACTGTCATCGGCAATATGCTGCACCTCGGTCAGCACAACCTGCGGAATAATCAGCGTGCCCGTGAGAAACCCGCTGTTTACGATCGGAAAGATCCGTCCGTCGATAAGCACGCTGGTGTCGACAAACGTCGGGTGGTCACCGATCGACTCCTTCGTCTCCGGGACCGCTGGCCGGTGAAATGGCCGGGATGTCATTTCACCCAAAGCCGTGAGGTTTTTGACGATCTCCCGGGCCAATGCCTGGGTAAATGCGGTGGTCGGCTTCGTCACCGACGCAATCGTCGGCACCTTGGAAACTCCGCCCGTCTTCTCATCGGACTTTTTGCCTTTCATCTGTTTTTTTGCTGATAAGGGCTTTATGGCCATATGAATCACTTCATTATAGTATACCGCAGACTATCATCCTCGCTTCTTTATCTGAAAATTTCCTGAAGCCGGATCTTGGATTACCCCAGTATCTTGGATGCTTTTGACACGGATGGAGCTGTTGCCGGGCTGACGATCGTCGTAAACCCCAGTCGCTTTGCTTCCTTAACACGACGCTCCTCGCTCCCTACTCTGCGCACTTCACCCAATAGACCAACCTCCCCGAACGCGGCAGCCGCTGGAGGGAGTGGCATATTCTTAAACGATGAAAGGATCGCAAGCGTAACGGCAAGGTCGCATGCCGGCTCCGCCACTTTGAGCCCCCCGCTGACGTTCACGAAGATATCGAATCCGGCAAGCGGAAGATTCAGCCGCTTCATGAGGACGGCAACCAGAAGCTGCAACCTATTGTAATCGATGCCGCTGCCAACTCTTCTTGGGACGGCAAGCTGTGTCGGAACGACGAGTGCTTGGATTTCCGCCAAAATTGGACGGGTTCCCTCCATGATAACCGTGACGACAGACCCGGGAACATTTTTTACCCGATCTTCAAGGAATAGCGCAGAAGGATTTGATACTTCCTTTAGTCCTTCTTCCCCCATTTCAAAGATTCCCACCTCTTCGACAGCTCCGAACCGGTTTTTGAGTGTTCGAAGGATTCGGGCATCGGCAAACCGCTCACCCTCAAGATACAACACCGTATCAACCATATGTTCCAAAACCTTGGGACCTGCAATTGCCCCTTCTTTCGTAACATGTCCGATGATCATGATGGGAATACCCTCCCGCTTTGCCGCAGCCACCAATACCTCCGCACTGTGGCGGATTTGCCCGACCGATCCGGCCATTCCTTCCAAGTCGGAACTTGTCAGTGTCTGGATGGAATCGACAATGACAAATTTCGGCTTGGACATGACAATGGATGCCGCTATACTCTCCGCATTTGTCTCAGCAAGAATATCGATATTGATGCCCCCGATACCCAGCCGCTTTGCGCGAAGTTTCACCTGCTCCGGCGACTCTTCACCGGATACGTACAGACCGCCGGTTGATCCTAATACATGAAGGAGCAAGGTCGACTTCCCTATTCCGGGATCACCGGCAAGAAGCGTGACGCTTCCGGGAACAATGCCGCCGCCCATCACGCGGTCGAATTCGGCAAATCCGCTTTTAAGCCGGGACTTTTCAATGTGCTTGACCTCTGAAAGCTTTTGCGGGGCTGCTGCTACTCCGGACACCCGCGTTGCGGATCTTGCGGTACGGCCGGCAACCTCTTTTACGGTCTCAACGAGCGTGTTCCACTCGTTACAGTTTGGACACTTCCCATACCACTGCGGTGATTCGTACCCGCACTGCTGACAGACATAAGAGGCCCGGAGTTTCATGAGTGTATTCTACACCAGAAAAGAAACAGGATGCGCATTATCCCCGCTTCTTACCGACGAGGGCGTTGAGGAATCCGTTCTTTGTGATGAGGAAGCAGGTACTGTCGACCGATTCGCCCGGATCATACCGGCTGGAACCTAATGCGAAGCCGCCAAGCTTTTCCATAAATGCCGTGACATCAGGCTTCATGGTATTGTCCGCTTCATGCGTCTCCCAAATGGTGATGGCCTGGGTTGCTGGGAACTCCTGGTCCATGAATGCCTTCCCGATTGCCTTTTTGTATGCGGCGAGTTCCGCGTCAGGACCAGCATCGGGCTTTACATACGCATACGCTTCCCTGATTGTGCCGGGTTCAAAATGAAGTTTGGGGTGTTTCGCAAGCCATGTCTCGATATCGGCAGTCCGCTCCGGGGCATACAGATTAACAAAACCGATGGCGTCACCGGGCTCCATACGGCGGTCCAGCTTCGAACCGACTAACCATAGCGCAGTAACGTTCTTTGCCCATTCTTCCGGCGTTTCATTCGGATTGCCGGTTACGGGAAGTGCGCCGTCTTTGGCAGAAAGATCGGAAAGACTGGCAAGCGTCTCCTTAAAGACAGGAAAATTCCGCTCGGTGATGGGCATGAGGTCTACAGGCTCGTTACGAAGCGCCTCCCGTGCCCGCGCATAAAATCCCGTTGATTCCGTCCGTGCTTCACCAGTCATATTCCTATAGTACGCTCTAGGCCATCTTAATACAATACATCGCAATGTTTTCGGCGGATGGATATCCGCCATCGCGATTCTACTGAAGGGAATATCGTTGGGAAGGAACCGTAGGTTCCGTCCCAAACCAGCTTATCGATAGCCAATCGGCTTTTCGGTAAGCGCCATGGACAAGGAAATCTTCCGTTGGTCGGGCTTTACGTCCTCCACAAGACAGGTGATTTCCTCCCCCACTTTGGGCTCAGTACCTGGAATCACTTTGGAAATATGGATAAGCCCCTCGACTCCCGGCGTAAGCTCGACGAAAATTCCGTACGGGCTCGTTCTGGTAACCTTACCCTTCACCTGACTATCCTTCTCAAACATATCCAGGACATGCTCCCATGGATCCGGAAGAAGCTGTTTTACCGACAGCGTTACCTTACCGGTCTTTTCATCGACCCCGATGACCTTTACCTTGATCTTATCCCCGCTTTTGAGGTACTGGTTGGGGTCATCTACCTTCTCCCAGGCGATTTCGGAGATATGGATAAGACCCTCAACCTCGTGCTTGGTGCCGGCTTTCTCCACCTCAAACTTCGCAAATGCGCCGAACGGAGCAACTCCCGTAATACTCGCTTCGACCGTCTTTTCGACGGGGATGACGTCAAGAAGCTCCTTCTGTCTGGCTAGCGTTACCTCTTCGGCAATCGCGCGCTGCGAAAAGACGAGTCTGTTTGTGGCGCTATCTACTTCGATGACTTTTACCTTGATTCGTCTTCCTGATGCCTTATCGAGCTGCTTTGAAACCGCAGTATCGAGCTGGCTCATCGGGATGTACCCCCGGATACCGCCGTAATCGACAAGTACCCCGCCCCGAACCGGGTCGCGGAGCACGACATCAATAGCCTCCCCGTTTTTCTGTACGTCGGCAAGCGTCGCCCACCGTTTTTCAAGAAGTGATTTCCGGATCGAAAGAACGCTCTGTCCCCGGTCATTTTCCGCGACAACGACCTGTGCCGTGACCGTATCCCCCACTTTAAGCTTTGCGAGCATATCACGGTAATTCTCGATTTCCTTATCCATGACAACACCCTCGGTTTTCGAACCGGTATCAAGCGCAATTTCACGCGCAGAGATACGGGTGATGACCGCGGTTACCGTGTCGCCTTTCTTAAGACCCTTGAGGGTATACCCGGTTTTTGCGAGGAGCTCCTCCATGCTGGAGGCACCGGTGGTTTTCGTTTTCGGAGCCTTGTTCTCCTCCGACTGAGATTTACTGTCTGATTTTTTTGTAGCCATTCATTAATTCCGCCTTTCTTTTGGGATACAGGAGATTATACAGGATTCCGAAGCTGAGCTCAAGCGTGGCTCATCCAAAGACCGCCTGGAACGCGCCGACGGCGATATCCTTGAGGGCGCTTGTGGAAACGGGGTTTAACAATTCTTTGTAGACAAACGCTTCACGGGACGTCGTAAATTCATACGGCCGGTCATTCCCTTCAATGCGCATACGGTTATACGCGGCTACTCCCCAGTCATACCATTTCACGGGCAGCGCGCCGTCTTTGACTGCGTCGCGGTTAAACTCCAAGGGCGTTGTGTGCCATTTCCACCACTCACCGATGGCCGCTCCTGTCTTGAATCCGTCTTTGATCCCTTTCCAGGTATCGCCGCCGATAAGCCCAAGTCCCCCGCCGATGACCGCTCCGACCGCTCCCACCTTCACCGCACCCTCAATCTGATTGGCGCCGGTGAGGAGGACTCCGTAGATGAATTTCTCAGCACCCTGACGCATACGCTCAGTGCCTCGGGGTTCAGGGGTAAATCGTGGCCGTTCAACCATAGTTAGGGCGTATTATACACCCAAAGTGCAATAAATACAAAATCTATAGGCTATTTACCTACCGACGCCAAGAACGATTCCGCAATCCTTCTCATGCCGCGCATGGTGATGGGATTGAAAAATTGGGTAGCCACGAACCGGCCCCGGTCCGTCGTCTGGTGGAATGGCGATTTCCCGTCATAGGCGCGGAACGCCACGATATTGGCAACAATTCCGTCCCCCCACCCCACCTTAGGCAACCCTTCACGACGGGCGAGCTTGTTATAGGTAGCAGGCGCAATCTGCCAGCCCAGTATGGCACCGAACCGGGCGCCCTTCTTGGCATATTTCCACATGGTTTCCCCCATGTCGCGGTTAAGAAGTGCCGCTACCCCCGATCCCCACGCGGCCCCGGCAACGCCCCAGAAAAGCGCCTTGGGAATTTCGTTCCTGATGGTCTCGGTGACTCCAATTCCCACGAGCGCAACGCCTTCGGCAAACATGCCAGCAGGATCCGTCCGCGGCTTCGGCCGTTCGGTCATATAAGAAGAAACGATTAAATAGGTAGAAGGTTTCAGAGAGGTAAAGCCTTAATTCTGCTTGACTTTAAAATAACCTGTAGTAGGATGCAAAATAGTATGGATTATATGAACGAAGGAACAATCCCAAATCCATTTGTATATCCGGAAGACTTAAGGAAATTGTATGCTATTGCTGAACAAAAATTTAACCTATGGCTTCAAACTCGCGAATACAACAAGGCTAAAACCGAATGGCTCGATGTATACCAAGCCTTTTTAAAAAAGCAGGAGAATTTACAAATTCGTTTCCATAAGGGAGGAATTCTCCATAATATTGGGACATTTGAAACCTTCGATAATGATCTGAATGCAGCTTTTCAGTCATTTACACTTGCCTACATTGAAGATGTCACGAGTGAATTTTCAAAATATGGAGGGGACGCAAATGAAGGCCCAGCGGCAAAAAATCTAATTGGATTATTCAGAATCCCCCACTCTTTCCTTGATCAAATTAGGCAATATCTACAAAGGCACTATCAAAATACAGTCTTCTACAATCCAAAGAATGTATTAGACGAATTTTTAGGAGCGCAATTAAAAAAGGATAAAATACCTCTCAAAAAAATAAAGGCGATTAGGTCGACTCAATATAAAATCGAAAGAATTCCAGGCTCTTGGGATAAGCGAGTGTTTATTGGAGGCAGTTATAAGGAGCTAACAGTAATTAACGAGATAAGAAATATTGTAAAAGAAAAAAAGTTTATACCTATAGTAGCGTTAGATTGTGAGATGCCCGAAAATAAAATACACGATTTTACTTTATTGTTGCTTCATAACTGTAAATATGGAATCTTTGATGTTAGTCAAGATAGTGGTCACCTGATGGAGGTTGAACGAACTTTAGACTATCGAACCGAAGTACTGCTTGTATACCAAAAGGAGCCCGAGCCTGAAATGTCTAAAATGGTTTCATCGATGGGAAGCCAATATAAGCTTAAAGAGTTCACATCGCTTAAGGGTTTAAATGATTTGGTCTGCAACTTTCTTGATTGAATCTACAAAAAATCCCGCCAGTAATGGCGGGATTAAAACTTAAAGTTTATCCTTGAGTCCCCCGGCCTCGACGTATCTTCACAGACCCGTGAGAGTCAGCTATTGTCCGCGCTAATGTGTTTCACGTCCCTGTTCGGAATGGGAAAGGGTGGTACCACATCGCGTAAGAGACCGAAAGGCTCAAAGACAAACTGTTTTTTTGGTAATTGCTACATAAGGGAGAATGCCCCACGTTTCGTGACAAATAGTCGAGAAGAACAAATTCTTTGTTCCCCGCAACATCGATCGATTAGTACGGGTAAGCTAAACACCTTGCAGTGCGTACACTCCCCGCCTATTAACGTTGTCATCTCCAACGGATCTATAACGATTCCTCATCTTGGAGTGGGCTTGGCGCTTGAGATGCTTTCAGCGCTTATCCCGACCGGATCTAGCTACCCTGCGTTGCCGTCCCGAAGGATCGACAACAGGCACACCAGGGATCCGTCCCTCTAGGTCCTCTCGTACTGTAGAGAGCCCTCCTCAAGAATCTAACGCACACACAGGATAGAGACCGAACTGTCTTACGACGTTCTGAACCCAGCTCGCGTACCCTTTTAACCGGCGAACAGC
>CAZHOQ010000064.1:0-7260 GCA_964533995.1 uncultured Gammaproteobacteria bacterium
CTCTTTCGCCTTCGCTACCAGTTCTTCCGTCAGTGATTTGACGAGACTGTCCTGATCTGCCCGCGACACGACGGTTACCTGCTTACTCGTCCCGCCGGTGAATGCCGACTCGTTCCGCGCCGACACGGCAGAACCGTTAATATTGGCAAAAGTAAACTCGGAGCTCGCCGGCAGGTTCCCGTTGGGACCGATATCCCGGGCGGTCACGTTGGCCGTCGCTTTCCCGAACGTTATCGAACCGATCGATTCGCTTGCGGATGCGACGGACACGTCGCTATCGAGCGTGAAGGAAACGCCGCTTGCGGTGAGCACGGTACCCTTCGAAAGGGTCCGCCCCGTCGTTACCTTGTTGTATATCGTGACTGTACCTTTTGCGGGATCACCGATATTCTTCTTGCCACTGACCGTAATGGTTTTCTCCCCGCTTACGGACTGTTCGACCCGCTTTCCGGGGATACTCTTCGATTCAGAATCGGCAGCGACACTTTCGGTATCTACCGTAAGCGTCGTCGATTCATCAAGCGACTGCGACGCGACAAGCACGGTAACCGTTACTCTCGGGAGGGCATAGAATAATCCAGCAAGTATGCCGATGAGTACGATCCCTCCGATAATGACCGGAAGCCCGCCCTTAAGCTTTGGCAGGCTTCTTACTAACGCGGACACATTGGGGATGGAAGGCATCGAAAACTTCGGCATGGAAAACTTCGCGGATACCGGCTTGGGAGGCTTTTGGGGATTTGCGGGTGCTTCCTTCGTGCGCGGGGACGCAACATGCTCCAGTACATCCTCGCCCGTGAACCCCAAGGATTCCGGGGTGACCATCTGTATGTTTTCTATCTCATCGGCATCGTTTTTGGCCATGACAACCCCGGATTCCTCCCCGGGGATTTCGTCTTCCGGAATTTCCTCATCACTATCATCTTGTGCTTCTTCTCCCACCATTTCCTCCTCACCCTCAACCATTTCCCCGTCGATTTCTTCCGATTCCTCATCCTCTTCCTCATCCGGGGCGCTTGGGGAAATATCCTCCCCATCAGCAGGCGCGGCAACCGGACGCGTAGCTTGCGCAACCACCGTCTCGGCAACACCCGCATCCTCACTCTCTCCTAATCCGGGCGTAAGCTCGCTGGCACCGGCCAACGAAACGGACGTCAGGAGCGACTCAAGGGTTAGAAGTTCGATTTTCGGGAAATGTAAGAAGTTCGTCCGTGTGGGCCATGGGTGCTTTAGTAATTTCGACCGCACTTCCTCGAGTAAACTCGTATTCCCGCCATAGAGAAGCATGCGCGACGGAAGCACGTCACCATCCTGGTGCCTTTTCAGCGTTGCCTCAAGCGCGGCAGCGGGATCCCCGACATCTATGACGTCTTCGTGCGTTACCTGACCGACCCGATAGAGGGTAACCTGTGCACGCGTTGCGGCACAGCCGACGAGGATAGCGCTCGGCGGCACTCCCTCGTCTTTCTTGAGCGAGAATGCGATGGCTGAAGAAAGCGGAACGAATCCGACCGGATTCAGCTCAAGCATGTGGGTTAGCTTTTTAAGATGCGGCCGCACCTCATCACGGATATTTCCTTCCGAAGTAAGGTAGGCACCCGGCAATCCGAAAACGGTCTTCGTGATAGCCTTCGTTACACCGACTTTGTCTTCCGCTGCGGAAAGCAACCGGTCGATGACATGGGTCCGCGCTTCCCAGGAATCCTCCGAAACGAGGGCGTGTGCGAAACTGCCCACTTTCGGGCTGCCGTTCGTTAGGGACCACACCGCAACCGCTGCCGCATCGGCATCAAGATAGAGGGAAAAATAGTATTCCTTCGTCTCTTCCGACTTCCCGAGCAGTCCTGAGAATACATCCGGCAACTTCATGGAGTAGTTATGTTAGTGTCGCGTATAGCCTCCGGACGCCTGCACTGCTTGCGTCCTCCTTGGTTATTGTAAAGTGGCCTAAAGATCCTGTAAAGGCGACGTGCGGCCCCCCGCAGAATTCGGCGGAAAAATAACGTTCCCGGTCGCCGACAAAATATACGCTGACGCGGTCCGGATATTTCGTTCCGAACTCCATCTGCGCACCGATTGACTCGGCTTCCTTCTTATCCATTTCCGTACGAGTGACGGCAAGGTTTTCCGCGATCTTCTCGTTGACGAGGTCCTCCACTTTTTTGAGCTCCTCCGGCGAAAACTTCCGGGGGAAACTCACATCAATCCTCAATCGCTCGGCCGTGATATTGCTCCCCCGCTGTCTGATGGCAGGATCCACAAGCTTCTGGAGACTCGCCAACAACAAATGGTGCGCGGTATGGAGCCTGGTCGTTTTCTCGCTGTGGTCAGCAAGACCCCCTTTGAACATGCCTGCCGCGGCAGTCCGGGATAAATCCTGGTGTTTTTTGAATTCCCTGACGAATTCATCACGGTCAGGCGCCTGCCCGCGGTCAATTGCCAACTCGTAGGTCAGTTCCCAGGGGAACCCGAAACTCTGGAGGAGGTCGAATGCAACCGTACCGGTAATCTTTTCGTGCTTTTCCAACTCCGACATGCCTTTCTTGAGGACTTTCTCGAAACGGCTCACTTCCTCCGCGATAATGACTTCCTTTTCAAGAAAATCTTTGGCGTTCGGCTCGAAATATGCCCCTTCGTATATTGCTCCGACGGCCCCGTAGATTCTTTTGGACAACTCTTCTTTCGCACCGGTTACGCCCAGCTGGTACATTTTTACGACGGACCGCCGGATAAGACGGCGCAATACGTACCCTTGCTGCTTGTTGCTTGGGAATAGCCCCTCATTAATCATAAAAATAGCCGCTTTGAAGTGGTCTGCAATCACCCGCATTGCCCGCGTCTGGACCGGGTCAGTCCCATAGGTTTTTCCGGAAAACTCCTCAATTGCCGCAATGATAGGGGAAAAACAATCGGTCCTAAACACATCGGGGTCATCGGCTACCGCAGCGACCATACGCTCAAGTCCGCCGCCAAAATCGACATTTTTCTGTGCGAGCTCCTTAAGGCTTCCGTCTTCCTGCTTCTGGTACTGCATGAAGACGGAATTAGCTATTTCCATGAATCTGCCGCAGTCGCAATTCGGGTGACAAGGCTCGTCTTTGAAGGGAGATTGCTCGTGGAATCCTCTCTCGGCACCGAAATCAAAAAACACTTCACTATCCGGTCCGCCGGGCTCCCCCGGGGGCATCAAGGCCACCTCACCGCTCCTGCTCCACCAATTCTTTTTTGCCGGGTACGTAAAAATGCGCTCGCCTTCCTTGGCATCAATGCCGGCGCCTAAAAATATTTCCTTCCATATGCGTATGGACTCCGTATCCTTAGGAACGGAATCGTTTCCTTCAAACACGGTTACATATAACCGCTTTGGATCAAGTCCGATTACGCCCGTCAGGAAGCCAAAAATCCAAGGAAGCTGCTCTTTCTTGAAATAGTCCCCGAGGCTCCAGTTACCGAGCATCTCAAAAAACGTCATATGCCGGTTATCTCCGACTTCCTCGATATCCTGGGAACGGAAAGATTTCTGGCTATTTACGAGCCGTGTGCCTTCCGGATGCTTCTGCCCCAATAAATACGGAACCAGGGGCTGCATGCCGGAACTCGTAAACAACGTCGAAGGATCGTTGAGGGGCACGATAGGTGCGGAGGGAATCTCCGCATGCCCTCGTTCCTTATAGTACTCGATGAATTTCTTCCGGATATCCGCTGATGTCATAGAGAGGATTATAGCATGACGATATTCGTAAATTCGCACCAACTCTCATCCGGCCGGGTTATTTGAAAATTCGCTTCCGTGAGCCATCTTACATGAGTGATTCTCCTACTGCACATGCAAACGGACTTGTGTATATACTAGTACTGACGCACGCGTATGAAGTCATTGCCCGTTCCCGTAGTCATCTTCATCATCATTCTCGCACTCCCGCTCATCCTTTGGGCAACGGCCACCCAGAACGCCGATTACCGGGGATTTGCCGATGAAGGCAGTCCAACACCGACCATTACCCCGTCTGCTACCCCAACGCCAAGTGTCACGAATACGCCAACAGCCACACCGACGATCACCCCGACGCCGACGAACAGCCCGCCGCGGTGTAACGGCATATCGGTAAACCCCGGGGCTGGTACCAAGCCGCTGACTGTCAATTTCTCATGTGCGGGGTATGATCCGGATAACGATATTACGGCGGCGGAATTCGGGTTCGGCGGCGACCAGAAACGCCTGGTCGAAAAATCCGTCGGCAGATTCGGATCCATCACGACCACCTACACGTATACCGAGGCGGGGCGTTACAACGTCACGTGCCGTCTCCGCGACAACAACATGGCGTTTTCCTCATATCCCGACTACTGCACGTATACCGTGATCGTTACGGGAAATGCCCTGACCCCGACACCTATTCGTACGCCGATGCCGACCCGTACCCCCCAACGGGATGACGACGATCTATTGTTATTCACGGGGAGTGCGCCCACCCAAACACCCCAACCCACGGCAGTCCCGACAATCGCAGTGCCGTTGCCGACACCGGCTCCGACTTTTTGGAGTAACGAGAAATTCGCGCAGCTTGTCATGATGGTGATCGTTTCCGGCATTACCATCATCGTAGCTCTCCTCCTCCACGGATTTTTTGAAAAAAAGACGTAAGCCCTGGTACAATACCCGAACAATGCATCGAACACACATAGGCCGGTAACAGCAGCGCCCACCGACCGTATGGCAAAACCATGCAGATAGTTAAGCAGAAAAAAACGGTTTGGGTCGATGCGTCTCCGACGACATCCGTCGAAGAGTACCGCATGCACGAGCCCAAAATAAGCGGGGCAACTGCCGTGATTTCAGGGCGTTACCCGGAAAAAGGCTTTGCCGTAAATACGAAGGCCCATGAGCTTGTTCTCGTCCTTTCCGGAAACGGCTTCGTCGGGACGAGAAGGCGGAGAATCCCCATAGAGCTCGGCGACTGCATCCTGCTGCAGCCGAAAGAAAAATATTACTGGGACGGCCATATGGCAATTTTCATCGCCTGTGCCCCGTCATGGAAATCACGGGAACACAAGATCATCCCCCAATAATATGGCGGAAAGCGATTATATTGTTGCCCGCATCGATATCCGCGACCCGCTCGATGCTGTTCTTGCCTCAGTCGCCCGCGACTATTCGCTAGGAGACATCACGTCGTTTTCCGTCATCGAGACGGGGTACCAGGACTGTAACGTACTCCTTACGACGGCATCGGGGAAATACGTCGTGAAGATATTCCGAAAAGGAAGAACTCAGAAACGCATCGAGGACGTTCTTGGGGGTCACGAAGCGCTGAAGCATTCCGGCGTCCCCCTCCCGACGCTCCTCCGGACGAAGGACAACCGCCTGTTCACCTCTGTACCGGGCACGGTTCAGACGACGAATCTGTGCGTATTCGAATTCTTCGAGGGCGCGCCGCTCACCGAAACTCCTCCGGGAGCGGACGACCTTACGCGCATAGCATCAAGTATCGCGAGTATTCATCTCCACCGCACTCCCATAGATCCCTGGCGGGATGAATTGGGTATCATGTACCTTCCGGAGGAATTTTTCCAAAAGCAGCACGTACTTACGGCTGGTTTTCGGAAGGATATCGGTGCGGTCGTAGAGGAAATGCGTTCGCTTCCGCTTGAAAAACTCCCGCGGTCCCTGATCCACGGATCAGTGGAAAAGGAAAACATCCTCAAATCAGCAGACGGGTCGCTTTGCCTCCTCGATTTGGGATGCATGGAGTACCAACCGTCCGTTACGGATATCGCAACAGCCATCGTCAATTTCACCGACGGTCTAGCAAAGAACGAACGGGACCGGATCATCCGGCTCATGCTGAACGCCTACCGGGCGGTCCGTCCGCTCAATAACCTCGAACTTGATGTTCTTCCCATCCTCGTGCGCGCACAGTGCGCGGCATATATACTCGGTATGACCTACCACCAGGTGCATGACGGCGACCAATCCGTACAGACCGAAACGTGGCTTCAACGCGGAATTTCCGGTCTTGCCGCGTATCAAGCGGCGTCTATGATAGTAGAATAACAAGTGCCTATGCTTTCGTATGTATTCGGACTCATCTCGTATATAGGTTGGGGCGCCGGTGATATTTTCGGCGCGACGGCCGTGCGGAAAATCGGCGGCTTCCAAACCGCATTTTTCATCATGGTTATCGCCGCACTATTTCTGTTGCCGTTGGCAATTCTTTACTGGCCAATGCTCGTTGCGGCGCCTCCGGCAATCCTACTTCTTGCGATAGCATCAGGCTTCTTATATCAGACCGGAAACATAGCAGTCAGCGAGGCGCTCCATGACACCGACGTATCGCTGGTGCTGACCGTGATGGGTTCGTTCGGCGCGCTTATCATTCTCTTTTCTACGGTATTTCTTCATGAGCCGATCACACTCCCGGAAATTGGCCTAATCTCACTGATTTTTCTCGGAGTATTTTTATGTACCTTTAGGCCGGGTACGAAAATCTCCTCAAAGGGCAACCGGGGCGTCCTCCTTTCCCTCTATTCCGCTTTTGCGTTCGGATTATTCTTTACGCTCAACAAAACCTTCACGCCCACGCTTTCATGGTTTTGGCCGCTATACCTTTCGTTTTTGTGGTTGCCGGTAATTTACATCTGGCTACGGAAAAAACACATACCCGTATCGCTTGATCACGCCTGGTCAAAAGCCCGTGTGCCCCTGTTTTTCGCTTTCCTGTGTCTCCGGGGCGGCGATCTTATTTTCAATATCGGGCTACAGCATGGAGCTGCCGCAATTGTCGCCCCCATCGGATCGGCATCACCGACCCTATCCGTTCTTCTGGCCTTCCTTATTTTCCGGGATAAACCGACACGGCGACAGCTTTTGGGGATCGTACTTGCGCTTTTAGGCATCGTTTTGCTAGGATTTGTGGGGAACTGATCCATGAACAAAGCGCTGCTTGTCATAGTTTCCTGTGAAAGCCGGGACCAGGCTGAACGCCTGGGTGAACACCTCCTCAAAAAAAAGCTTTCCGCCTGTACACAGGTTATTTCAAACGTAGACTCCATGTTCCTGTGGCCGCCGGGTAAGGGTATGATCGACTACGCTTCGGAAACACTCCTGCTCATTAAAACGCTTGAGAACAAATGGAGCGCACTCGAGCATGAAATCCTACGGGAACATACGTACCAGAATCCCGAAATCATCGCCATCCCACTTGCACACGTTACCCGAAAATACCTCACGTGGATCGCGAGCGAACTCTCGTAATACCC
>CAZHOQ010000065.1:0-7079 GCA_964533995.1 uncultured Gammaproteobacteria bacterium
AGCGGACCCGTTGTTTGTGGGACGGCTGACGTCCGTCGTGGCCGGATTTTTCACGCTTATTGGATTATGGTTCCTTTCTTTTGAACTATTCCGAAGCAGGAAAGTTGCCTGGGTTGCCGTATTTTTGTATACGATTGTGCCGTTTACCCAGTGGTACGATCGTCTCGCCCTCTATGACTCCATGGTCGCGACATTTTCCGTGTGGAGTCTGTATCTGGGAATTCTCCTGGCTAGATACGTCCGTCTCGACGTTGCGTTACTTGCCGGCCTTTCAATGGGGGCGGGTATGCTCAATAAAAGCTCCGGTTTTCTAAGCCTGTATTTTCTGCCGGCAACGCTGCTCCTTTTCGATTGGAAATCGACGACGGTGGGCAAACGGCTGCTTCAATGGGCCATGTTTGCGGGTATAGCCGCGGTACTTTCGCAAATTTCATATAGCGTCCTGCGGCTTTCCCCGTATTTCCATATGGTCGGTCAGAAAGACAACGTGTTCGTATTCACCCCGTCCGAATGGCTCAATCAACCGTTCCGCTTTCTTGTCGGCAATCTTCGGGGTATGTTTGACTGGCTTGAGCATTATCTGACGTTGCCGGTATTTACGGTCGCTTTTGTCCCGTTTTTTACCAGGTGGAAAAACTTGAGGGAGCGGCTGCTTCTTTATGTCTGGTGGGCGTTACCGTTTGCGGCACTGGCGACATTTGCGAAGGTTCTGTATCCCCGGTTTATTCTCTTTATGACCATGCCCCTCCTTATCCTTGCCGCGTGGTGCACAGTAAGGCTATGGGTACAGGTAAAACACTCCGCTGTCCGTTGGATCGGACTTATGATCATTTTGGCACCCAGTTTCTATGCAACCTACCGGATCGTAACCAATCCCATTTTAGCCCCCATACCGTTTGCCGACCGGGGACAGCTTATTGAGAGCTGGCCGGCGGGAGGCGGGGTGAAGGAGGTCGTATCCTTTCTTAGGAATGAGATCGTTTCGAAGAAAATCAGCGTCTATACGGAGGGGACGTTCGGGCTTATGCCGTACAGTTTGGAAATATATCTTGTCGATAACCCGAACATCAAGATTAAAGGTATCTGGCCGCTTCCTCCCGTTATGCCGGAAGAGATGACAAAGGACGCGCTAACCATGCCGACGTATTTTGTCACGAACGAGTCGCAGCAGGCACCGGCAGGGTGGAATCTGACGCTCATCGGTGAGTATCAGAAGGGTACCGGCGCGGAGCCGCAGAAACTCAGGTTGTACCGGGTGAATGCGACGATTGCCCATCGCGGTTTATGAAACGTACATATCGTTTTCCCCTCACCCCCATAATCGTTATCGGTATAGCGCTATTGGTCGTGCTTTTTCCCTTGTTCCGGTCCGGGTTCTTTGTGACCGATGACGGCGAGTGGATGGTCATACGTCTAAGCGCCTTTTATCAGAGCCTTGCCGGCGGACAGTTCCCGGTCAGGTTTTTGGGAAGGCTTAATAACAGCTACGGATATCCCGTCGCGAATTTTCTCTATCCCGGTTTTTTGTATATCGGTTCGCTTATCCACCTTGCCGGCGTCTCATTCCCCGATGCGGTTAAAATCATCCTGGGCGGGTCAGTTGTTGGGGCAGCCGGGTTCCTGTATGCGTCGCTTCGGAAAAAGTATGCAGTATTTTCCTCGGTCGTGGGGACCGTAAGCTTCGTTGCTTCTCCGTATCTTTTGTATGATTTGTATACCCGGGGATCCGTTGGGGAAGTGCTTGCCATTTTTGCCGCCCAACTTTCCGTGTTTGCCGTACTTGGGAGTTTACCCTTCTTGCTTTCCCTGGGGGTTGCGTTGCTTATCGTCAGTCACAATACGGCGGCGGTGATCCTGACTCCGGGCATACTTGCATTCATCCTGACGGAAAAAAGCCCGCGGAAGTTATTGGCAAGCTTTTTTCTGGGAGTCGGAGCAGCATCGTTTTTCTGGATTCCTGCCCTGACCGAAGGCAGATTCGTGCGTTTTGCAGCGACCCAGGTCTCTGACCCCATGGGATACTTTGTCACCCTAAAAAGTGCCGGCCTTCTCGGTTGGGTAACGGTGCTTTCTTTGGGGGTCCTTATCCACGTGCGCAGAAAAATCGTTACGCGCGATCTATTCCTGTGGACGCTGGTACTTTTTGGCATGTTGCTGTCTCTTCCGGTTACCGCATTTTTATGGAAATCCGAAATGTTAGCGCGTCTCGTTCAGTTTCCCTATCGGTTTCTTCTGCTGCCGGTCGTATTCGGGCCGTGGGTAGTTTCCTACGTGGTGGAACACCTTAAGGGTTGGCATAAGGGCGCTCTTGTCGGTGTTTTTTTCCTGATTTGTCTGGTGTCGCTTCCGATAGCACTCTCCTCCGTCCGGTATATAGAGCGGCCGCTCGGATACTACACGACGAACGAGGGAACGACCAATGTTGCCAACGAATACATGCCCAAATGGGTGGATGCCGTACCGGCATTCCGTCCGGTTGACACTCTGGAGATAGTAAGCGGTGATGCGACCCTGGAGACCCGTACGTTTCAGACGGAAAACATGAGAACGCGCATTACCGCCAGGGAAGCGAGTATTATCCAGATTAATAAGGTCTACTATCCCGGCTGGGGCGTAACCATTGACGGTGTTCTGGTTCCTTTGGACTATACGAATGCGAAAGGCATCATGCGCGTGGAGGTGCCGACCGGGGAACATACGCTCAGGGTGGAATTCCGCGAGACGCCGCTGCGGTTCCTTGCGGATATCGCAAGCGTAGTAAGTCTTATTCTGGCAATTATATTCCTGCGGCGAAGTGACCGGTCTCTATGAAGCGGATCATACTAGCACTCATTGTAACCGGGATCGGGCTGTTTTCGATCCTCCCCTTTTTTCGGCAGGGCTTTTTCCCGATGCACGACGACACGCAGGTTGCCCGCGTTGTCACGATGGGAAATGCCCTGAGGGAGGGTCAGTTTCCCGTGCGTTGGGTGTCGGATCTTGGCTACGGCTACGGATATCCCATATTCAATTTCTACGGTCCGCTACCGTATTATGTGGGTGGTTTTCTGTATGCTTTGGGTGTTGCCCCGCTTGCCGCGACGAAGATAATGATGGCGCTTGGGTTTGTCGGGCCTGCAACGATACTATTTCTCCTGCTGTATCAAGCGGTAGGTTGGCAGGGTGCAGCCGTATCGGGGCTGTTTTTCCTGTTTTCGCCGTATCATGCGGTACAGGGTTACGTGCGCGGTGCAGTGGGGGAATACTGGGCGATTAATTTTTGGCCGCTTATCCTTTTTGCCGTCTGGCACGCTTTGCAGAAGTCTAATCGGCCACTGATTCCCGTGGTCGGAGCCGTAGGGATCGCGGGGGCAGTGCTGTCCCACACGCTTCTGGGGTTTGTGACGGTATTGTTTGTTGCTGCCGGTCTTATGGGGTACTGGATTTGGGGAGTTGTCCGCCGCATCCCGCTTACCGGACCTATGATTATCACGAAAATGCTTCTTTTAGGCTTGGGACTGTCGGCATTCTTCTGGCTTCCCGCATTTGCCGAAATGGGCTACACAAGCGTGGCCGGACAGGTAAGCAGCACCGCAAATTATACGGACCATTTTGTATGTTTTCCGCAGCTTTGGAGTTCGCTTTGGGGATTCGGCGGTTCCATACCCGGCTGTATCGACGGCATGTCCTTCATGCTGGGCAAGATCCATATTCTTGCCGCACTGCTGGGATTTATCGTCATGTTCGGCAAGAAACGCCTGCGGACGGTTGGCGGTACTGCGATTGTTATTACGGCGCTCGGCGTATTTTTTTCAACGGGATTCTCCGCGGCAATCTGGGCCGCCATTCCGTTTTTTCCGTATCTTCAATACCCGTGGCGGTTCCTATCGGTCGCGACACTCGGGCTTTCGCTTCTTTCCGGGGTGCTTGCCGCGGGAGTAAACGGAGAGCGAAAAAAAGCGTTGCTGGTTGCGGGCCTTGTCGGCGGCTTATTGTTTTTCAACCTTAAGTGGTTTGCGCCCCAGCGCGTATACGAAGTTTCGGATGAACCGCAGGCTTTGCGTGAGGATATCAGGTTCCGGGTCTCCGGAATTTCCGACGAATACCTGCCTCCCGGCATTCCCCGGCCGGAGTCTGCCGCCCAGGTTGTTTCTGCTACAATACCAGAGTCCCGGGGGGTTAGGGTAACGGCGCTGACCGAGACAGCAACGGATGCGCGATTTGTGGTAGAGTCGTCGGGTAGTGCTGAAATCACCGTAAACAAGGCGGATTTTCCCGGCTGGAAGTATTTTGTGAATGAAAATGAGGTTCGGCCAGCCATCCGGAGCGGTCTGCCGCATCTGTCGATTGAGGCAGGCCAGTCGGTTATTGCATTGCATTTTCGTGACACGCCCGTGCGGACTGCCGGAAATCTCATATCCTTGACGGCCCTTATCGCTCTCATGTTCATGCTGTATGGAAAACAAAGGAAAACCAACCGTTAACATCGTTTTGCCGGTGTATAACGAGGAAGCGGAGCTTTCGGCAAGTGTCGCGACGCTTGTACGATTTGCCCAAAAGCACCTGAACGACTTCTCGTGGCATATAACGGTCGCCGACAACGCATCGACTGATCGGACTTTGGGATTGGCAAGAAGCCTGACGGGGAAATACCCGGGCTTATCCATCGATCATCTCTCCCTTAAGGGCCGTGGCCGCGCGGTCAAACACGTTTGGCGCAAAGGCACTTACGATTACCTTGCCTATATGGACATAGATCTGTCTACCGATTTGAAGCATTTGCCGCCGCTTCTTCATTCCCTCGAGCGCGGATTCGATATCGCGATCGGCTCCCGGAATACGCATGGGGCGAGGGTATTCGGCCGAAGCTTATTGCGGTCAATAACTTCGAAGGGGTATATAACGCTCATAAAACTCTTTTTTTGGGTGCATTTTACCGACGCGCAGTGCGGATTCAAGGCAGTGTCGCGGCGGGTAGTTACCGACCTCATTCCGCACATCCGTGATAATGAGTGGTTTTTTGACAGCGAGCTTCTTATCGTCGGGGAAAAGATGGGATACCGGATTTATGAGGAGCCGGTCCGCTGGATCGACAACCCCGGCTCCACAGTCAGAGTGATGAAGACGGCTCTCGGGGATCTGAAGGGACTTTGGCGCCTGTTCCTATCCCGTCCCTGGAGGAAACACCATTATGCCAGACATTAACATCAACGAAATTAAGAAGCGTTCCGTTGTCGGCGTCGTCGCGCTGACTGCGCGGACCTTCATTCTCCAAATCATCGCGTTCGGCGCGACGTTTCTCTTAACCCTTTTCTTAAGCCCTGAAATCTTCGGAGTTTTTTATGTCGTGTCTGCGATCATATCATTCCTTGGGTATTTCTCGGACGTTGGTCTTGCCGCGGCGCTCGTGCAGAAAAAGGATGAACTCTCGAAGGAAGATTTAACGACGACATTCGTTATCCAGCAGGCGCTCGTCATTACCGCAGTCGGGATCCTTCTCGTTTTTTCCAACGCTATAGCCGCGTTTTACCGGCTGGACAGCGCTGGTGTCACGCTGCTGCGGGCCCTTGCCGTTTCGTTTTTCCTGTCGTCTCTCAAGACCATCCCTTCGGTCCTGTTGGAGCGGAGACTGGCGTTTGACCGTCTGGTTATTCCGCACATCATAGAAACGGTCAGTTTTTACGGCATAGCGGTTTACCTGGCGTGGCGGGGGTTCGGGGTAACAAGCTTTACGTGGGCGGTGTTAACAAGAGGTGTCACGGGCTTAATCGCGATTTACCTTATCGAGCCATGGGTTCCTACCCGCTCGTTTTCGGTTAACAGCGCACGAAGGCTTATGCGCTTCGGGCTGCCATTCCAGATGAATTCGTTTTTGGCGCTTCTTAAGGATGATTTGATGACGGTATTTTTGGGTAAGGTATTACCGCTTTCCCATGTCGGGTACATCGGATGGGCGAAAAAATGGGCCGAAGTTCCCCTGAGGCTTATTATGGACAGTGTTATCCGCGTGACATTTCCGACCTATTCCAGGCTCCAGCACGACGCAAAGCTGCTAACGAAGGCCATCGAGAAGACGCTATTTGGGTTATCCGGAGCTATTTTCCCCATTTCCGTCGGCCTGCTGTTTTTTGTGTCGCCGCTTGTTTCCCTTATACCCAAATACGGCAAGTGGGAACCGGCATTAGTATCATTTTACCTTTTTGTTTTCTCCTCGGCCCTTGCCGCACTTGCGACCCCGCTGATGAATGCGTTGAACGCGATGGGAAAAATACGAACCACGCTCAAATTCATGGTCGGGTGGACCATAAGCACATGGGTACTCGTCGTTACCCTTATTCGGCTCTTCGGATTTAACGGTGTCGCCGTAGCACTTCTTATCGTGAGTATGTCGCTTTTTATCGTGGTGCGGGTCGCAAAAAGTGTCACCAGCTTTTCATTTTTGGAAAATACGAAAGGCCCGTTTATCGCATCCGCCGTGCAGGCCCTTTTTTATGCGCTCGTCATCCCGTTTGTGCCCGTGACTCTGCCATGGTTGTTTATGGCGGGTTCTATTGGCGTTATACTGTATGGAGCCTCCCTATCCGTTATTGATCGCACGAAGATTGCGGAATTTACGGGTATGATTCGAAGGAGTATGCAATGAAGCTCACGGTCGTTATCAGCACGCGAAACCGCGCAAAAAGCCTCAAGAGAGCGCTCGCGTCCGTCAAGGGGCTTGCCGATGAAATCGTTGTCGTTGATAACCAGTCCACCGATGACACCCTGAAAGTGGCCAAGGAATTTCATGCAAACGTATTTACGAAGCCCAACAACCTGATGCTTAACGTCAACAAGAATTTCGGGTTCGCCAAAGCAACGCATGAGTGGATACTCTGTCTTGACGACGATGAGGAGATCCCCGAGGAATTATCGGACGAGATCCGAGAGAGTATAAAGAATGCGCCGGCGGATGTCCGTGGCTACTGGATATCCCGAAAGAACATCATATTCGGGCGTTGGATAGAGCACGGCATCTGGTGGCCCGATCGGCAGCTCCGGTTGTTTCGGAAAGGCTCCGGGAAATACCGGGAACGACATGTTCACGAGTATATAGAGACAGA
>CAZHOQ010000066.1:0-7063 GCA_964533995.1 uncultured Gammaproteobacteria bacterium
CGTCGTTTGCCAATGCCACGCGGTGGGGCGCATTTTTAGACCGGTGGCGCGACCGGTTTACCCGGCCGCAGCAACAGCAACAACAGCCCGTGGCCCTTGAGGGAATCGATGCGGTACTTGCCGGATTAGCAAACGGAGAGTATGCGCGTGCCTATAATGCGCTTCGTTCTGCAGCCCAGGGGCAGCAGACGGAGAATGTCGATAGGCTCACCGCAGCCATCCGAGCCGATATCGCACGGAGATTGGGCAGTGCGTTAGGGGTGCAAGTTAATGCCGATCACGAAATGGTGACGGCAATCCTTGATTACGAATCGGGATTTACTTCAAGCGCCATTACGGATGAACCGCAGGGTACCACGTTTACGGCATTTGCGGAGGAAGTGAATGACCGGCCGTTCATCGCCGATGACGCAACGGGCCTCCGGGGCGTTGCGATCCGCCGCATCCAGGCGTTTTTGGCAGCCCAGCAACGGACGGAACTGTTCACGGCCGCGGCAGTTTTTGGGATCGTCACCGATCCTTCCGTGCGGTCGGTGTTTGCGTTTACGCATCCCGGGTCTACGACCGCCCAGGGTACAGGAGGCGTAGCGACAGTTGATGACTTCCGGCAGGCGCTGGCAAACGGCAACTATATCGAAGCGTACCGTGTGTATGAACAACTTCGGGCGAATGCTCAGACGGCCCCGGTTGCGTTCGACCAGGCGACGACGCTTTTCCAACAGGACGTCGCCGCCCGCCTGAGCCGTGCATTAGGGCAAACGGTCGAATGGTCGAATGCCGCGGTATCACGGATTGCGGAATACGAACTTGCAGTCCTTGCGTTTACCGACCGGATCGCGTCCGATCCGACCATCGTCAATGAGGAGTCCTACTACAAAGCTGCCCATGCCGATGCGGCGGTTACAGAAGCGTATACCCAGGCCCAAGCGGTATTTGATTCCCTTGCAACGCCGCTTGGCATTACGCGGGATGCGTATTACAACGGACTCCGGCAGACGGTTAATCCCGTTATGGATTCCGTATGGAACGAGATCCGGAGGGATGAACGGGTTGCCGCAAGAATCCGGGCGGGACAAGTCGTACAGACGCCGCAACGGCAACCACAAGCCAGGGGCTTCCGTGCCGCATGGCCGACGCTGAGCCACTGGATCGTCAATCCGAATCCGTTTGCCATATTTGACCGGAATCTTTCGGCAAACGAGCGTTGGGGACAACTCTTCACCTGGGGAACACTCCGGATTGCGCCGCTGTTTACGCCCGCCTGGCCATTCGGCGCCGTGCAGCTAGGGTATGACCTCCTGCGGTTGCTGGCGGCACCGGTGCGGTACGTCGCAAATTCCATTATCCATCCCGAGCCATTACCCCCGCCGGTCATCGCACAGCCGGTTCCGCCGGATGCGGGCATCCCGGCAAGCGGTTTGCGGAGGATTATCTATGACACGAATATCCTGACAAACGGTCTGACATTCCAAGAGCGTTTGGGAAGGCTGGTTCCGTATCTTGTTTCGCGCCTTGTCATCGCGGCAGTACCCGGACTCAATTTGTATGTCGGGTACCATGATTTCTACTTTGCATTACCCGCACAGACACGCATTAACATTGCTAACCGCGCACAGAACGGATTTATCGAAGGTGTCTGGAATGCAACGCCGTTTTTCGGTATCGGTCAGCGGCCGTGGCATCCGAGGCAGATCGTCCAGGCGCCGTTCCTATATGTCACCAGCCGGAGTATTCCGATCCTCGGGCAATACCTCCTTATCCGCGACGTGTTCCGAACGGTCCGGTGGGCAGGGAGAGTGATCAGCTGGCCGGTACGCGGTGCGTTGTATCTGACCCGCGGACGGCCGATGGAGCAGGCGCCCCAGTATCCGACGGTCAACCCCGACCCCCGGCAGTTGTGGGATACGGATGCCTCGATACGGTTCGATGGCATAACGAGTCCGTTTTTCCGGTGGCTTAACGGCCGGACCATCAATTATGGCGCTTGGCTCAATGCCACGCCGAATACGAATCCCGGACGGTATTTCATTTCGAGGATTGTTCCCGGTATTCTGACGCTTGGCGGCTGGACCACGTGGACCAGCGCGTACGATTCCTACCGGTTCTTCGAGGGGAAAGGGTGGCAGTCTATCTTGGCCCAACCGGCGGACCACTTCAGCCGTAACCGCGATAATTTCTTCACGCGTTACATACTCAATCCGCGTCCCATCGGCGGCGGATGGGGGGAGTTTGTCGGGTTTGTCCTGACCCGGCCGGTTATGTATGCTATCCCATCGAATATCGGCGTCTATTACGACGCATTCCGGCTATTGCGGTGGGTCCGCGAATCGGTATTCCACGGTGAGGTGCCGGGAGCGCTCAGTGCTGCGCAAGCGGTTCAACCGCAAACGACTCCTCAGCGATTAGGCCCCGTAACCCTTGTTTCCGCGGGGATATATACGGGTCAGGAGTACCGGAACGGGTCCATCGTGCGGATTACGTATACCGAGGCGGACGGGACGCAAAAGACCGAGGACGGAACACTTCGACTCTGGTCCCGTGACCGGACGGATAGCGACTGGTATGTCGTATTGCCGGATGGCCGGAAGATGGTCATCAAACAAAGCAAGATCGACAAACTACCGCAGGCTGTGTCCATTACCCTTACTTCGGCAAACGTCCGGCGGATAACCATCGACAGTACCGCAACCCAGGATGACGGCGCGACGGTAACCGTCTCGTTCGTGCAGGGCGGTCGGACCGTAACCCAGACCGGAACGCTCGAACTCGTCTATGAATTCAGTCCTGATGCCCCGGAAACCCGCGAGTGGCGCGTGACCCTCTCAGACGGGCGGGAAATTGAACTCAAGCAGTCCGAAATGGATAAAGTCGTCGTCCGGAGACGTCGGCCGGCCATACGGCAGGCGCCACAGCGAACCGGTTCGGCGCCGGTGCTGATTCCTTTGGCGACGACGCGGTCGACGCATATCCTTAACGGACTGGTAAGCGACGGCACTCGTGGCGGGACGCGGTACGGGGTGAGCAGACTCGCGTTTACGCTCGGGAATGCGCTGATCCCATGGCCGGTACGCGTGCCGTTAATGTTTGTTTCTGATGCAATACAGTACGCTTTGTATCGGTTTGCACCTGATTGGTATCAGCGCGTAGGCACGAGGATTTCAACCATTCCGTTCCTCCAGGGGATTGCGGATATCTATGGCATCCCTGCAGGCCGTGCGGTAGATGCGCGGCAAAACTATATCGTCAGCCGTGCCGCACTTATCATGCCCTGGTGGATGAACGCATTGGTTTTCGGCGCGAATGACGCGATTCGCGGAATCATGTGGTTGGGTGATAGGCCGCGGCCACAGCGGACGGCACCGGCAACCCAGCAGGCGGCACCAGTAAAAATTATTTCCGTGACATTGGACGACGGGCAGCAGCTTCGCAGACAGCAAAAAATCCTGGGATTGTTTGGTACGGAATACTATCCGACCGCAACCGTCGTATATGAGGAGGGTGGAGTTGAAAAGACTCAGTCAGTCCCACTCAGGCTCTATTCCAGAAACGCAACGCCGGAAACGAGCCAATGGGGTTTCTTCCTGCCAGGCAATCGCGCACCCATCTATTGGAACCAGGGACAGATCGTCGTCATTACCGAAAGCGACAAGGTGATTACATCCATGCCGACGATTATCCGGTCGGCGCTAGAGAAAGCCCGCCAGGGGATTGAGGCACGTCCGAAGACCGGTTTGGAAAAGGATGTCGCAAGTGTTACGAATCTCAGTCCGGCAGCAGCAGCGTTTTACGAGGTGCGCGTTCTCATCAACAAGTTTGCCGATTTCAACAAGCATGTGGATGAGGTGGTCCAGGGAGCCGATATCACCCGTCCATCCAAGAACGACCTCGAGCGGTACGCGGAGGGATTCCGGTCCCGGGGCGTTGTCCTTAAGGAAAGCGAAATCGAGAATTTCATGCAGCTCAACCGTGAGTTGGGTGCTCTCAATAGCGGCAAGGGCAGCACCGATTTGGTAGATGTCGAGCAGGGGATCATGCGTATATTCAAGATTGCCCTTAACCGCAAAGCGGTCGCAGTGGAGTATATCCGCAGGATGCCCGGAAACCGGGCCGACAACGAACGGCTTGTCCAAGAAACTATGCAGAAATTCCGGGCGATCATAAGCCAGCCGTCACCGTCATTGGGTAACCTGATCAAGGTTAACTTTACCGAATTGTCCTCCGACGAGAAGGCATTCTATCAAAAAGAGTGGGGACTGGTAAACGGTGGGGAATACCGACTCAACCTTGTCGGATTGTCGCCCGAAGAAGCCGCCATCTATCAGCAACTGTGGGAGCGGCTCAACAACAGCAGGTACCTATCGACCCGGCATCTGAATTCCGTGTCCGACGACGAGTTGTACCTTGCTACCGCAAGCATCCTCCTTGCGCAGGCGGAAATAACCTACCACTTCGGCTCCATGGAAAATTACACGAGCTACTACGAAGCGCTCCGTGCGCACCGTGATCAGTCGATCTTTGAGCAAACCGGATGGCACCTGCCGGTCGGCAGTGGGAGGATAGGCCTTCCGTACTCCGTCCTCGATGCGAAGTTGGGTTATGTGTTTTCTGCTGTGGACTCTGCGACGACGCTCGGGTTCCAGTCAAGTGTACAGCAAGCCCATTACGTCCGTACGGACTACTACAGGGAGCCTAAGCACTCGGTCGTCGTTTCCAACCATGAGGCAGTCCACGAGACACAGACGACCAATCAGGTCCGGGACATCAAGGAAAGCGCGTATGCACCCTCATATGTCGAAGGATTTACCGAAATGCTCGCGCAGATCATTTTCTCCGATCCGGACAACGTCCATTACACGGGCGCGGTACGAAGGATCGAGGCGGCGCGGGACGCACTCATCAAGTCATTTATGAAGACCGGCGATGACGAAGCAACGGCCAGAAGGAAGGTCATGCGAAGCCTTGTCGCATCTGGGTATTCCGGCGCCGATGAAGGGGATGTGCCGATCCCCGGAGAATCCGAGCCCGTGCCGGCGTTCGGTAAGCTTTTCGACAGCCGGTTCGGGGAAAACGCGTTCCGCATGTGGATGCGGGAGGGATATCTTTCCATCAGCAATCCCCGGCATTCGGATGCCTGGTATTACAACCGGTCGGACCACACGCCGGATGATGACCTTGTCGCCAATGCCGATATCGCGCTCTTCAAAACCGTCGAAGCGCACCTCGTCGACGATCCCGGCACGCCTCTGGATCAGCGGCAAAACGGTCGTACGTTTGACCTTGAATGGTTTGACGTGCGGGGCAAGTCCGATATCGGTACGCAGTATGTCCGCCGGCAGCGGATGCTTAATCGGATTAATGATGCACTGGAAAATTCCCGGCGGAACTTCACATACAGTCCGAGCAATACCGTGGCCGGCCAGATCGCAGCGCGCGTGCGGGATATCCTGGAACTGACGGCGACCGGCGATTTCACCTACCTTGATAAGATTTCCGATGAACAGGCATTCTACACGCTCATAAGGAATCCGGTGCAGCTTACCAGCGTTACCGTTCCGGAGGATTCCTTCTATGGTCCGGTTGAGTTTACCTATGTCGACTCAGCGGGCGTCGAACGTAAGGGCAAGGGGTATCTTGGAAGGCATGCCCACGAAGACAAGGGTCCTTGGATTGTTTATGGCACCGGCGGCACGCCGTTCGTTGGGACCATAGGATATACATCAATCACGATCAAACAGAAAGCCAATGCCAAACCGAAGACCCTGCCGGAGCGGATACGGCGCGAGGCGACAAAGCCTGCGCCCGGGGCAATCGAGTTAACCTCGCCGACGGGGCGGCGGTATGTCATCACCCCGACGATGAAGGTGGCTATCAGCAGTAACATCACGGCTCCGAATATGAATGCCACGAACAACTGGAACGGAACGATTTCCTACTCGGACGTTTCCGTCCTCCACCGTCACATCCAGGAAGGGCTCCGGCAAACGAGAAGCTACATGCGTTCGGCGGAAAAGGGCAGCGAGCCGAATACGGTACGCGGTGTATTCCGGATTACGATTTACGGCGCAAACGGCAAGGAAATAGACACGATATCATTTCACCCCGATGACCAGCAGGCTGCAGACAAACTCGTTGTCGAGCCATATCAGCAGGCGGTCCAGAACGCTGCCGCAAATCTTGTGGATGCGGTGCGGACAGCCCAGCCGAATCTGGAAGCGGAGAGTCCGGAAAAAGTTGCCGAGCTCGCGATGCAGCTTGCCCCGTCCCAGGAAGACTACCGCGAGTTGATGGCTGGGAGAAGCCCGGATGAAACGGAGTATCTGAATGCCGCACTCGAAGAAGAAATCCTCAACGCAATCCAGCCTGCACAAGAAGCAGCCGAATCCGAAGCCCCGTTACAACGACAGGCAGAACAACCAAATATCCCGGCCCAGGCAAAGATTACCGTCAGTACGGACCATCCGGCTATCCGGTCGGCACGACAAACGGCAACTGCGGCACTGACGAATGCCAGGCAACAACAAACACTTACCGGGTGGTTTACCTATGTGTTCAACCGGGCGTTGTATACCAGGAGGCAGAACGACATCACCGCATTGCAGAATCAGCTTGCGCTACTGGACACGATTGTTTCCGATGTAGATCCGGTGTTGTTTGATGCATTGCTTGAAGCGGAAATTCCGCTTGAACGCGCTCCGGTTTTGCAGCAGGGGCTTGACCGGCGGAATGCAGCTTTCGACGCCTTTATGGCAACCATCGAGGATCCTTCAGACTTCGGCGAAGTCCGGGATATCTATAACGCGTTCGTCTTTTCGGAATATTATGACGGTCTGGCGTTCGATGCCGGTCTCCAGGCGAACGAACGGGATGCGGTTGACGAACCGTTCCTTGCCCGGGTCGTCGCGGTTTCTCAGCCGATCATTGACGCCGTACTTAACGCGCCGGTCCGAATCATGCGGTCAGGGGCCAATGCACCCGTGACCATCACCCGGCAACTTGGGGAACATACGGTAGATGTCGCGGGAGCGGTGAGTGCGGACGGTACGACGATAGCATACAGTATCAA
>CAZHOQ010000067.1:0-6857 GCA_964533995.1 uncultured Gammaproteobacteria bacterium
GCAGGAGTCCAAGCCGGAGACGGGGAAAAATGCACTTCAGCCGTTCAAATTCTGAAGTGACGGCCTTCACCGTAGTGAGCGTTTCCGACGCGTCTATCAAGGGGCATATGACAAAGGCTTGGGAATCGGTTGCCGTAAGCTCCTTTTCGATCCACGCATATGCGGCGTTTCTTTTGGTTCCCGGTACCATCCAGGTCTTCACGGGTATCCTCCCCTTGGGCATCGTGGTGAGTACGGAAAGATCCAGATTGCCGAACATGGTCTGGGCGAGCGTTCTCGGGATCGGGGTTGCCGTCATCGTGAGCTGATGCGGGACGGTGCGCGTTTGGGTAGCTTCCCGGAGTTTTGCGCGCTGGGAAACCCCGAAGCGTTGCTGTTCATCTATCGCGATAAATCCCCATTCCGGGTGATCGGTAACGTCGAGGAGTGCATGCGTGCCGACATATACGCCCTGCCCGCCGCCCCGGATTTCCGTGGATTTTTTCCTGGTGCCGCCGATGATGAGGTGTACCGGGATTCTGAACGGTTCCTCCAGTATCCGGCGAAGTGTCTGTGCATGCTGCTCGGCAAGGATTTGGGTCGGGGCAAGAAGCGCTGAGGACATGCCGTTTCGTGCCGCGGCAAACATGGCGGCAGCGGCGACAACGGTTTTCCCGGATCCGACGTCCCCTTCCAGGAGCCTATTCATCGGGACGCGTTTACCCAAATCGTTGAGGATATTTCCGACTTCCGCCGCTTGATCGGAAGTTAGCGTAAACGGCAGGTGCCCGGTGAAGCTTTCAAGGTCACGTTCACCAATGGGAAGCGGGCGTGAAGTTTGGGTGGTTTGCCATAACCGTTTCTGGCGTTTCGACCGTGCGATCATGATAAACAACTCATCAAACGCAAGCCGTTCCCGTGCCTTTTCGGCAGCAGCAAGCGAATCAGGGAAATGAATCGTACGGATGGCAACGTGAAGCGGTAGGAGCCCTTCGGCATCTATTACGTGCTGAGGAAGCGTTTCCGAAAGTTTTTCCAGAACGGATTCCAATAGGTAGGAAATCCGGCCTCGGAGCCACTTCGAGGACAGTCCTTCGGTTTCCGAATAGACGGGAACGAGCCTACCCGTATGCAGGCTCTTCGTTTCCTCCCCCGCCTCATGCAGTATTTCATACACGGGTGACGTCAATGTGATTTTGGGTCCGAACCAGTCGACCTTGCCTGAGACACTTAACGTCTCTCCGCCTTTTAGGACCTTGATAAGATACGATTGGTTAAACCAGGTGAGATTCATAACCCCTGTCTCATCCCTCAGGCGCCCGGTTACGATCCGTTTGCCGTTTTTGGTAATGAAGGCACTGATGGAATCGAGCGTCCCGACCAGCGTCACCGTTTCTCCCGGCTGTACGCTTCCGATGGAAGATACGACCGAATAGTCGTCGTACCGGAACGGCACATAGGTCAGAAGGTCGTAGACAGTCTCTACTCCGAGTTTTTTAAGGAGTGTCGCCATGCGGGGTCCGACACGCGGAACATACTGCACCGAAGCATCAAGGCTGAGATCCATACCGGTAGTATACCCCCAACGCGTTTACCATTTAAGCCCTTTGGCGTTACCGGTATTGACGACGGTGGAAAGGACATGAAGATATAGTCCGCCGCGGCCGATCGAATGCCCCAGCTTTGCATGCATGGCGGCAGCACCGTCTACGAAACGTTCTACGACCGGAGTGCGCGCGGGAGAAATGGCGATGTATCCCTGTGCCGAGTCATTGCCCATAATGGTAAACCCAATTGTGTGATTATGCCGCCGGTTCGTGTGTTCGATAAGGCCGCGCCTCCCCCAATGGACGTAGGTAAAGGTGGGTAGCCTCCGGTCGACATGCATCGGGAGACTTTTCAGTCTCTGGGCTATCTTCTGGTCTTCGCCCGGGGTCAGGCCGAATGCCATATAGAGTTCCCGAGCAAGCACCCGTAACGGTCTGCCCCCTAACCGTTCAAGATCGCGTAGCTCGGCGCGGGCGGTTTGGTCGATGAAATTGCCAAGCGATAATTCCGTTCGGGCATACATAGGACAGGTAACGGAAGTATAGCTGTTTGTGAGGTAAATTACAAACTATGGGCTACTGTAACCCGCCGGCGAGGAAGGGTATGAACGAGGTCGCGATAAGCGCGACCGTCGATAAAATGACGATGGCCTTCCAGAATTTTTCGTGCTTCCGAAAAAAGTTCATAGGATTATTTTCCTATTCTAACAGCTTTTCGTCCGACTTTTAATACCCGTCCGATGGGATTTTCCAATTTTTGGTTATATTCCGTGACCGGTACGCTGTCAAGAAATACCGCCTTTTCGTCGATTTTTCTCTTCGCCTCGGATTTACTGGATACTAGTCCTGCACTGACCATCACCTCGGACGCTGACAGGCTGCCGGAAAGCGCGGATACGGAAAACAGTGCCAAGTCGGCCTTGCTTGTATCACCCTTCTGAAATCTCGTTTCGAATTCCTTTTGGGCGGTGTCGGCTTCCGCGACCGAATTGAACTGCTTTGTCAGTTCCCAGGCTAACTGCTTTTTGAAGGCCATCGGATTGTCTCCCTCCTCCATCTTCCGTTTCATTTCTCCGATAGTTTCCTCCGGGACGTCGGTTAGCAACGTAAAGCACGGGACGATCGCATCGTCGCCCAATGCCATGATTTTGCCGTAGAAGTCGTTCGGCGCATCAGTAAGTCCGATGACGTTCCCCTCCGTTTTGCCGATTTTGACCCCTTTGGCATCCGTAAGAAGCGGGACGGTCATGACGAATTTTTCCCTTCCTTGCATGGACTGGACAAGCTGACGGCCGGCAAGCATATTGAAGGACTGGTCCGTGCCGCCCATCTCAAGGTCGACATTCATGGCAACCGAATCGTATCCCTGAAGGAGGGGGTACAGGAATTCACGGAGGTTGATTGATTCTCCCCGCTTCATCCGTTCCTGAAACATATCGCGTTCGATAAGCTGCTGGACGGAAAAATGCTGCGCAATGCCAAGGATGCCGACCAGATCCAATTTGTTAAGCCAGTCGCTGTTGTAGAGGATTTCGACCGGATTATCGCCGTCGAACCGGACGATTTTTGACGCTTGTTTGACGTAATCTACCGCATTTTCACGGAGCTCATCACGGCTCATAAACCGGCCGCGTGCCTTCATTTTGCCCGAAGGATCCCCCGCCTGCCCCGTGCCGTCGCCGATCAGAAATATGACATGGTGTCCCAAATCCTGCCACTCTCTCAGTTTGCGCATAGCGACCGCATGCCCGATATGGAGCTGCGTGCCCGTCGGGTCAAAGCCCTGATAGAGCCGTAGTTTTTTGCCGCTCCGCAATACCTTTTCGAGCGCTTCGCGGGTGGGATAAATGGTATCGACCCCACGGGTTAATAACTGCGTAATACGGTCCTGGTCGTTCATGTTTACCTCCTTTATCTATACCATAGCCGAGGCTAATCCGCCAGAGCATGGAGTAAATCATTAATAATGGCCTGCGCGTTTTCCAAGCCGATACTGAGCCGGAACAGGCGACTCGACGGCCGGTGCCCCTCAGGAAAGTCCATCATCAGCGCAGGCTGCTGGATGATGGTTTCGGTTCCTCCGAACGAATGGCATATCCGGATCAGGGACAATTTCCTGATAAACGCGGACGGGTCGATGGTACCGGATACGACAAACGTAACGATTTGGCCCTTTCCGCGCATCTGGATACGCCTAAGTTTTGTCTCCTCCGCGTTTTCCGATCCGGGAAAACATACGCGCTCCACCGCCGGGTGTTGCGATAGTCTTTGGGCTATCCGGGCCGCATTCCGTTCTGCCGTACGCATTCTGATGTCGGCTGTTTTCAGGCCGCGCTGTATCAGCCAGGATTCCCACGGATTCAGCATGCATCCTGTCGTTTGCGTCAGTTTTCGGATCTGTTTGCCGGTTTCCAAGCTGTTCGTTCCGACGAACCCGCCGAGCGCGTCGCTGTGGCCGTTTATCGATTTGGTCAGGCTTTCGACAACCATGTCCGCGCCATGCATCAGGGGTTTCTGGACAATCCCAGAACACATAGTCGTATCAACGATAACCCGCGCATCGTGACGGTGCGCGATAATGGAAACGCTGCGGATATCCAATACCCGGAGGGTCGGATTCGTCGGAGTCTCCATCCAGACCGTTGATATGTCATGGGTGCGGAACGCCTGTTCGACCGACGCGACATCCGTCATGTCAACGGATATGAAAGTTAGCCCAAATCGCGACAGGACCGACTCGAACATCCGGCGGGTTCCTTCGTAGAGTTCCGTATGGTGAAGGACGGCCGCCCCTGCGGGAAAGGTCAGACAGGCAACAAGCGTCGCCGCTGATCCTGATGCGGTGACGATACCGTCCGCCGCACGATGCAGCAGGATCAAATCCCGTTCCAAGCCTTCCCTCGTCCGGTTTCCGATTCTGCCGTACTGCAACCCTCCGTCCGAATTCGGTTCGTCCATGGCAAAAATGACGGACGGATGAATTGCCGGGACGATGTCCCCGTCGGGATTGGGCATACCGTTTCTCTCACGGTGCCTATTCATGCGAATCACCCCCCTTCGTAAGCACGATATTATGCCGCAGGCACCGGAGCGGCGGGTTATGACTATCATTACCCGACCTGCTTCGGATATCGATGAGTTGGAATCCTAAACCGGCCCAGTGGGCAACATGGTCCGTAAGACGCCTGAACCATTCACCGTGCCCGTCGGTGTCTTCCCCGAATATCACGAAGCCATCGGGTTCGATTTCAAGCAGCTTGCCCCGCAGCGATTCCTTGTCGGCGCCATGTTCGGTAACGAGCTGGGCGAGATTGTATATCCGGGTGCGCAGTGCCTCAGCGATTCCCGTTCCGCGGACGCGTCCGTTGGTAAACCGGACGACTGACCGTCCCGGCGATTCGGGAAGCAGGTCGCTCGTCGTAATATTGACGATCGATGTCCCGTCGGGTTTCAGTATGCGTGCCGTTTCCCGATCGATTTCCCTGTCTATTTCGGGAGGACAACAATTTCCCGTATGATCCCTGATTACGACATCGACTGAACCATCCGGAAATGCCGTATGGCGGGCATCAACAAGGTGCGGGAACAGCCGTATCCTGCCGGTATCCTGTTTCATGCGTTGTGCCTCACCGATAATGTCGGGATCGATATCGACGACATGGAATGCATCCAGTGTCGTGTTCAGCGATTGCTGGACGAACTTTTCGGTATCCGAAATACCGTCGATACTCGCAAGGCCCAGCATGGCAACAGTAACCGGCCTTTTGCCGATTCGGTCCGCCACGTGCCGGATCCCGGTCATTTCCGATAGCAACCGGAGATTTAGACCGACCGGCGGCGTTTGGTCGAGTGCCCCGTCAAAGTCCGTGTCCATTCTCGCTCTGGTTTCCGCGTATCTGCTTGTTTCCCGCAATCCCCTTCCGAATTCCCTGCCGAGATTCTCCGTAATTTCCTTATTTCTCATATATGCCTTTCCGGCGCGGCGTATGCGCCAAATTAAAAAAGCGCCCGTGCAAGTCCCCGAACAATCCGTTCGGACACCTGCAAGGGCGCTTTCACGATGGCGCGGTACCACCTTGCTTCGCTAGGGTATTTGCCACAAAAAAACCGACCGGAGGTCGGTTATACCTTAGCCTCGTTTACGTTGCTCCGCTTATGGCGACACAACCGTTCCGCTATTACGGGCGAACCCGGAGAGATCTACATTCAGCTTCGATTTCTCGGCTCCAGAGGGTATTTCAACGCGTAAAATTCGGCAGGTCTTGCATCAACCGCCTGCTTTCTGGTGTCACTTTTTTGCGTCTACTTCGACTCTTTCGCAGCCTTTTCTATTCACTTGTGCATGAGAGTTTAGCACGATTTGTCAATTCCGTCAAACGAGGTTACAATGTGTCTCGTGGCAGTATTTACGGAACTTTTTGACAACCGGCAACGGAGACGCCTTCTGGGAACGCGAAGCGCCAGGATGCGACTCGTAAGTTTAGTCGCCTTCGGCGGGTTCATCGGACTCCTCCTCATGGTCTTCGGCGTGGGCATATTGTTTGCCTGGTATGCAAAGGATCTTCCCCGCCCGGACAAGGTGCAGCGCCGCGAAGGCCTGTCGACAGTCGTTCTCGACAGGAACGGTGAGAAACTTTACGACATCTTCGAAGAAGCCAACAGAATTCCGGTTAAGTGGGACGAAGTCCCGCAGTACCTCAAGGACGCGACGGTTGCGATAGAAGACAAGGATTTTTACCGCCACCAGGGGCTTTCCATGCCCGGCATCATCAGGGGTATGCTCGCCTGCGTCGCACTTCGGCGTTGCCAGGGAGGTTCGACCCTGACCCAGCAGCTTATTAAAAACGAACTTCTTTCCCAGGAGCGGACGCTGCCGCGGAAGATGAAAGAGGCCGTTTTGGCGATTCAGGTCGAACGGAAGTACTCCAAAAACGATATCCTCCTTATGTACCTCAATGCGGCTCCGTACGGGGGTACGGCGGAAGGGGTCAAGACCGCGGCTGAGCATTATTTCGACAAGGACGTAAAAACGCTGACACTTGTCGAGTCCGCAATTTTGGCGGGACTACCGCAATCGCCGAGTTATTACTCACCGTTTACGGGTGACGAAAGCGCGTATAAGGCACGGACGCAACACGTGTTGCGAAGGATGCGGGAAGACGGGTACATAACCCCGGCCCAGGAAGCCGACGCAAAAAAACAGCTTGAATCCGTCACGTTTGCCGCCGGAGACACGGGTCTGCGGGCCCCGCATTTCGTCGCGTACATCAAGGAGCTGTTAATCGACCGGTTCGGCGAGAAAACGGTGAATGCGGGCGGACTGACGGTCAC
>CAZHOQ010000068.1:0-6853 GCA_964533995.1 uncultured Gammaproteobacteria bacterium
GCTCCCCCGGGAGGACTCGAACCTCCAACCATCTTCTTACAAGAACCCTTCTGTTACCAAAAGGCTTGGACTATCTCATCACCCTCCAAAGAGGAGGGGCTAGGTATATAGTCTCTACACATTTGTATTAGCTCGGGATAGCCCTTTTTGCTAGGAGTCTCCCGAATTAGCCTAGTTTTCCATCCCGGATTACTCCGGGTGGCTGCCCATTTGACAGGAAGCCGCTCTACCGTTGAGCTACAGGGGAATGTTAATGAACTCTGGTATTATACCATCGGTTTTTGGAGAATACCACCAATCCAACCCATGATTTTTCTTTGTAACGCAACATCCGAGACGTAGAGGGAGAATACCCCATAGGGATATTTCTGTTTTCGAATTTTATTGCCAGACTCCTTACTGGGGACAAAATATGATTTATAGAAATTATGAATAGGCATATTAATGAGCGACGACCAGAACAGCTTAGCGTCCGTCTCGTTGTTGCCTGCGTGTATCCAAAGCGCGCCATGGAATTTTTCTCTCGTTATTCCTCCGAACTCGAGAAACCAGTTTGCCATAAATTTAATGAGCGAAGGATCAGAATTCGCAATGGCGCAACCCTTATCAGTTTTGGTTCCCTCAGCCGAGTAGTATGCTATGCCGGCGATAAACCGATCCCGTTTTGATAGAGAACCAACGTCTAAGATTCCAAGCTTATAGAGATTTTCTGTAATTTGTTTTCGTGCATCTTTTTTCCTCTGAGCTGCGACATAACTTCCTTTTAAGGCACCTGAGGTTTTGTTCTGGTACAAGACTTGCAGTTGTTCATCAGTAAGTATGACGTCTTTACACCAATCAGATACGGTGGCTTTGGAAAGGTGAAGCTTGCCTATGATTTCTGAGTAGGACTTTCCTGACGCTCTTAATTTTCGAGCTTTTTGCTTGAGTTTGATGTTTCCATAGTATCCCATATATCCAGATTAAATACTAACTTAGTATTAGTAAATGAGTAAAAGAAAGACGATGGTTCAGAATAGGTGAAGGATTTGCTAGTAAGGCGCGTGAATATCCGTTGCCTTTCGACTAATCCATACCGCTATTTTGTGGCGGGAAGGAGGACATATGACCAAGAATCCCGTTCTGAATGCTGTTGCCGCCAATCTCTATATTACCGGTATCGGTTTGTTTATGAATTGGGGATCGCAAGTTGCCCCGAAAGAGGATACCTGGCTTGCCCCGATCGCCGTCATTTCCCTGTTTACGCTTTCGGCCGCCGTCATGGGGTATCTATTCTGCTACATGCCGTTTGTGCTCTTTGTAGACGGGAAGAAGAAGGCCGCCGTTTCCCTCTTCCTTCAGACGGTCGGCGTTTTCGGCGTCCTGACGCTTGTCGTCCTCGGACTCGCGTTTTCCGGTATAGTTCGGTAAGTGATCCGCTTGTGCATGCATACGCATGTAATCTATACTACAGAATATGATCGCATGGGCCGTTGTTACGTGTTGTTGTCCTTCCGGATATTCTCGGGAGGCGCGGTCGTAGTGGTGTAACCTACCTTTTTAAGCGAACCTCCCGAAGCCGGGAGGTTTTTTGTTGGGGGAAAGGGGAAAGCATATGAAAAGCATAGAATTTCCAAAACTCACTGTCACACAACCGATGATCGATCACGGCATCGGGGTTATCGTCGCGCACCCCGATGATTTCGAACTTATTGCGGGCGAGAAAACCGTCAGATGGTTGCGTGGCCGGGGGGTAAATAGGATTGACGTGTGGCATCCCACGCGGGGTGAATACGGAAAGTTGTTTGGGGTAGCGGCCGCTCCTGACGTTGTTGCAGGGACGCGCCGCAAGGAGCTAGCCCGCGCGGCGAGAGCCGGGGGATACCGGGGCTTGTTTTTTCCGGAACCGTTTGAGGACGGATCGTTAGGAAGGCATCAGGAAGAGCTCAATGACGCGGTGACGAATGTAGTGAGGCGCCATAAGTACGGGGCGCTTTTTTCTTTCAGCAGGACAGAGGGACCCCTCACACCGGTTTTTGCGCACCGTGATCATCTTGCGGTAGCGATAGCAACCGAGATTGCCTCCGAGGTCGCGGATAATGCGCATGAATACTCTAGAAAGGGGGTATTGCCGCTTGGGTACCGCCCTGAAGTATATGGGTGGGAGGCGATACGGCGATTGGGGGCCTGGGATCAGTATGCCCAGGTTCCCATGACTTTCCGCGACGTTCTTGACCAGGTTGCGTTTATGGCGAAGCATCACGCATCCCAGTTTACCGATTCTAACTTCTTGCAGGAGTTGCTGCTCCGGCTATATACGGGTGAGAAGCGGGGAACCTACCGCAAGTTATATAACCGGTTGCGATAGGCGGCTATGGTAGCCCGGATATTATCCGACTTCGAACGTTGTGATGCCGAAAACGCGATCAAGCGGCGTCTTGGGCGGGTCCTTCGTATACATCCTGGCCGTTTCAAACATCGGTTTCATGCCGTGTGTGCGGGCAAGTTCACCCGCTTGGGCATTGGGTTCGGGGACATCGAAAAAAACCGGTGAACCCAGTCCGGCGAACGTGAGAAGTTTTCGAAACAACAGATTTGCGACGAGATGAGAATCCGCAAACAAGGGACCTATTTTATAGCCGGTTTTGCACGGTCGGATGACGCCGTATCCGGTAAGAGATGAGCCCGTTAGGTAGCCGATTGCCATACCGCCTGGCTGCTGGATCCATGAGGCAAGAAATGCGGGGCGGGGGATAAGGAAGACGGATTGGTCATAGGCGTTAAGGAGTGCCGGCGGCACATCAAGGAGGGAGACAATTTGCGGATCCGCAATTTTTTCCTTGATGCCCATGCCTTCATAGCGGATATTCCGGTACGCGAAGCGGAATCCGGATTTTTTGTAGTTTTCCTGCTGGGCGACTACGCCGTCGAGTCCTATGTTTTGGGTGGGAAGATGTGTAATCGCTTTCTGCCATAATTTCCAACCGTATCCCTTGCCGCGGTACGCTGGTTTGACGATATAGAGTCCCAAAAAACCGAATTCCGGTCCATACGAAACGGCCGAAAGGGATGCGATGGGCTCGTTATCCAGAAACCCCATATAGAATCCGTTTCGATCGATTGTCATAAACGATTCGGCATCTGAAAGGCCGGGATTCCATCCTTCATCGGCAGCCCAGGAGAGTGGGATGGCAAGTTCATCCCGGGTTATTGCACGGATTGAGTAATCCATAGTTACAACCAGCGACGGGTGGATGTATGGTAGGTTTTGTATGGCTTGCCGAATAGCTTCATCAACATGGATTCTTCAAACGGGATAATGAAGTAGCTCGCAAACAGGAAAAAGAGTATGGGGCCGGCGAACGCGAGCACATTGGCAAACAGGAGGGCAGAGCCAACTGACATCAGGAGAAACCCAAGATAAATGGGATTCCGGGAATACATATACGGGCCGTGGGTGACGAGTTTCCTTGGTTTTCCCCGCGGGTGCAAAGTCGTTTTATGGCGGGAGAGTGCGTGCACCGCCCAGGAGACGGAAAGCATGCCGAGGGAAAACAGGGCGATGCCGAGCCAGGGAAACGGCGCGATCATAATCTGCATCGCGGGAAAAAGAATGCTCACCGCGTAGGAAATACCGATTGCGATAACAAGAAGTATCGGAGGAGGAATATACATACCTCGTCCCAGTATACCAGGTTTATGATACCTTCACGGGATCGTACTTCCCCGCGGCTTTTTCGATGGTGTCCCCGATCACGAAACCGTCGTAAAGCTTTTTTCCCACGGATACTTTTTTGGAAGTACCATCTTCCAGTTTGACGTACAGGTAGAAGACATCGACTTTGCGGTCGAAATCATCGCCCTTCCGCTCTTCAACCTCCACTTTTTTATCGGTTATTTTTCCTTTCCAGCTTTCCTTGATCCGTCTCCTGATGACCGAAATGATGACGCCGGCGACAACGAGGAAGAAGACGATAACAATTCCGAATATTGCGATGATTTCCATGATGCCTCCTTGTTAATTATTTGTGATATGCCACACAATAACCCGGTTATTGTATTCGCAGACCTTATCCGATGTAAATAGGAGTCTCGGGGGTTCCGGAAAATGGGAACGCGTAAAAACCGCTATACTGGACGGGTAGGTATGACAAAGCGTATCCGGGTCGACTTCATCCGCGTTATTTGGATTGTTGGCATTATCGCCCTTTTTGTATGGTCGGCGCGCACCGTTTTCCGAGCGGTTGCCCTGCTGCCAAAGGAACCTGTTTCCGACCGGTTGCGGGAGAGTGCGGTGCGGCAAGGGGGTTGGCTTATTAATAACCAGAAACCTGAGGGGGACTTTGTGTATGAAATGGTGTCGGCAACCGCAACTCCCACTGAGGATAACAATATCGTCCGGCAGGCAGGCGTTCTCTATGGATTGGCCCAACTTCTGAGTACGTCCGAAACCCCCCAATTATCCGGGGCTTTTAAAAAAAACCTCGAGTATTTCCGTAGTATTACGGCAACGGTAAGCGCCGAACGTGCGGCCATTGAACTGGACGGATACCGTCCGTCCAATGCAACTGCTCTGGTTGTTTTGGGACTTACCGAATACATGGATGCCGACAAGAGCCGCCAGACTACACAGAATCTTGAATATCTCACCAGGCTAACCAATTATCTGGTTTCCACACAGGCATCGCACAGCGCATATTTTAATGACTTCATTCCAACGCCTAAGGAATCTGACTATAACAACGGTGAAACGATGTATGCGCTCATCCGCAGTTTCAGGATAACCGGCGCCCCCGCAACCCTAGAATCGGTACGGAAAGCCGCCGAATATTTTATGGACCATTACGGGACAAGCGATTTTAACGCGTCATTTTTCAGCTGGGGAATGGCAGGTTTTTCGTATTTGTACCGGGTCGATCCCAGGGATGAGTACTGGCAATTTCTGCGCACGTATGCGGACAAGTATCTTAACGAACGCGGGGAATGGTATGAGTTTGCGCTGGCAGGTCGGCAGGATGCGGAAATTCCGCCGGGAGCCGCCGTATATCAGGAGGGGGTTGCCCATATTGCCTGGATAGCGAAAGAGAAAGAGAATGATCTCTACAGAAAACTTTCCCGTCATACGTTGCGGGTGCTCGAACGTCTCCTGCGCTATGAGGTGAACAGTCCCGTTGGAAAATATGCGGTAGAAGATATGCGTATGAACGGCGCAATATGCGCAACGGCTACCTGTGAAACAACCCGGATCGATTTCATGCAGCACAATATTTCAGCGATCGTGCTTTATTTGAGGTTTCTTAAGTAAGTCAGTGCGGTGGTACTTGCGTGATCCCTGAGTAACTCGGCGGCTTCCTCGTAAGATTTCCACCCGTATTCGGAGAATTCAATCCCGAGAAGTGCATCGCTTGGGCGGAACGCCTCGTTTGCAAACGTAAGAAAATACCATAAATCATAGTGCCACTCGCAGGTTTGCCGCTGCGGGTTTTCTATCTCCGTGAGTGTGACAAGTTGTACCGGCGGTATGGCGGCACTGTTTATCCGGATACCCCATTCCTCTTCCGTTTCCCGCCGCACCGCGTCGAGCGGCTGTTCGCCTTCATCCAGGTGTCCGCCATTGAAAAGCCACAGGCCGGATTTTTTGTGAAGTCCGATAAATACCTTCCGGGCAGTCGGATCAAATGCCGCGAAATAGACACAAAAGTGGGACGCGGGGTTTTCCGAGCGGGTGAGTCGGCGTTCGTCCAACCGGTTCAGGAATTTCAATTTGACGTCCGGTTGTCCTTCGGCCTGCTCGATGATGTCCGCCAAAAGCTGCGACATGGAAATACTTGGATGCTTCGTTTATGGTACCCCGTTTATTTCCGAATTGCGAGTTTCTTTCCTATAAATGGTGACCGTTGGGTGGTCAAAGACCGTAAATGTTTCTTCCGCCCCCTCGTCGTTGATCATAAAGGGACCGAGTCTTGGATACGATGTAAAGCGCGCAACTTCGGTAAACCCGAGGCGCCCGTTATCCAATTGTTCATATACGGTCGCCGTGTACGGATACTTCTCCCGAAGCCTCATAATCGTGCGTCTGACCTTCGGACTTTCCAGAATTACGTAGTCTGACGTGTTGAGCGTCGCCTGCAGCAGTTTTTTCTTCGTTTCCGATTCCGGTGCATAAAAGTTAACCGACGCGATGCGATACGCCTGTTCCGTTAATTCCGGTCGGGAGAACCTGATGATGCTGTTCCATTCCTCAACAAGGATGCTTGATTTTTTCGGGATGTGTTTGGCAATCCACCGACTCGCCGCAAGTGACGTGTGGGGGACAAAATAGATTGAGGAAAACATAAGTCCATATACGACATGGAGGATAATGAGAGCGAACGAGGGATAGCGGAGTGCTGTATTCCGAAGATCGGTCAACGTTTTTGCGGCAAACAGTAAAAGAAGTGGAAGGACGGGAGCCGCGTACCGGGTGAATTTAAGATACGTGACTCCTAAAAATATGAGAAATCCGATGCTCCACAACGAGATAATAACACGAGACCGGTTCCGCTTTGCCCGTGCGGTGAGTACGGCAACAATGCCGATGAATCCCAGGAACGGGGTAAGGCCCGACGCATATGCAAGAGAAGGAATCCAGAACCATCCTGTCGTATCCTGAAACTGCATCGTCCAGTCCATCAGCAGTTTTCCTGACACGACGCCGGTAAGATACCGCGACCGTTCAAGGTACCCGGGAAGGTCAAGAAATGAATAAGGCGATCCGAGGAAGAATACGATGCTACCAAGCAGGAAAAACAACGCAATGGACAGAGCGGTGCGGTTGAGACGGGGGAATGTGGCCGTCGCAAGGAGGGCGGTTGGAATAGGGAGAATGAGGTAG
>CAZHOQ010000069.1:0-6691 GCA_964533995.1 uncultured Gammaproteobacteria bacterium
TCATATTTTTCCTTGGTACCAAGGAAGGGAAGAAAACGGGCAAGTTGCTCGAGCACAAAGGCAAGGATTTGCTCGACGAACTGGAAGACCGTCTGGATGAGCTGCAGCAAAAAGGCAAGGATCTCGTGAGACAGGGAGAGAAAATCAAGGAAACGGTGATCGATACGATTGACGAAAAGAAGGAAGAGCTGACGGATTCCGCAGTAGAACGGATCGATACGGCACTTGCCCACCTTGAGGAGCTTCAGCAGCAGGGAGCGGAAACGACGAACGCCTTGCGGAAGCGCTTCAAAAATCTTCCGAAGAAACGCTGATATCGCCCGTTTGTGCGGTATAATGCCTCTATGTATCGTTTCAGCGCGAGAGTGACGAATCCTCCGAACGCAGGTATCAGCTTCATGATGCGGTACGGCGTAAAGTACCCCGATGTCGTATCGTTAGGCCAGGGCACGCCGTTGTTTCCGACTCCGGCGTTTATCTACGATGAGCTTCGTGCGCGAGCACAGTCGGACCCGTTAATCGGGATGTATGCAGACACCAAGCCGAATATCCTGGCAACGCTCAAAGAGGCGATTGCCCGGCAGATGCACAAAGATTACGGTTTTACGCCCCCGCCCGAGCGATTGGCGGTGACGGTCGGCGGCGCCGGCGCTTTGTTTGCCGCGATACTGTCGCTCCTCAATCCGGGAGACGAAGTCATATACTTTGACCCGAGTTATCCGCTGCACTTGTCACACATCCATGTCGCACAGGCAAGAGCAATATTCGTGCCGCTATCAGAAGCGCATGGCTGGGCGATTGATCTGCCGAAGCTGGAAGCTTCGATAACCCCCCGTACCAAACTCATTATCCTTACAAACCCCAACAATCCCACGGGTACCGTGCTTTCGGAAGAAGAAGTGCGGAAGCTTTCCGATATCGTGATCCGCAACGACCTTATCCTGATTTTGGACGAGGCGTACTATTTCCTTTCGTATGGGGTGCCCGTATATAGCCCCCTTTGCATACCCGAACTTCGGGACCGGATCGTTGTCTGCCGGAGTTTTTCCAAAGAGTATGCCATGACGGGATGGCGGATCGGGTATGCGTATGCGCATCCTGATATCATAGAAAAGATTTTCGCGATGCAGATATATATGAGCGTTGCTCCCCCGACGCCGTCGATGGTCGCCGCCACCATTGCGCTTACGGATCCCAGGGGCGAGGAAGCGATGGAAGGATTCCGGAAGAAATTTACGGAAAGCAGGACTGCCATATGCCAGCGTCTGGACCGGCTGCCGAAACTGTTTTCGTACCATCCGCCGGACGGGGCGTACTATATTTTCGCGCGGTATCACGGATTTGAAATGAATGCGATGGACTTTGCGAAATTCCTTGTTGATGAAGCCCGCGTGATCACGATCCCCGGCGGCGGCATGGGCCCCTCAGGCGAGGGACACGTCCGCATGTCATTTGCGGCAGACGCAACGCTTATTCATCAGGCGTTCGATAAGCTTGACGCTTTTGCCAAAAAACACGGACTCGACTAAATTTTCCGTTTATAGATCACTTGGTCGCCGCTTCTATAAAATTCCTCATACCGGGTATCCTTGGGTAGCGTCAGTTTAAGCGCCTCTATATCCGCCCCAAAGAAGTTGTTGAAATTTTGGCCGCTCCGAAGATCCAAAACGAAGTATTCCGGTAAATAGTCATCATATACCGCCCGCAACAGGTACACCCGGTGCGTATGGAGCATATGCGGCGCGATATTATTCATCGTCATAACGGTTGCACCCTTAGGCACGCGGGCGATAAGTGAGTTGAGGAACCCGAAATTTTCCGTGTTTTTGTAAAATGCCGGATTATAGGAAAGACCCAACGGTCCGCGCAGTATGAAGCGGTGCAGCACGGCCGCAATGAGGACAAGCAGTACGCTGGCCAGGGGAATGAATGCCTTGCGCCGAATTATTTTTGCGACTGAGGATAGTCCCGTGATTGATGCATACGCCAGTATGACCGCCATTTGGGTGCTGTAATGAAGACCGAGTCCCCATCGTAACGTAAAGTCCTTTTGGAGGAACCGGGTTGCCATATCCTGGATAATCATGGGCCAGGAAGGCGGGGAGAATATCGGGAGAAATCCGAAGCTTGCCAGGCTGAAGAACATGGTGCGTCGTTTTTGGGGGTCGTCGAAAAGCATCCGGAGTACCGTCAGCGGATTGGGGTCCCATATGGGCGTGTAGAAATACTGGCGGCCGTAGAAATACGGGATTATCCACTGCGTCGTTACAACGCTCCATAGGATTGATACCGCAGCGATTTGAACCGCCGTTCTCCGCCATGACCGCTCCGTTACGAATATCAGCATGGCAATGCCAATTCCTAAGAGACCGGTGCTCTCCTTGAATCCGAGAGCGATAAGAAACGAAATCCAGAACAGCGCTTTGTGCCGTTTGGCAAACGCATAGAAGGTGAGGGTAAGGGGCAATACCATGAAGGTAACGTCATGAATGTCCGAGATGAGCGCGTTTTGTATGCCGACGAACATGAGATAGGCAATGGTTATCCCGAGCGCCGCTACGTTATGCTTGAGGAGGTGTTTGCCGATGGCGTATACGACCAGTCCCGACAACCCCACGAGAACGGCCTGCGCGATGAGCATGGCTTCCGGACGATCGGTTACCCAATACACAGGCGAAAGGAGGAATATGCTGGGGCCGAAGTGATCGGCGAATATCCATTTGCCGCCGATAACGAAGTGGTCGATAACCGGCGGCCGGAAATGCGCGATATTCCAAATTGCCTGGTCATAGATGCCGAAATCGTAATAAAACACCTCGTATTGCCAGAACCGATGAAGGGAAACGAGCGATGCGGCAATAGTGTAGAGGGCGACAAATCCGTAGGAGAGATAATCAATGATTTTAGACTTCATGACGCATTAGATCTTAAGTACTTCTACCATAATGCCTCCGGCAACGATGAGTCCGCCGCCGATAAGCTGGACGGGAGTAAGCGTTTCTCCTAAGGTGGGGAATGCGATAAGCGCAACGAAGACGGGGGTAAATGACATGATCATGGTCATAAACGTTGCGGTCGAGTGTTTGAATGCCTGGAAGATGAGGTATGCCAGGAGAAAATCGAGGAATGTGATAAGAAGAACAAGCGGCATATTCATGGGGATCCTGACCGTCGTGTTGGCGAGTGCCAGGAGGATGAGCGGGAGTACCGACATCATAAACCGTACCGATGAAACCGTATCTGCGGGCATCCTGTTTGTGGAGAGTTTCCCGAGGACATTCGTGCCGAAGGCAATAAGCATCGCCTCTAGGATCGTGAACAAATCGCCCCGCGTAAACCTGATGCTTTGTCCGCCGGTAGCCAGGAGATAGGAGCCGGTCATCAGGACGATCATGAGAAACATTTTGTTTTTTGTTATCGGTTCGCGGAGGAACACGAATGCGAATACGATCGTAAACAGGGTGACGGTGCGGATAAGGAACGCGAAATTGACGGCCGGGCTGTTTTGGAGCGCGAATACTTCCGCGAGTCCGACTCCGACCGAGCTAACGACAGCCATAGCCGCAAGGAGGATGTAGTCGGATCTTTTGAGTTTACTCACACTTTTCCGTTCCTTAAAAAGGAGTGCCGTCCAGTAGGGAAGAGCAAGGACAGTGGTCCAGAAGGTTAAGTTAAACGGATTCTCCCCTGCAGAAAGCACGATACGATAAAGCACGATTGCGATTGCCCAGACGATCGAGCCCGATATGGCAAAAAGAAATCCAGCCCGTAGTTTCATTGCGGTAATTTATTTGCGATATATACCGATACGATAATGATAAGGCCGCCGACAAATTCCGGCAGTGATGCAAGTTCCGCATAGAAGAGAAATCCGAAGATAAGGGAAAAAACGGTTTCCAGAAGGAGAATTTGGCTGCCGAGCACCGCATCGAGATGTTTGAACGCATATATTTCGATGGGATTGACGAGTGCATTCATAAATCCCCCGATCGCAAGCCCCAAGAGGACGTGGGTGTTTGCAAACGCCGAAAGAGCAACCGTTTCTCCGCGAATGAGCGCGATCAGGAATCCGGAAACCGCTGCGATAGCCATAACGGCAATCGTAATCTCGCTGGTGTTAAGGTACGCGCTCAATGTTTTTCTTCCTACGAAAAACCATGTCATCGTAGCGGTAGCTATGAGGGTATACCATTCTCCGACGCCGAATGGCGCAAGGAGCGGAACGAACGATTTCGTGGCGACGACGGCAATGCCAAGGAGGGAAACCAAAAGAAGCCCCAGGAGCTTGCCGTCGAACGGTTTTTTCAGGAACAGGTACGCATAGAGATAGGCAAACAGAGGTGCGGATGCGAATATGACCGAGACATTGACGAGCTTTGCGTTGATCGCGCCCAATGTGACGAAGTACACGGCTACCGAGTAACCAATTGTGCCCATGGAAAGCAGGATCCACCGGTCGCGGACCGGCATTTCCAGCATGCGTTTCCAGCGGAGTTGCTTCCTGAGAATAAGCGTTAACGCAAGCGAGCCGAGCGCTATGCGGAGCCATACCTGGGTCATGGGCTGGAAGCCTTCGGAAAGCAACCGGGCGGCGATGGAAAGGAATGTGTATGAAGCGGAAACGATTACAAGAAACCCGATGGACAACGTGCGGGCGGAAACTTTGCCGATGATTGGGATGCTTGCCTTCATCGGTTTATGACGTTTTTGGGCTTTCCGGTTGCGGCAGCGATCATGTTTTCTACCCAGATGTCGACGAGCCGCTCCATGGATTCATTCGTGATCCATGCGATGGCAGGAAGCGCCCAGACGTTGCCTTCGTATTCGGTAAACGGTTTCGTATCTCCGCCCTCAATGGCAAATCCCCCGAGTTCGTTTTTTGCGACTTTCGCGAGAATGTGTTCCTGGGGAAGAAGATTTTTTACTCTTCCTATGCCGACCACGACGGCAGTTGGCTTGAGAGTGTCGACATGTTCCTTCGTGATTAGTTTCGCCGTATCGTCGTTTACGGCAAGCGCCGGCATGAGTACATCGGCACGCCGGAACAGATCGGGGAGGTCCGCGTATTCATAGTCTGGCGTGCGGCTGTTTTGGGACCAGTACAGGACATGCATGCCCAAGCCTTTACCTTTCGCCGCCATAGCCCGGCCGATCCTTCCCAAGCCGACAACACCGAGCGTTTTACCCGATAGCAGCACGGATCCCATGTTGGCATCCGCTTTCCAGTTGTTTTTCATGATGAGGGGGAGCCTCCGGGACACGTCGATTGCCATGGCAAACGCGTATTCTGCAACCGATTCGCTGGAAAACCCCGGACAGTTGCAGGCGATAATGCCTTGTTTTTTAAGTGCGGTTGGGTTGATCCAATCAAACGACGTCGATTGCGTGATGACGGCTTTGACGTTGGGGATTGCTTCGACCTCGCCCATATCGAGTTTCCAGTCAAACGCGGTCGGGCTCAGGGCAAGGATTTTTTCCTCGGGATCTTTCGTAAGTTCGGCAAGCTCACTCAGCCGTCCGTGATGGGTAATGTGAAAGACGGTGCCGTATCGTTCCAATTTTTTCTGCTGAGCTTTGGTGATTGTCGCATCGAAGTCAGCAACGACGATATATATATTCATGAGTTCTCCGGCAATTATAGGTTGACGCCCGTTCCGCCACAAGTAAGCTATATTACTTTTGAGTGTTATAACTATTGCATATGGTTGGCCCCGGCAAATTGAGCGACCAGTATTACGGATTCCTGTTCCATAAATTCCCGTTTATTTGAGGAGAATGACCCCGGCAAACGCGATAAACCCTGCCAGTATTTTCCGCAGGAAATGATCCCGTTCCCGTAATACGATGATGCCGCCCAGCACCGTGAGGATGCCGCTGGTTGCTACGATGGGATTGACCCGTGATGCGTCGGCGAGGGTGAGCGCCTTAAGGTAGATGATATATCCGACGACATTGAGGAGTGCGGCAGCAGCAACTTTCCAACTTCCGATTTTGAATTCCTTGCGCACGTCCCGTATCCTGATGCCCGGGAATGCGATGATGGCAAGCGGCGCACACCAGACAAGGAAACTATAGAGCGCCGGCGGCACCGGGGCAGATGCGGGTTTATCGACAAACCCAACGGTACCAAGCGCCAACGCACACAGAAGGGTGTAAAGAAACGACTCGGATATGCGAAATTTCGGATTCTTATAGACAAGGAGCAGACCGGCGGCAATGATCAGCGTCACGCCGAACGTTTTATTGAGGGTCATCGGCTCACCCAAGAATACTATGGCTCCCACAAACGAGATAACGGTATTGATTTTCATGATGATCGAGAAGGTCGCGGCGTCTATGCCGCGGCGGGCTACGAATTGGCTGCGTTCATATATGCCATACAGTACGATTGCGGTGAGAATGAGGGATATTTGGATGGGGGTCAGGTGTGCTAGTTGCCGGAATGACCCCTTCTCCGCGATGAATACGGCAATCGCAAATAATGCCCCCCATGCGTTAAATACGAAGGAGAACACCCGTGGCGATCCTGCGCGTATGGAAAGAACCCGCATGAGGAGTTCCTGCGCGGCGAAAATGAGACAGGCGGCAATTGCCAAATAAAACCAAAGCACGTGTGTAAGTATACGCCGCTCTCCGGGGTATTACGAGAGTTCGCTCGCGATCCACGTGAGGTATTTTCGGGTAACGTGTG
>CAZHOQ010000070.1:0-6175 GCA_964533995.1 uncultured Gammaproteobacteria bacterium
GTTTTTAGCACTGCTTTGGGTTATTGGTGCATACTACGCGCTCCTGACGATACAAAATGCGGTGTTTGCGTTTGCTCCCAAGCGGGCCGACCTTGCATTTTATGTATCTCCATTTGATCAGACGGCAACACTTGCCTATTTAACGTCGCCCGGAGCATCCGACAGGGGCATACAATTGGCGGAAACATTTCACAGGAAAGACCCCGACGTGATTTCGGCGATTGGAGACGCATGGAACAAGCGTTCGCAACAGCCCCGTGCGAAAGCGGCATACGCGCTTGCTCTGGAACTTGACTCGCGGACGGAAGAACGCCACGGGAAATATGTGTCGTATCTGTTGAATACGAAAGATTATGACGCGGTTGTCGAATGGTTTAAGGTGTGGCCGCCGGTTTTTTTCCCGCGTAAAACACAACAAACACCGTTTGATCTCTATATAGACACCGAATACGCAGAGAAGCGGAGTGAGGAAATCAGCGCGATTTTCAACGGACGGCTTTCCCATGAGGTGCGGTACGCGCGATTATTTTATGATGCGGGCCTGTGGTATTTGCCGAAAAACCCAAGCAAAACACGAGCGTTTTGGAAGCAGGCGAGCATGCTGAATCCGAAACTGTCCGACCTTTGGGTTGAGCGTGCGGCGCTCGAACAGTACGTGTTTCGTGATGCCGAAACAGCAGACGCAATCCTTTCTGAGTGTGCTGAAAATCCCGTTGCGCGCCGTCATTGCGCGATACAGCGCGTTGAGGGGTGGTTACCCCCGCCCGGCAGTTACCGGGAGAAAATTATGACCAAATAGGATTTGAATATGGCAACGACACGGGTATTTAACGAAGCGCTCGGAGCGTATAAAAAGCTGGCCATCATCGGCGTGAAGGGCATGCCGCCGGAGTTTCCCGGGACATCCGGCGTTGAACATTACGTCGCAGCGCGTCTGCCGTTGCTGCCGGCCGCAGCCGGGGATGCCGTGTGTTATGTGCGTGACTGGGCAACGCCAAAGCAAACAGTTGCCTATGGACGCGCGCGCCTTATTAGGCTCCCCAGCGTTCGGACAACCCATCTGGATGCGATAAGTCATTCGTTTCTGGCAACGATGCACGCGTGTTTTTCCGGCGCGGACGTTGTGTGGTACCAGGCTACCGGCCCCGCGCTTTTTTCTCCCCTGCCCCGGTTGTTTGGTAAGCGGGTCGTTGTGACGGTGCACACGTTGGAATGGAAGCGGAAAAAATGGGGCGCGTTCGCGCGGACAATACTCATGTTCGCTGAGCGCACCGCCGCACGGTCAGCTTCGGAGCTTCTTGCGGTATCGGAGGAAATCGCAGCGCATTTTAACCGACGGTATCATCGTCGGGCGCGCATTGACTTGCCCATTGCCCGGCGGGCTTCCGTGTATACACCCAGCATAATCCGGAAGAAATACGGACTTCGCGGGAGCGACTACGTCCTGTACTTGGGACGGTTTGTTCCCGAAAAACGGATCGAGTGGCTTATTGAGGCGTTTCGTGACGCGCGCGGGAAACACGGGATGCGATTGGTGCTTGCTGGCGGGGAAAGCAATAGCAAATCATATGAACGGGAGCTCCGCGCGCTTGCCGGAGCCGATCCGTCCATTGTGTTTACCGGCTGGGTCTTCGGAAGGGAAAAGGAGGAGCTGCTTGCGCATTGCCGATATTTTGTGCTCCCCTCTTCTCTTGAGGGCAACCCGACCGTCTTATACGAGCTTCCCTTCGGTACACCCATTGTCGTCTCCCACGAAATTGCCGGAAGCCTGCCACCGGATATCAAAATTCTGGCGTATCCGGGCAACGACCGGAACGCTTTTGCCGAAAGGCTCCGTTCCGTGCTTACAAAACCGTGATAGAATGGGTGGTTATGAAGATGCATGCGCGCGTGTTTTCCCTCATATCTACAATTATTACGAACGTCTTGCTGACGGCAGCATTTATTCTTGGCATTGGCAGCATCGCGCTGATCCTAAAAATCTTCAAGCGGCCGCTGCTCCCTTCGGAACACGCACGTACAACCTGGGCTGAGCCCAGCGGCAGTCTGAAAGTAGCACGTATGTACTGATATGAATATCCTGGGGGTTTCCTGTTATTACCATGATAGTGCGGCGTGCCTCATTCAGGACGGACGCATCACGGCAGCCGTGGCAGAGGAGCGCTTAAGTCGGAAAAAGCATGACAACTCATTCCCCCATCGGGCCATCGCCTTTTGTATGGACTGGGCTAACCTGAAATCTTCGGATATCGATATGGTTGCGTTTTACGAAAAACCGCTCATCAAGTTCGAGCGCGTTCTTTCCCAGCACATCGACTCGTTTCCCCGGGGAGGGAAGGTGTTTCGTGAGAATATCGGGAGCTGGTTTGGGAAAAAACTGAAGCTCCCCGAAACATTTGTGAAGAAAGTGGGGTATCGGGGCCCTATTTCCTATGTCCCCCACCACCTGTCGCACGCCGCGTCGTCATTTTATCTTTCCGGTTTTGAGAAGGCGGCAATCGTGACGATTGACGGGGTTGGTGAGTGGGCAACGACAACCATGGGATTTGGAACAAAATCGGACATCCGTATGGAAAAAGAGATACGCTTTCCCCACTCGCTCGGACTTCTTTATAGCGCCATCACCGCGTATTTGGGATTTGAAGTGAATGATGCGGAATATAAAGTTATGGGGTACGCCGCGTATGGAAGGCCTGACCGGTTTACCAAGCAGTTTTCTGACCTTATTACGCTTTTGCCCGATGGCAGTTTCCGGTTGAATATGGAGTATTTTGCATACACCTGGTCCGACCGCATGTATAACCGGAAGCTTGAACGGTTGTTCGGGCTGCCGACCCGGCCGAAAGAGTCGGGCGTCCAAAAGGATTACGCGGACATTGCCTCGGCACTTCAGAATACGCTCGAATCTGCGGTATTCCACCTTTTGACCGTTACCCATAAGAAATATAAAACCAACAACCTGTGCCTTTCGGGAGGGGTGGCGCTCAATTCCGTCATGAACGGAAAAATACTTTCACATACGCCATATAGAAACCTGTATATCCCGCCGGATCCGGGCGATGCGGGCGGTGCCATGGGGGCGGCACTGTATGTGGATAGAATGCATACAAAACGGAAAGGTGCCCCCGTATTCTTTCCTTCGCTTGGCCCTTCATATCCCGCCACGCAGATTCAGAACGTCCTCGATTCGTTTGACGTTTCGTACGAAGAAAGAGCAACCGAGAGCGAACTGATCGAAACCGTTTCCACATATCTTGCTCATGGGAAGGTTGTCGGGTGGTTCCAGGGCCGCATGGAGTGGGGCCCGCGCGCATTGGGATTTCGGAGCATCTTGGCGTCGGCGGGAACGAGCGAAATGAAAGACGTCATTAATGCCAAGGTGAAGCATCGCGAATTATTCCGCCCGTTCGCGCCCGTCATTCTGGACAAATACGTCCCCGATTATTTTAAGGCAGATAAGATCTTGTCAGAATCCGCAAAATACATGCTGATGGTGTATCCGTTCACCCCGAAAGGCATACGGCGCGTTCCGGCCACGGTGCACGTGGACAATACGGGAAGACTGCAGGTTATCCAGCGGACCGACAACCCGAAGTACTACGACCTTATCCGCGCTTTTTATAAGAAAACCGGTACACCCGTCATTCTGAACACCTCGTTTAACGTACGCGGCGAGCCCATTGTTTGCAGTCCCCGTGATGCCGTAGAATGTTTTTTGAAGACCGATATTGACTACTTAGCCATCGACCGGTTTATCGTCCGAAAAAACCATGTTTAAGGAGCTCTTACAATTCATCTGGGAGAACAAGAAGTGGTGGATGATCCCCCCGGTCGTCATCCTTATTCTTTTCGGGATCCTGATTTTTGTCACGACCGCAACCCCCATAAGCCCGTTTATCTACGTCTTGTTCTGAGCATTCATGAGTCGGACAATCGGCATTCTTGTTATCGCTATTGTCGTTTCCGCACTTTCCGCCGGGTTCATCGAGGGGGTTTTGCGAATAAGCGGATATGAGCCGAGGAAGGTGTGGTGGCAATGGGCTACATCGTCAAAAAACCATAAGTTCCGGCTCGACCCCCGCAGGATTTACACCCTCAAGCAGGATACCGTGGTAGATTTTGAGGATTCGGTCCCGCTGCAAACCATTGATTCGGAGGGATTTCGCGCATCCCCGTGCAGCACCGGCTCCGAGGTGTGGTTATTTGTAGGAGATTCCTACATGTATGGTCACGGTGTCGCGGACGGGGAAACGTTCCCCTACCATGTCCGCGCGGCGTTGCATCAGCATGAAAAAGACATTTGTGTCGTAAATGCGGGGGTTCAGGGCTACGCACTCGGGACGGCGTACGTTGCGTTCCTTGACGCCTTGCGGGTTAATCCCCGGGTGGTCGTATGGGGAGTGAAAGCGGACGATCTTGCGGACCGCTTGCAGAATGGCGTTATCGACATTGCCGACTCGTCCGTCACGGTGCGCGGGGCACGGCTGAATGGAATATACCTTCAGGGGGTAATCGATAGGACGCTTGGAGTCGTGTTTCCCAAAAGCAGATTACTCAATTTAGCCATGTATGCGTTGCAGACGAGCGTCGTAGACGATGCCTACGTCAGATATTGGAAGGAAGCATTCCCCCATTTCACTTCTTATCTTGCAGGTGTTGCAAAAAAGCGCGGGTTTTCGCTGTATTACGTACTCATGCCCTCCGAGACAATGACGATTGATCCGGGTGCGAAGGATAAGAACGATGTTAAGCTCCACACCATAATCCGTAAGACGCTTACGGAACAGGGATCGTGGTATCTTGATATGAATGACGCCATACGATCGGCCAACCTGTTTCCTTTCGCATCAGATTCGGCTATGATGGCGAGCGAGACGGGAATTTTTCAGCCGGACTGGCATCTTACCCCAGCCGGAAACAAATTTATGGCCTCCTCCTTTGTCGGGGAGTTGCTTAAACCGGTGAACAAATGAATGACATGAATGTTCGATTAACCCTTCCGACGCGGAAAGACGAGGCATTGCTCATTACGACGCAGGATAAGTCAGTGTTGCCGTTTCCCGTCCGAAGGGTTTTTGTTATTCGCGATATCAATCACGGAGCCATACGCGGCAAACACGCACACAAAAAAACAAGGCAGGCGCTCTTTTGCATTCAGGGCACGATGGTAATCCGTCTGGATGACGGGAAAAGAAAAACTACGCACCGGCTCTCCAAGCCGCACCACGGCATATATATAGACAGGCTTGTTTGGTCCGAAATGTACGGGTTCAGCACCGATGCCGTGGTGTTGGTTTTTGCGTCGGATTATTACCGCGAACAGGATTATATCCGAAGCTATGATGACTTCCTAAGGAGGGTGCGGTGAAGCGGCGCGTCAATCTTAGTGATTTTGCCAAAGAACATGAAATCATCGGTCCGCCGGTGATGAAAAAACTAGACGCGTTCCTGAGATCCGGCGCGTACATACTTGGCCCGACGGTTTCGGCGTTCGAGCGTTCGTTTGCGGCATATTTGGGCACGAAGCACGCCATTGGAGTAGGTAACGGGTTGGAGGCGATCCACATCGCACTCATGGGGCTGGGTATCGGTAAAGGAGATGAAGTCATTACGGTATCCAATTCGGATGTCGCGACCGCGCTGGCAATTCTTTATGCCGGCGCAACGCCCGTGTTTGTCGACGTGGACCAATACTTCCATCTCGACGCAGCACTTGTCGAACAGGCAATAACAAAGAAAACCAAGGCGATCCTTCCCGTGCATTTGTTCGGCCAAACGGCGGATATGGGATCGTTGGGGACAATTGCCAAAAGACATAATCTTCTGATTGTGGAAGATGCGTGCCAGGCGCACGGGGCAACATACGGCGGAAAGAAAGCCGGTACATTTGGTGCAGCCGGATGTTTCAGCTTTTATCCAACGAAAAATTTGGGTGCGGCGGGAGACGCGGGAGCGGTTGTAACGAACAACCGGGCGTTGGCAACGCGCGTTTCAATGTTACGAAACAGAGGCTCAAGCGTTCGGGCCATACACCCCATCCGCGGGATAAACAGCAGGCTTGACGAGATACAGGCGGTGATCCTTCTCCATAAATTGCGTCGGTTAGACGTCTGGAATCGAACGCGCCAGCGCATCGCGCGGCTCTACACGTCTTTCCTTAACGATCTTCCGCAAG
>CAZHOQ010000071.1:0-6118 GCA_964533995.1 uncultured Gammaproteobacteria bacterium
ATGGAGAAGATTCTTCTTATGAGTATTTTCCACGATTTTCATGAGGGGCGGACCGGTGAGATGGATAAGATGGCCAAGCGATACATGACCCGGCACGAAGACAAGGCTAACGAGGATATTTTCCGCAATGTCGATGATTCGTTGCTTCTTACCCTTAACGAATACGAAGCGCGGGAGAGTCTCGAAGCGCAGGTGGTATATGAAGCAAACGTGATTGCGTTCGGCGTTGAATGCCGCATTCTTATGGAACGGGGCAATACGCACGCCAAGGAATGGATGGATGCCAATTCCAAACGGGTACGGCTTCCGGAATCCGTCGAGTTGATGGATGCGATCGCCAAAACCGATTCCCAGGATTGGTGGAAGGGCATCCGTGAGGAAATCCACGAAGAGTTTGCAAAGTAACGTACAGTAAAATTCTCCCCCGGGATTTATAGTCATACCGACATAATCCATTCTGTCCATGGATGTATCCCTGTTTCCGTCATCCGTATCGTGTAGAGAGGTAGGGCCGCAACGCGCGTTGCGGCCTTTTATTTGGTTGAGTATGGCGAGCGGATTCCGATCCGCAAGCCTACTGCCAAATATGGTTTGCGTCGCGAAGCGAATGAGGTGGTACCGGCAAACCATTGTAGTTTTTTGAAAGGAGGTGAAAACGAATGAAAAATTTTGTGAAGTATATCGGAAGCGGCGTGTTGTTTGTATTGTTCATGGGTCCGTTGGTAAAACCGGCATATGCGTTTGATGCGCATACCTGGTTGCGGACATTGTGGGACGTAAGCAACGCACCGTCGGTGACAATTTGCGTCAGACAAAGCGGACTTATGTATGGAGTGGGGGACGGATTTCGGAAAACGGATTGCCGGCCGCAGGATAAATTGATAACCATCGGAGCGGGAACCGCTGGGGCAACCGGGCCGACCGGGGCGTCAGGTACAGCGGGCGCCACAGGAGCCGCTGGCCCCACCGGAGCATCCGGCGATGTTGGTCCTATGGGCGCGACGGGATCATTGGGGCCCACAGGCGCAACGGGTGAGATCGGCCCCCAGGGAGTTACCGGCAGTATGGGTCCCGAAGGGCCAACCGGGGCACAGGGCAATCTAGGACCGGAAGGCCCGACCGGCCCAACCGGAGCGATAGGTCCGGCCGGAGAAAGCGGCCCACAAGGTCCAATCGGCGCGATCGGACCGTCAGGGGACTTTGGTCCGACAGGAGCAACCGGCGGAATCGGTCCGACAGGTCCGAGTGGAGCCGGGGCAACTGGGGCAACCGGACAAGCGGGAGCAAACGGGACGAACGGGAAAACGCTTCTGAGCGGTTCGGGAAATCCAAACGAAGGTACGGATAAGTATAGCGCAAGCGGCGCGTTTACGGAGGCTACGGACGAGGCGGACCGACAAACGATTTTATCCTCCGGAACGGTGAGTACGCTCATCGTGAAAGTGTCGACGCCGCCGGGATCCGGTTCATGGACTTTTACCGTTCGAAAAAACGGGGTGAGTACGGCGCTTACCTGTTCCGTTACGGGTACGGATACGACCTGCGCTGACTCGACGCATCCTGAGTTATTCGGATCGGGCGATCTTTTCAGTGTGCTAGTGCATCCCGAAAATACGCCGACACAAGCGGGACATTTCTATTGGTCGGTAAAGCACGAATAAGAGGCAATCAAAAAAGCTCTATCTATTGAGGTAGGGCTTTTTTGCATTTACGCGTTGCGGGATTGGGTGAGTGCAATTATTTTCTTTGATATTTGTGACCCCGTGGCAACAAGAACGCCGGTAAGGATGAGCGCGCTTCCGATGAAAAATACGGGCGTAAACCGTTCGCCGAGCACGACGGCATTAATGCTGACCCCTACGACAAGCTGGAGATATTCCTTAAGGGATGCCGTGGTGGCGGAAACATGCTGGACTGCCCATTGGAAGAGAAAAAACGTAAGGACCGTCACCCCCAAAACGACATAGGCAAACAACCCAAGATATGATGGCGAGGCAAACGCCGGAACTTCAAAGGAAAGTCCGGTGAAGATACTAAACGCACCTGCCGCAAGAGCGCACACCGTAAAATTTATAAATGTCGCAAGGATTGGATTGAACGAGTCACGCGAGGACGAAAATCTGGAAGAGATGATGTAAAAGGTCCACGCGATGGCGCTGCCGACCATGAGCAGGTTGCCGAGAAGATCGGTGCCGATTGCCCTGCCGTGTTCCAGCACGGGCACAAGGACTATGAGTACGGCGCCGATGAGTCCGAGCGTTATGCCGATAAGTTTTCTGGAAGAAACGGTTTCCCGGATCAAAATCCAGGAGAAAAACGCGGTCAGGAGCGGAACGCTCGCGCCCAACAAGGAGCCGGTATTTGCCGTCGTCCGGGTGAGGCCGCTGTAATAAAACAGGACGTTTGCTGCGTTAAACAGGCCGAGTGGCAGGAGGTGGAGAATCCATTTTTTGGGTTTTTTTATCTGTAGAACAAAAGGAAGCACGACCAGTGCGGCGGTTGCAAACCGCCAGAATGTGATGACGAACGGGCTTGCTTCACGCAAAAGGAGTTTTCCCGTCGTTCCCGCGCTGCCCCAAAGCATTGAAACGAGCATAAGCATGAGAAGGGCTTTCGTGCGTTGCGTCATGGCGTAAGTATAGCATCAGGACGTGCTTAAAAGGTGATATAATTAAAAACATTGGAGAGGTCGCATAGTGGACTAGTGCGCGCGCTTGGAGAGCGCGTGTAGCCGCAAGGTTACCGGGGGTTCGAATCCCCCCCTCTCCGCAATAAGGATACGCTTGAGCTTATGCTTATGAACTGGCTGACATTGTCATTGTTTGGCCTCGGTAGCTTGTCGGTCATGTCTTTTCTTATCACGTTTCTCACCAGAAAGGGGTATCCGACGGCATTTGTGCTTTTTTGCATTGGACTCGTGCTTACGGTGTTTTATGGCGTCCAGACATTTGCGCTGGTAAAGTACCGCCCAGAAATGCGATGGGACATTACGCTTCTCTTGATTGGTGTTGGCGTACTCAGCGCGTTTGGTAATCTTGCGCTCTATCAGGCGGCGAATAATGCGCCGAATCCCGGATTGGCCGTTGCCATCGTGGGGATGCAGGGCGGACTCGTCGCATTGATGGCGCTCGTGTTTCTTAAGGATGCGCTTAATTTCTATCAGGCCCTCGGTCTCGTTTTAGCGTTGGTTGGTGTGTTTCTGATGAGTCTTGGAAAACAGTAATAGCGCTACGCATTGCATTCATGCGAGAAGGCGCGGCATTTGTATGAAACGGGCATTGATGATTTTGCTTCTGCTGTTTTTGTTTATTGTCATCACGGGTACAAAAATGACATGGAGTTCGAGAGACGAGTGGGATGGGCCGGTAGTTGAGACATGCCGGTATTATGGCGCATGGAATAAAATGCTCAAGATCCGCATCATATTCTCACGGCGTTGCATGCCAATCTGACGGTTCGTGGGCTTCATGCGTATCCAGTACGTGAATTGAGGAATCCCTTGTTTTTTTGAGAAGGTGCGACGACAGGATCTTATAGGTGTCGTAGTCGAAGACCGGTTCCGTCGTTCCGTTCTTGTCTCCCATGTAGCACCACCGGTCGACAATGAAGGTGTTGTTCCCCTCGCGGATGGCGATTGCCCCCCGGAACGGCCACTGCTTTATGCGGGTTTTTGAAAATGCCTGCGTGAAACGCATATTGTAACGGGCAGGAAGCTCGTTACCCGTACACGCGCCGTGACAGGTTTCAATTTGCGCACCAAAACAGGCGCCGCCCGTTTTTTCGAGCCCTAATAGTTTCTGGCACAGCGTGAAGTCCCGCGCAAGATCAATGAGTGTCCGTTTCATTTGTCCCTTCGTGCGGAAAACGGCGAGTATATTTTCAATGTCGCTTATGTTCACTTCCGCCCCTTCCCATATCCGTATCGTGTCGTATCCGTTTGCCGTCTGATCTTTGATAACGGCAACCATGGTCTGCTGTTTTCTTAGCTTGCGGTTATAGAGGGGCTGCATGTCCTTTATCATTTGCGATTCCAGAAGCAATGCGCCCAGCTCGCCTGACGTCCGGTGCGTCTCGATGGATGCGATGGTATGGAAAATCCGCGCTTCCTTTGTGGATTCGGAAAAATCATAGAAATGGGAAAGCACCCGTTGTTTGATATCGATGCTTTTGCCGATATACAGCGGTTGCCCGTCCTGTCCGTAAAATACGTAGACGCCGGGGGATTCGGGCAGCGCGTTGACGGTCTCTCGGGAGACAGCCTTAGGCAGCGCCGTAGTTTTGGTCACGTGCATGATGGCATCGGTAAGGACGTCCCGGCCAAACTGCTTTGTGGCGAGCTTATAAAAATCCGCAAGGACTTTCGCGTCGGAAAATGCCCGATGCCGCAAATCACACGCAATACCGAACCGGTCGATGATGCTGTCGAGACTATGGCGATGGAATCTCGGAAAAAGCCGGCGCGATAGCTTGGCCGTACACAGGGTTTGCGACCGGAATGTTTTCTCGAGCCGCGCAAATTCGGAACGGATAAACGAATAGTCGAACCGCGCGTTATGGGCAACGAAGATCGAGTCATGTAAGAGTTCTTCCAGGTCATCCGCGATACGGGAAAATACCGGCGCGTTCTCCAGTTGCTTTGCGGTAATGCCGGTGAGCATCGTGATTTCCGGCGGGAGATTGCAATCGGGATTAACGAGCGTTTCGTAGCGTTTAGTGATCCGGCCGTTTTTCATGCGAAGCACCCCGATCTCGATAATCCGGTCACGAATCGGAGAAAGCCCCGTTGTTTCGATGTCGATGAATGTAAGATCCGTTAGGTCCATGGTTGGTTTGTACGAAGGCGACTCAATCGTTTCATTGAATAAGGCCGGAGGATAGTGGCATTATAGCATTGTGAAGCATCGATTCAGCCATGCGCTCCGTTCACACATTCCGTTTGTTATTTTTTTCGTGACGTATCTTATTATTGGGCTTTTTATCTACCCGGATTTTGGAGTGTCGATTGACGAGTATTCGCAGATCGACATCGGGAGGGTGAATTATGAGCGCTTGAGGGGGAGTATGGAAATTCAGTCTCACTATGACCGCTATTACGGTCCGGCGTTTGAAGTCCCGTTATATCTGTTTAGCAACATACTGACTACTCGCACCGGCATCGATGAAATGAGCGCGCGGCATCTGGGGAATTTTCTTTTTTTTGCCGTTGCCATGATCCCGTGGTATCTGTTGCTCGGGAGGCTTTTTGGAAATCCCCTCTATGGATTGCTGGGAAGCGCAATGCTCGTAATGTCTCCGCGGATGTTTGCCGAGGGCTTCTACAATACCAAGGATATCGCGTTTCTGGCGGCATCCGTGTGGGTCCTGTCTGCGTTTTACTGGTATGTTCAGCGGCCCACAACCGGGCGTCTCGTTGCGCTCTCCGTTTTGACCGGATTTGCGTTTTCCGTGCGGGTGCAGGGACTGTTTCTTTTCTGGGTAGTGATTGCCGCGCTACTCATCCCGTCAAAGCGAACGAGGCGCCCTCTTTGGCACGTGCCGTTGTATGCTGCCGTTTCCATTGTCGCAGCGTGGCTGCTGTTTCCCGTATTTTGGAACGACATCTTGAGAAACCTTACCGGATTTTGGCAGAATTCCTCCCATCCCTTGGGGCCGCCGACGCTTTTTTTCGGGCGGTGGTATGTAAGCCCGAACATTCCCTGGAACTATCATATGGTTTGGATCGCATTTACCAGTCCGGTTTCCATCGTGATTTCCGCTGTGATTGGCGTCGCGGCGTTTATCCGCTCAATGGGAACGCGAATAAGGGTTGGCAGCGTACGGGATGTCCAGCTTCTCGTTTTTCTTTGCGTGATTGCCGGAACGTTCGGCATCACCATTTTTCTCCATCCGAGAATCTATGACGGGTGGCGGCATATCTACTATGTGTATCCCGGTATTGTGTGTTTTGCCGTCTATACGGTATGGAGGTTCCGAAATGCCGCACCGGGGACCGTGTTCCGGTGGATGTTCCTAGCGGTCATAGTGGGGTTTGTCCTTGATGGCGCAGGGCTTATACGTTTTATCCTCCGGAATCATCCGTATCAATATGCGTACTTTAACGGTTTGGCAGGAGATTACC
>CAZHOQ010000072.1:0-6115 GCA_964533995.1 uncultured Gammaproteobacteria bacterium
TGCCAGAAAGAGCGCCAGGGAGAGGGCTGCAAGTGCCAACCAAATGGAGATGTGATACCCGCTAGCCGCTTCCCCCGCATATACCCTGAGTACGTATCCCGCGGTGATGGCAATGATGTCGATGACCGACATATGCTTAAGCACCATGGAATACGAGTATTGTAAGATGACGAACACTAGCGAAAATACAAAAAAAGTTTGCCCGATGAGCTGGGCAATCGAAAGCCCGGAAACCAACAGCACGAGCGAGACAAGAAGGGCGGTTTTGATCGGTAATTTCCCGCTTGCGACGGGCCGGAATTTCTTGAAGGGATGCCTCCGGTCGGCAGGCGCGTCCAGTACGTCGTTTAGGATGTAGTTGGAGGATGAAAGGAAGCAGAATGCGACAAACCCGAGGATCGTATCCGTCAAAAATGCGGTATTGAAAAGATGCCCGGTAAAGAAGATTGTGGTAAACAGCGCCAGGTTTTTTAGCCACTGTCGTGGTCTCGCTGCCTTGAGAATTGCGTAAAGTAGCTGACCCATACCAAAAACATGGTCAACGCGACGGCCACAACGACGAATGTAAACACTTTTAACGTACTCGTTACCGTCAAAGAGACCAGCCCCAGTATAGCCGAGACACCCCAGTAAAACAAGGCTATCTTGGGTTTACTCCAGCCCAAATCCAGAAGCCGGTGGTGGAGGTGGCCGCGGTCAGCCCAGACGGGACTTTTTTTCTGGCCGACCCTCCGGATGAGGGTTGCGACCGCGTCCAACATCGGGATACCGAGGACGAGAAGCGCCGTACCAAGCTTGGCAAACGAAAGGATACCCAGAAGGGCGAGGAAAAATCCTGCAAGCGTTTTGCCGCCGTACCCAGGCATAATCCTTTGGGGATAGAAGTTCCACGGCAGGAATCCCAGGAATGCGCCGGCGATAATAAAACTTAACGTCGTTACCCATGCCTGATTCGGGTCGACGACGCTGTAGCGCAATGATAATAAGCCGAGAATAATTGCGGCAATTGCGACGTAGCCGGGCATTTGTCCGTCGACCCCTGCGGACCACCCGATGATGTTCATGGTCCAAACGATCCAAACCAGGGCAAGCACGTGCGGCAGTCCGACGGTAAATTGGGCGCCCGCAAGTGTTACCGGGATGCTCCATACGGTCAGGTCCAGGATTCCGCCGGTTACGGGATTCGTGATAAACGGAATGGTGCTTCCGGTAGCAACGACCAAGAGTGCAACTCCGACGTTTGTGGTTAGCCGCACGTACGGATTCACATCGGATTTGTCGTCCAGTAGTCCCACCACGGTAAGTATCAGCGCGCCGATGATTATGCCGACGATTTGCGGTGTTGCAGGAAGTGCCCATATGATGACGGCCGCCGCTCCGAGAAAGAGTGCTAAGCCACCAGCTCTCGGGACGATGCCCTTGTGCGTGTGCGCCGGGTGGTACCGGTGTTTGGGATCGTCGACAAGACCGTACCGTTTCGCAAAACGGATAACCAATGGGGTAAGAAGGAATGTCAGGACTGCGGACAGAAGCAACATGGGTACGTGTTCCGTCATTAGCTTACGAGTGTAACGATGCGCACGACAATGATGAGACTGAGCAGTGATACCAGGGACGAAACGAGGTAAAGGATGCGTGCAAATACCAGATGGTCAACTCCGAACTTGGCAATGATCCTGTTATTGAATCCGAAAATGACAAGCGAAAGCACCAGCGGAAGAAAAAGAAAATACGGCGACGCAAGCCGATCGGTTCCCCATGGCATGCTGTACCACATCGGGACCTGCGGCGGTAGAAATCTCCAATACCATCCGATGATTAAGCTTCCGGCGACGAGCTGGAGAAGGACGGAGATTTTCGCAAGGCGGTACTCGCGGGTTCCGCGCAGTGTTGCGACACCTTCAAGGACGTCGCGTGTCTCGATTGGCAAGACGAATTTCATAGGGGCATCCGGTAGACCACTTCATAGGTTCCGTTTTCGCCGATAAGAAACGCACGGGTGGGATAATCAGGAAATGCGGATACCATCCGGGAGGGGGTGATCAGCGCATCGCCGATGTACCAGGGGAAAACCCCGTTGGTTGGATTGTAAAGGTACACGCTCGACCGGTCGGATGCGTAATAGAGCGTCTCCAAATATATCATCGGGGAGCCTGCCAGGATGACGTCATTTGGCTTTCGGAGGGTGTTGACTTGGATAAAGGTTTCCCGGACATCCTGCTTTTTGTGCTGCGGCGGATACCACCAGTTGAACCAGATGACCCCGGCAAGAAGGATTGCCGCGGCGGCTTTCTGGATAATTTTCGATTTCACTGCGGATAAGGCGGTCGTAATGACAAATATTTCGGCAACGGTAGTGGGGATGAGATACCGGTTTACGTACAGGGGCTTGATAAACGAAATGCCCACGATAATGGCAAGCGGCAACGCCCCGAAGAGGAATAATAATGCCGTTTGGGCGCGGTCCGTGCGCTTCTGCCAGGCGAGCCACCCGAGCCCGATGATGATGGCCGACACATATACCGTATATTTCCAGCCGTACCATGGCGTTCCTTCATACCCCAAAAAGAGGTTGCCGAGGACGGATTTTACAAGCTGTATGTCAACCGGGAAGTACCATGATGATGTCATGCGGGGAAGCTCTTTGATGATTTTGATTAGCCAGGGAACATAGGAAAGGAAAATAACCGAAAAACTCAAAATTCCGGCGTCGCTTCTTATATTCCGGAGCATCGTTTTAAGCGTCGTTTTGTGTATCCATGCCCAATGAAGGAAAAGGGTGCCGACGAACGGGAGGAGGTAGACGTGCGTGTAGAATCCGAGGATGGCCGCCACGGTAAACCATTTCCACCTGCGGGTTGCATAGCTAACGAGCATTGCCACGGAAAAGAACGTATACCAAGCATAGGTCCGTACCTCGAATGAGTAATATAAGAGCATCGGATTCAAAAAGAAAAATAGCGGCGTAAACCACGAAAGCCAGTGTTTTTTGTATAACCCGGAGGCCCACTCGATGACGATGACGGTCGCAAGTAGGAATCCGACCATGGAAAGCGACCGGACGGCAATTTCCGATTCTCCGAATATCTTTATCCAAAAATGGAGGAGGGTGTAATAGACGGGCGGCTCGAATCCGAGCCTCGTTACGATAAATGAGAGCGGGCGTTCGGCGGCAAGCACCGAAAATGCCTCATCCCGCCACAGACTCTGCGTAAGGTACAGGAGCGGCGTGTGAGTAAGAAGGTACGTTAGCATGAGTGCCTCGTTACGATTATATCTTTTCCGTTACGCGATATTCCAGTCGTTTGCCGAGCATGAGTCGGGTGTGCGCATCGAGGCCGGGAAGTGCGGACAGGAAGAATGAGATAATCGGCAGCGTCAGCCATTGCAGATACAGGAGCGGCAGTTTCCATTTGGGGTAGGCCCGGGGCGGAGGCGGCTTGACCCGCCAGTCGATGATGAACACGATCAAAAGGAATATCGTCGAAAGCGTGAGAATTCCTGAGGAAATGCGCGCAAGGTTATGCCCCAGGACCGTCCTGCCGAACATGGGGTTGATGAGTGGCGGCACGGTGCTGCCGATCGTCAGGATAAACCAGTTGGTCGGCCAAAGGATATGGTGTTCCAAGAGGGAGGAAACCCGTCGCACCCGGTCTCCCAGCCTGATTTCCGGGTGGAGGACTACCTCCCGGATCACGTAGGGAATATCCGATACGCCCCATGCCCACCGTTTGGATTGTTCGTATTGGTTGACGAACGTACTCACGAATCCGTGGGACTCCGCGGCATCAACCAACACGGGAAGGAATATGGGGACGACGGAAACTTTTTCGCCGCGGGAAAAATAGACGGTGAAGAACATGTGGTAGTCCTCGGGTATGACATCGACCGCCCAAAATCCGACATCCGCCGCTGTTTTGAAGGCAAGCGAATACGTGGAGAAGTTGATGAGCCGGGACCGTTGCGAGAGGAACGCAAGGTTCCACATGCTGTTTAACGTATTGAGGAATCTGTTCGGCAGGGGAATCCTCCAGATATTGTTATAAAACATGATGCTTCCCTGGTAGAAGTGGTCGTATCGGTCCGAGTCCTTGAGAAATTGGTATGAAAGGGCCGAAAAATACTTGGGATGGGGGAGCGCATCCGCATCGCAGGAGGTGATGGTTGTCCACTCCAGCGGAATTTTATTCGTTTTCAGGTACCGTGCTACCTGTCGGGCGGCCCACGCCATATTGGAAGATTTGCCTGCGATTTCTCCGGGCTTTAACGTGTGCTGGGTGACGAGGAAGTGGCCGAACACACTCCCATATTCTTCTTTGAGCGTTGCTGCGGTCGCAATACTGTTGCTATCCTTTGTTTCCGTCGCAAGCACGATAATCAGGCGTTCCTTGGGGAAGTCCTGTTTTGTTAGATTTTCCAGTGTCCGTTTGAGGATGTGCACCGGCTCGTTGTATTCGGGGATTATGACGACATGCCACAGGTCCGGGTAATGCGGTAAGGCTTTCGCCTGATCGAGCCAGTTGACGGCGATGTGCGCGGTAAACGTGACAAATGACCGCAGGGCGAAAAAGACCAGGGTTACCGATTTATAGAACCAATACACGTCGAACGTGATGATAAGGTACGCAACAAGAGCCGGATGCCAGAATGAGAGCCAGAGGGGCATGGTAATGATGACCCAGGAGGTAAGCGGGATGGCAATTTCCAACAGGCGGCGGGTCCTATTGGGATAGAGCAGGAATAAACGGCGCATAGTGACGAGCTAATTATATACCAAACAGCCGCTTGGCGTTTGCCGTCGTGGCGGTCATGATTTCTTCGACCGTTTTTTGTTGGAGCAAGGCTACCGTTTTGGCAATGAGCGGGATATGTTTGGGCTCGTTCCTCTCCCCTCGGTGGGGAACGGGAGTAAGGTATGGGGCATCCGTTTCGAGGAGAAGCATGGAAAGCGGGATGTGGGGCACGACCTGTTGGAGTGATTTGGAATAGGTAACGTTCCCGTCGATACCGACGTATAACCCCGTGTCCCGTGCTGTCCGCAAATCCTGCAGCCCACCGGAGAAACAATGGAGAACTCCCTTAAGTGACGGGAATTTGGAAAGCAGCGAAAACATGTCGTCGAACGAATCCCTGCTATGGAGGATCGCCGGGAGACCGTATGATACGGCAAGCGTTAACTGCTCCGTGAGCAGCCGCTGCTGGATGTCCTTCCGGCCGGCGGCCATTTCTCCCTTATATAAATGATAGTCCAGGCCGCATTCGCCGATCGCCACGATTTTCCCCTTGTTCCCCTCATCCTTAAGCAGGGATTCCAAATAGGACAGGTCAGGATTTTTGGGAGCTTCATACGGATGGAACCCTACGGCGGCAAAAACAACGTCCGGATGCTCGTTAGCCAGAAAGAGCGCGGTCCGACACGAGTTATGGTCGACACCTGGGACGACAAACTGTTTGACTCCTACTTTTTTCGCGTTGCCGATGACCATTGCCCGGTCCTCATCGAAGTTGGCGAAGTTAAGGTGTGTGTGCGTATCGATGAACATACCTTAGGGCAAGCGCGGGAAGAGCGGTGTTTCCGGTTTGATCGCCGGTCCTTTATATTGCCTGAGGATTTTTCCCGACGTGTCCGGAAGGAACGGCTGCAATAAAATTGCGATGTGCTGGATGTTCGCAATGCATGTATTGAGTGTTTTTAATTTTTCTTCACCGTTTTGTTCCCAGGGTTTATTCGCGTTAATGAGCTTATCCAGTTCAGTTACCCTGTTCCATATGAACATAAGCGCCTCGTTAAATTCATACCGGTCAAAGTGCTTTTTGAAATCCGGATTGAGTTCGGTAATGCACGTTTCGAACGATACCGGCGAGGCCACAGTCAGTCCTTCGGTTGTCGACGCGAGTTTGGCAACCCGAGCAACCAAATTCCCTAAGCCGTTTGCCAGATCGGCGTTATAAAGTTCCTTGAATCGTGTTTCGGAGAAATCGCCGTCGGCAAACGGCGGAATTTCCCTGAGAAAATAGTACCGCAATGCATCCGTGCCGTATTTTGTGATGAGTTCATTGGGGTCGATGACGTTCCCGAGCGTTTTGCTCATCTTCTGCCCGTTCACCGTAAAGT
>CAZHOQ010000073.1:0-6066 GCA_964533995.1 uncultured Gammaproteobacteria bacterium
GACCAAGGACAAAATCCAGGTAGAAATCTGCGGGCATTGCCACCCGTTCTTCACCGGGGAAATGCGGTTTGTTGATACGATGGGACGCGTAGAAAAATTCCAGGCCAAGCAGACAAAGGCGGCAACCAGCGGCTATGTCTCCAAGAAAAAGAAGAAACAACAGAAAGCCGGCGACCAGAAAGCTCCGAAATCCCTCAAGGAAATGCTGATGGGTGCTCAGTAGAGTTGGCGGTCCCTCATGAACTCCGATATTGCCATTTTAGAATTCCGTGCCGGTCCCGGTGGTGAAGAGGCCAAAATCTGGGCCATGGATCTTCTGCGGATGTACACGCGGTACGCAGCCATACTCGGATGGAAAACGGAGCAAATCTCAGAAAACGCCGTCCGGATCAAGGGAACGGGCGCGTTCACCACGTTGCAATACGAGGCAGGCACGCACCGCGTGCAGCGGATCCCGACAACCGAGCGGCATGGCAGAATTCACACGTCGACGGCGACCGTTGCCGTTCTTCCGGAAATTCCCGAAAACGAAGTATTTATCCGGAACGAGGACCTTGAATGGGAATTCTACCGCGCGGGAGGCAAGGGCGGACAGAACGTCAATAAGGTAAGCTCGGCGGTCCGCCTCCGGCACAAGCCCACGGGAATCGTCGTGCAGTGCCAGACGGAGCGTGACCAGTTCCAGAATCGTTCCGTCGCGCTTTCCATGCTCCGGGCACGGCTCTGGGAACTAACCGAAATGGAAGCCGCAAAGACTGCGGGAGCTGCGCGTTCCGTCATCGGCCGAGGGATGCGTGCCGAAAAAATCCGGACGTATAACTTCCCTCAGAACCGGGTTACCGACCACCGGATCAACAAGTCCTGGCACAACCTCGAAGACATCATCGAAGGAAAAATGGCGAAGGTTTCCGAAGCGATGGTCGCCTCAGCGGCGTAACCGTCAGTTCTGGCTCCCCAGCGACAGCTGCACCTTTGTTTCCTCACCATCGCGCCACAGGGTAACCGTAATGCTGTCCCCGACCCGCTTCTTGCCGATAATCCGCGCAAGATCATTGTTGGAGGTGACTTTCTCGCCGTTGATTTTGGTAATGATGTCCTCCGCTTCAATGCCGGATTTTTCCGCCGGACTGCCGGAGACGACGTCCATAATGTACGCCCCCTCGGGTATTTCATTGAGGACTGCCATCTGGCGCGTAATCATCCGGTACTCGACCCCGATGAAGGGACGGTTGAACTGCCCCGTCGTGTTGAACGTATTCACGGCTTCCGCAACCGTATTGATGGGTATGGCAAATCCGATACTCTGACCCTCGGAGGAGACCGCCGTATTGACGCCGACCACCTGTCCCGCTGAATTCAGAAGCGGGCCGCCGGAGTTTCCGGGATTGATCGCCGCATCCGTCTGGATGACGTTGTCCAGACGCTCCGCCGATCCCTCAAACGGACTTCCTGCCGTAATTCCCCGCCCGACGCCGGAGATAACGCCGACCGTCACCGTATTTCGGAATTCCCCGAGTGCCGTCCCGATCGCGATTGCCATCTGACCGACCTTGATCTTGTCGGAATCCCCCATGTCGACCGGTTTTAGACCGGTGGCATTGATCTTGACGATCGCCAGATCGTTGTCCGGATCCCGGTAAATGGAAACAACGTCGTAGGTTTTGTCGTCTTTGGTGATGACCCGGTATTTGGCATCGGGAACGCTCACGACGTGTTTGTTGGTGACAATAAGCCCGTCGGCACTGATCACGAATCCCGACCCGATGTCCTGCTCCACCTGCTGGGTGCGCCCACCCGACCTGGGCGGGGAACCAAACGGGTCAAACGGATTGAAATCGAACATGTCCCCGACTCTGCGGGTCTGGGAAATCCCCACGGTCACGACTGAGGGGGAAACCCGGTCAACAACTTCCGTAATGACATTCTCCTCCTCAACGACCTTAATGCGGTCAGGCGGGGTCGATACCGCAGACTGCGGGCCTTTGGAAAGGAACGGCAGCGCCCGGTTGACGATCTCCCAGTTCACCCCCAGCCATCCTGCGGAAACGACGCTCCCGACGAATACGAGGAGGAACGCGATAATGATAAGAGGTTTAGGGAGTACTGAAGATTCTTTTGCCATACGCTAAATTAGTATAGCATCAACCTGAAATTTTACTGAAGCAAAAGTTCTATGGCGCGAGCCAGCTGCGCGTCCGCTGATGCGGTCTTCGTGGCATCCATCATTACCGTGACATCGGGCGTTAGGCCTTTTTCACTGATTGTGTTCCCGCTGGGGGTAAGCCACTTGCCGGTCGTGATATGCACGCTGGAGCCTCCGGAGAGATCAAACGGTGTTTGTACCGTTCCCTTCCCGAAGGTCGTCTCACCGACCAGCTTGGCCCGTTTGCTGTCCCGGAGTGCCCCGGCAACAATTTCGGCAGCAGACGCCGATCCCTTATTGACCAGCACGACGACCGGAACGGACGTAAGGCGCCCGCTTCTGTCCGTGGGATAGTTCTGGCGGGTGCCGTCGCTATTTACCTGGGAGACAACGGTGCCGCCCTTCATAAATTCGCTGGCGATATAAACGGCCCCGTCGAGGTATCCGCCGGGATTGTTCCGGACGTCCAACACCACTCCGGAGAGCTTGCCGCCCGTTTTCTCCGTTGCCAGCATTTGTTCGACGGCGCGGGAAAAGTCCACGTTCGTATTATCCCCGAAGCGGGTGAGCTTGATATACCCGATCCTTTTAGCGAGCGTACGTATTTTCCCGGCCTCACTCGCGGCGGAAATTTCCGTGATTTCCGAAGGCGTTTTCACCCACCAGGTAACGTACGGGAGCGTAATGGTATTTCTCGTGATCGTTATATCGCGCGGGCCTTCCGGCGACAACGGGCTTAAAATGGTCAGCGTCACTTTCGTGCCCTTGGGGCCCCTGATCTTCGTCACGGCGTCCTCAACGGTCCACCCTACCGTCTCCGTGCCGTCCACCTTAAGAATATAGTCGTTCGGTGCAAGACCAGCCGCTTCCGCGGGTGTCCCTTTAAGGGGTGTTACGATGACGACACGTCCGTCCTTAAGCCCCAGCTCTGCCCCGATTCCCTCAAATGCTCCGCCCAAGTCCTCCTTAAACTCCTTATTTTCTTTCGGCGGGAAGAAGGACGTGTACGGATCCCCGACTGCCGCCACCATGCCGGATATAGCTCCATAGACGAGCTTCTCGACATCGATATTCTTTGGCTCGACGTAGTAGCGGGACACTTTCTCCCACACATCCCAAAACAAGGAAAAATCAACGTTCTTGCCGGCCGGCGCCTCGGTATTGATGACGGGGCGCATGTCTTTTGTCACCCCGACCGTGACTTTCCGCTCACCCAGGCGGTACCCTACTCCGCCTGCAAGAATAAGCAGGGCGACAAGTACGATCGCTGATCTGATTTTGGAAAATGGCAACTCTGTCATAGATATCTTCCCATACTACCAGCGTGAGGAAATACCTGTAAATGAGGAAATTTGGCAGTTTTTTCGGAGCCTTACGCCCGCACGACAAACGGGAGAAGTGCGACAAATCGCGCCCGCTTGATCGCCTGCTCGATACGGCGCTGGTGCTTGGCACACAGACCGGTCCGTGCGCGGCCCAATATTTTCCCGCGCTCGGTGACGTATTTGCCCAAAAGACCGGCATCCTTATAATCCGGGTTGGTCTTTGCCGCACAGAACGGACAGTTCGTCGGAACGGGACGTAACTTTTTGATAAATTTGCCTGATCGTTTCATCATATATGCTCCTTAGAATGGTATATCATCCGGATTGACTTCTTCTGCAGGCGCCTGTGCTACCTGCTTACCCGGCGTTTTCTTCTGCTCTTTCTTCACCTCTTCGTGCGTTTCCGATCCTTTGCTTTCCGTTGATTCTTCCCCTGCCCCTGTCGGCCGCTTCGAATCAAGGACAATCATGTCTTCGATGACTATCTCAGTCGATGTCCTCTGGCTTCCGTCCTGGGCTTGCCACGCGGAGGTGCGCAACCTTCCCTCAACATATACCTTGCGGCCCTTGGCTAATAACTGGCTGCACAGTTCCGCAAGCTTGTTCCAGGCAACGACCCGATGAAACTCCGTCTCTTCCTTCTTTTCCCCGGAGTCAGTCACCCACGTCCGGTTCGTCGCAACCCCGATCGTACACACGGCTGCCCCTGTCGGTGTATACCGAAGCTCAGGATCCCGTGTGAGATTCCCGATTAAGATCACTTTGTTTAAGCTTCTGCTCGACATGGGTTACTCGTGCGCCGTCAACAAAAACCGTACCACTTCGTCCATTATTTTCGCTTTTTTCGTGATATCGCCCACTTTGACCGTTCCTTCAAGCGTTGCCAACAGATAGGTTGCTTCCGTGTGCTTCCTGATGGGGTACCCGAGCGTCTTTTTGCCGAGGGAGGTTATTTCCTTGACGAGTTTCTCGTCCCCGACGAGTTTCGTCACCATATTTTTTTGTGCGGCGGCATCCGTCATGTCAACCGTCGGCGCCACCAACACCATAAGATCGTAGGTCATAGGTGGAATATTACCATATGGGACATGGCTTCTCAATGAGGAAGTTGGGGTGGGCGTCAATCACCAGAGCGGTCGCGGCGGGCGGCATTGCGATGGAAGAGATGCGAAATGCGGCGGCTTTGTGCCACACGGTAAAACTGATTATCCTTCATCGCCTCGTCATTATGCATGCGTATGCCATGCTTCTGAAGCTCAATGTCGACACGCCACTGGTCGGCAAACGAAAGCGGCCTACCGAGTTCCCCGGCTATACGGCGCCTGATTTGGTTAACGAGAACTTTTTCAGAACCTGATAATTCCGTTTCCGTCATAAAAAAAGAAAAACCCGCACGCCTTTCCTTATTAGGATTCCCCAAAAAGAAAAGACATGCGGAGCACTCCTCCAAACATGTCATACGTAGTATACCAAATAACCCTATAGTATACAACTAGCTTCCAATCTTGAACTCCACCACATCCCCGTCGCGCATCTCGTATTCACGGCCTTCACTCCGCACCTTCCCCGCAGCCCGCGCCCCGACCCAGCCGCCGGCTGAAATAAAGTCGGTAAACGCCACAACATCGGCCTTGATAAACTTCTTTTCGAAATCCGTGTGGATGACCCCCGCGGCGGCAGGAGCAAGCGTCCCTTTGGCAATCGTCCACGCACGCGACTCAATGACGCCGCAGGTAAGAAATGAGATAAGCCCCAACATTTCATAGGCTTTGGCAATCAACCGGTCCAGACCAGAGGCTTCAAGGCCCAGGTCCTTAAGATACGCTACCTGTTCCTCCTCCGGTAAGGAGGCAAGCTCCGTTTCGGTCTTCGCGGAAATCATGATGGATGGAGTAAGATCGCTTTTCGCACTGCCCAATTGGGCTTCGGAAACGTTAAAGACATAGAGCACCGGCTTGATCGTCAGTAAATTCAGGTCCCGGACGAGCTTCCGCTCGTCGGGGTCGGAAATGACCTGTCGCGCGGGCAGGCCTTCGTTCAGACCATCCTTAAGCCGGACGATCATCGCCCATTTGGCGATATCTTCCTTCGATGCATTCATCCGGGGTTCTATCTGTTTTTCCAGTGTCTGCAAATCCGCAAGGATAAGTTCCGTTTCGATGATCTCGCGGTCCCTTTTCGCATCCACGTCTCCGGCAACGTGCACAACCGACGGGTCCTCGAACAGCCGCAGGACATTGACGATAAGATCTACCTCGCGAATGTGCGAAAGGAACTTGTTGCCGAGTCCCTCACCCTGGGAGGCACCTTTAACCAGTCCCGCGATGTCTACAAACTCGACAACGGCAGGGACAAGCGGCGGAACCTTGCCTTCCGTTTTCCCGATAATTTGCGCAAGCGCCGCAAGCCGTGCATCCGGCACGGGGACGACCCCGATATTGGGCTCGATTGTCGTAAACGGGTAATTTGCGCTGTCGGCAACCTGTTTTTTGAGAAGCGCGTTAAAGAGTGTCGACTTCCCCGCGTTGGGAAGCCCGACGATTCCTATTTTCAAATTCATACTCCAACTTTTGGGTTTGAGGCATAGGTAACTGCACA
>CAZHOQ010000074.1:0-5880 GCA_964533995.1 uncultured Gammaproteobacteria bacterium
GCACGCCGCCAGCGTTCATCCTGAGCCAGGATCAAACTCTCAAAAAAGAATTGACATAGGTGCACTTAGTTTGACCTAAATACTGCCTACATCAAAAAAAATCCTATCACCATTCGATTGTCAAAGGGCAAACCTCTCTCGAGACGGAAACCTGACGGTTTCCTTCTCGATGCGCGATCGGGCATAGCCCGATGAAAACCGCGCTGCTCTTCTTTCCCTCAAAGGAAAGCATGTCCCGAGATGTTAATACAATTTTGCGAAAAAAAGCCCCGTCATAGCGGGGTTTCTTTGAGAAAACCTCAATGACGATGCTCTTAGTCACTCATTGTTCATCTATTATAGATGAGACTATGATTCCCGTCAACAAGGGATATACCATATAATATCGGTATGGGTGAAACGGTACCGGTGGGCAGACATAACGCGGATAACATCCTCCGTCCCCTCGAAACCGGCGTCGTGGAATCCTTCGACAAATTGTTTGCTGCCCGGGAAAAAACCTTGCGGAGACGTGTTGGCGACCTTATCCGGAACAAACAGGAATTCTTAACCGGCACCTTCCCCAATGTCGTCAGGATGGGCGCTGAACACCCGGAACTTTCCGGCGGAGTACTATACATGATGGGGATACTCACCGAGCATATTCCGAAAGGCTCGGAAGCGATCAATAGCATCCCGCGGCGCTTCGCGGAACACAAATCAACCAGGCACGTGAAAGACGTACGGAGCCTCCTTCGGGATATCCATGCCGCCAATGAAAAACGAGGCGATCGGGACACGGAGATTGTGCGCGTCGGTTCAAGTGAAATCCGCGCTTGGTCCGCAAAATCCCAGACGCCCGTAGAAACGGCGGAAAAGATGCGGGTCGTCAACACCGAGCTTCTCAGGGCCCGAATTACGAAAGAGCTCTATGACTTTGCTCAATGTCCGGTACGCGTCAAATATGCCAAGGACGGCAGGACTATTGACCTGGGGATCAACAGCAGCGAAGTATCGATACTTAACAAGGACAGCAAAACGGGAAAACCCATGGTGTTTCTGTGCTCCAGCGCCGGCAACCCGGCCGGGGTTGAGTCCTATGCCGTCGAATATGCGTTACGCACCGGCAACAAGGTCATCATTATCGGCCATCCTGACGGCGCAAGCGGCTTTATGACCAAACAATTCGCGGACGCAGCCGTTGCCGATGCCAATCCTCCGGATGTTGACGTCGGCAGGCAGTTCGAACCGCCGACGTACGAACCGCACACGCAGTTTTTCAAACAGGCAATAACAACGCTCCTGCCGGAAGGAAAATTCGACTTGTATTCGCATTCGGGCGGCGGCATCATGGCCAAAAACCTGTTAAACGATCCCGACATGAGCAAGCGGGTAACGAATGCCGTATTTTTGAATCCGGCGGGAGTTTCCACCATGCACACACTGTTCCCGCAGGCATTCCGAAGAATGGTGCCGGTTGCGATGGCCAAGGATATGGTGAAGGATGTCCCCCACGTCCTGCGCTCCACGTTTGAGCTGGACAGAAACGAGCCCTCCCACAATGAAGCATTCTGGTTCCGGGACCGGGTCACGGTCGCCATCCAAAGCGGGTCGCACTACCGTCAGCCGGGATGGGATACGATGAAGGTAAACAGCGGAAAGGTCGTGCTCTTTGTCGGAGGCAAGGATCTGGCAGTCGGCGGAAAGCAGTTTGCAGGCTACATGCAATCACGGCTCAAAGACAAATCCCACCCCCTTCCGTCTCCTACCGTCTTGGAGTATGACCGCCGCGCCCATCACACAACACCCTTTGCCCACCCGGAGGAAACGATGGACCGCATTGTGAAAAAACACTTCCCCAATTACCTGCGAATATCCTGACAATACGTTTCCGGTTTCGCTGTGACCGCATCGTAGATAAACCCGGCAATTTGCCGGTGTCCCTCCCCGTCCGGATGGGAATCCGGTAGTACGCTCACCTGAGGCAGTCGGAAAACCGAAACATTCGGGTATTCGGACGCAATCCCCATGATATCGGCTGCCAAACGGTCTTCGATATGGCTATCCAGAAGCAGCATGACCCGGACGTCCCTGACCGTCCCCAAAAATCCGGATAGCAGCCGGGACTGGTACCCGTAGATCTCCGATTCGCTCCCGTATACCTCCCGGAGTCGCTGTCCGAGCTTTTTTTGGACCGCTTCCCCGAGCGCTGTTCCTTTCACGCCTGCCCGCTCGTTTTCGAGGACTATCGCAGGCAACTGACTGCGCACGAAGGAAGCCCGCTCGGAAAAGTCGTTCCCCTGGATATACCACGCAATGATATCGGGTTCGTATTTAGCCCCCCGGAGCCTGTATCGTTCCGCGGAAAATTCAATGTCATATCCGGGCACGCCCAAGTTGATAACCTCGTACCCGTTCCGGGTACATGGATTTTTTTCATTAAACAGGTCTTCAAGCCGTTCCGAAAAGTTCTCCTTCGTATCCACAAACATGCCGAAGGTAAACGAGTCTCCAAGCGTGACCATACGGAGCGTGCCGGGTTGTTTACCCTTCACGTAATCCTTGCGCTCATGGAGGGAGTCCGCATTATAGGTATAGGTAACCGGGTTATGGAACCATTCGGCGTCCTGCGCTTCGGTGACCGAAGCTGCCGGCTCGAAATATGCCGATACGGTGCTTTCCGGGTTGGACACGAAATAGTCGCGCGGAAGCCGGATAACATCGCGGGTCCGGGAAGCGGCGATGCGCGCATACATATACCGGGCCGCGACCGCCGTCAGTGCGACACACATAACGACCCAAAGTACCATGACTACCCAACGAAACCGGATCATTCGATGCGTCATGCTTGTCTGGGGCGGCTTGCGTGCAAAAGCAGTACGGATGCCGCGATACTTCCCGTTCCGAGGCCGATCAAAAGCCCGCCTGCGACATCGGAAAACCAATGGTGTCCCAGATAAATCCGGCTGAGGGATACCGTCGCGACACATGCCAGGGAAAGAAGGGCAACCCCCCAACGCACGGGATTACGGCGGCCCTGCCAAAAACCCCGAAGCTCTGCCAACGCAAAAAGTACAAGTGCCATGAAGGCTGCGCGGGCGGCATGACCTGACGGATAGGAATATTGCTCGTTAATGTAATCGGCAGGAAACATACTTTCCGGATTCTTGATCATGCCAAAAGGGGGCGACGGATGATGCACTATCGATTTTCCCACAATCTCAATCAATACGAGCACGAAAAGTGCCAGCGGTATGACTGCCGCCCGGAAGCGGATACGTTTCTGTTTCCGGTCATACGCTGCCGCTGCGGTTATGGCCATAACAACCGCCACGGTAAAACCCGGACTGGCAAAAAACGTCGCACCCTCCATGATGTTTCCGACCAGTGCTGCCACTCTAAGATGGGAAGAATTATCGATGCTCTCCTGGACTTTGACGGTCACCGCAAAATCCAGACGCCGCAACGCATCCCTATCCTCAAACTTGGAAAGCAGCGCAAAGCCGATCAGACAAAGTACGCCGATAACAAGAGGTATCAACCGCCGCATATGCACTACTTGCCTGTCCCACACGGAACCAGGTGGTTTATTGTAAGATACCCGAACATTTCGTCGGCAATCTGCCGGTGACTGTCGGAACTCGGGTGTCCGTCGGCGAGTGCCCGGGTATACGTAAGAGCCGACATGTGCGTGACGCGGGTATTTGCGGACACTGCGCGGTCAAGGATTGCCCGGTACTCTTTGGGCAGCTCCGTGTCGGAAAAAATGACCGCCGGAACGGACATGCCGGTTACCCATGCGGCGATCTTTTCGGACTGACGTTCGGGTATGGCTTTATCCCCGAACGCCAGTGTCGTATCGCTTGAGAGTATTTCGCTGGTCTCCTGTGCGAATTTGTCATAGGGTATACCCTCCCGGGCGAGCATCATTTTTATATCCTGCCACAAGCTCTGCCCGAATGACGCCGATTCGTTGAAGTCGTTCTCAATAAGGTACCAGAGCACGAGGTCCGGCTGATACTTTTCGGCGCGGTACCGATAGCGGTATGCCGACATCTCCGCATCATATCCCGGTACACCGAAATTCAATACCTCAAATCTTTTTGGCGTGGAGCACTTCGTCTTGTTATTAAGAAGCGATTCAAGCTTATCCGGATACGTTTCCCCGTCCGCGACGAACAATCCGTAGGTAAACGAATCCCCCATAACGACGATACGGAATGTGTCCTCCGGTTTTTCTACCGAGTATTCACCGGTATCCCTGAGACCGTTGGCATTGATCGTATGGATGATTTTTTTCCCGAGCCAGACTGGTGCCATTTCGTTTTTCGTTCCCGGCTTGGGCTCATAAAAGCCGGATAGTTCGGACTCGGGACGAAGGAGGGTTTCTTGGGTAAACGGAACGACTGCCGTCTCCCGCTTCCTGCCGATCGGCCCATGAATTCTCAGAAGCCGCCAGCCTAAAAGCCCGATGACGCCTGCTTGCACAACAACGAGAGCAACTAACACGGTCGTAAAGCGGCGCATATGAACTATCGTATCACGTTCCGTGCTGCTTCATAATCTCGTAGAGGATGATCCCGCAGCTGACCATCACGTTAAGACTCTTATTGATCCCCCACATGGGCATTTCCACGATAAGGTCCGAGCGGTCAAGCACGTCAGGGGCAACGCCGGTTGTTTCGTTGCCGACAATAATGGCAAGCGGGAATGCGTATGACGCACGGTGAAACGGAATGCTCCTGACATCCTGTTCAACCGCGACGATCGAATATCCTTCATCTTTGAGCCGAATCAGGGCATCCGTCGTATGCTTCTCGTATTCCCACGAGACCCATTGCCAGGTGTTGATGGATGCCTTCTTGATCCTGGAGTTCGGCGGGGTCAGCGTTACGCCGCACAGGATGACCTTTTGAGCGGCAACCGCATCGGCAAGCCGGAATATGGACCCGACGTTATAGGTATCCAACACGTTATCACAGACAATAACTACAGGGTTCTTGGGGACGGACCTGGCAACTTCAGGATCCACCTCTGTCGTCCGCAATTCTTTCGCATTAAGCTTAATCATAGGCTCCATTATATCTTCTGATATGATAGAAGTCATGGATCTTGTTCACGTCATTATTCTCTCCATCGTTGAAGGCATTACCGAATTCCTACCCGTTTCGTCGACCGGACACCTCATCCTTGCGACGAAGCTCATGGGGATTACGGAGACGGAGTTCACCAAGAGCTTTGATATCATAATCCAGCTCGGCGCCATTATGGCCGTGATAACCCTTTATACGAAAAAAATCTTGCGGCGGCCCAAACTCATTCTCCCGATACTGACAGGATTCATTCCGACCGGCGTCTTGGGTATTGTCTTTTATAAGACGATCAAATCATATCTTCTGGGAAACGATACGGTCGTCGTCGGTGCGCTGGCTGCCGTCGGAATCATCCTCATACTTCTTGAAAGGTTCTGGCAGTCCAAAAAGGTAACGGTTCAGGATTCGGTAAACGAACTTCCGCTATGGAAATATGCGGTCATCGGCCTTTTCCAGTCGGTCTCCATGATCCCCGGGGTATCCCGGTCGGCCGCCTCTATCGTCGGCGGCATCATGATGGGCATGAAACGGGAGACGGCAGTCGAATTCTCCTTCCTGCTTGCCGTCCCTACGATGGCTGCCGCAACCGGCCTTGACCTTCTCAAAAGCAGCCATGCGTTTTCCCGTAACGAAATATTGATCCTCTTAACCGGCTTTGTCATATCTTGGATTACCGCACTTATCGTCGTCAACGCGTTCATACGGTTTATGAAACGCGCAACGTTTACGCCGTTTGGGTGGTACCGGATTGCCGCGGCAATCATCTATTGGAGTATGATGCGGGTATGACGCCCATCGCGTTCACGGC
>CAZHOQ010000075.1:0-5847 GCA_964533995.1 uncultured Gammaproteobacteria bacterium
TCGTCTTCCCGTCGGTTTCGGCGATTTTCTTTGCGACTTTGCGGAAGACGGTCGCTATCTCGCGCTCGAGATTTCTCACCCCCGCCTCTCTTGTATACCGCCTGATAATCTCACGAAGCCCCTCTTCGGAAAGGTCGACAGTTTTGTTAGGGACACCATGGATCACCCGCTGTTTTTCGAAAAGATAATCCTTGGCGATATGGAACTTTTCATCCTCGGTGTATCCTGCGAACCGGATGACCTCAAGCCGGTCCCGCAAAGCCGGTGGGATCGTATCCAACAGGTTGCAGGTCGTGATGAAGAACACCTCGGAAAGGTCGTAGGGCACCTCAAGGTAGTGGTCGGAAAATGCATAGTTCTGCTCGGGATCAAGCGCCTCAAGAAGGGCAGCCGAAGGGTCTCCCCTGAAGTCGGCTCCCACTTTGTCTATTTCGTCCAGCATGAAAACCGGATTTTTCGTTCCCGCCTGCTTGATGCCCTGGATGATGCGTCCCGGCATCGCGCCGACGTAGGTTCTCCGGTGTCCGCGGATCTCGGCCTCATCCCGGATGCCACCCAAGGAAATCTTCACGAATTTCCTTCCCAGCGCGCGTGCGATGGACTTGCCGATCGAGGTCTTTCCGACACCCGGGGGGCCTACGAAACACAAAATGGTTGGCGCGGATTTGTTTCCCTTTCTCGCTTTTGCCTGATCGTCCGATTCCTTTATTCCTTTCGGGTCTTTGGGCTTCTTTTCCTTGGTTTTTTCCTTCTCGACTTCCCCGCTGCTTCTTAGCTTCATGACGGCCAGGAATTCCAATATCCGTTCTTTGATTTTTCCGAGTGCGTAGTGGTCCTGGTTTAATACCGCTTCGGCACCGGTTATGTCGACTTTCGCTTCCGGCGCTTCCGACCAAGGCACTTCCACAAGCCAGTCAAGGTAGGTGCGGACATACGAGGCTTCCGGATTGTATTGGGACATCTGGGAAAGCCTCCGCAATTCCTTCTCCGCCTTCTCACGGACTTCAAGCGGCATACCCGCTTTCCTGATCTTATCTGCTAGCTCCTTGAACTCCTTGTTTTCATCGTCTTCGCCGAGTTCCTTTTCGATCGTCTTGATGCGCTCCCGGAGTACCTGTTCCTTCACGTTCTTCTCGAATTTCTCCTGTGTTTTGGTAGCTATCTTCTTTTCGAGTTCGAGCACTTTCACTTCTTTTGCAAGATACGACGCTTCCTTTTCAAACCTGGCTTTCACGGAATTTATCTCGAGAAGCTCCTGCCGTTCGCTCGGCTTCGTATCCAACACCCCGGCAATCTGATAGGAAAGCGTAACGGGCGACATGCCCGACATGATATTCATGAACGTCAGGAAATCCATGGTTTTGCCGATCTTTACGGCCTGACGGAGTTCCGTCGTTAGATGGTTAAAGAGCGCCTTCGTTTCGTCATCATCCTCGATCACATCCGCAATCTCGATGACCCTAGCCACAAAGAACGGATCGACCGCTTCGTATGAAGCAAGCTCCACTTTCGCAATTCCTCGGACAAGCGCGTTGATTTCGCCTTCATTCCGCATCATCTGGATGATTTCGCCAACGGTGCCAACGCTATATAGATCACTCGGTGTCGGATCATTGACGTTGGAATTCCGCTGCATGACGAGAACGACGCGTTTGCCGGAATTTTGGGCAGCCTCTATGGCGGCGACGGATCGCTGACGCCCGAACGTAAGAATCATTTCCGTACCGGGGAATACGATGCCGTCCCGGATGGGAACAACCGGAAGCATTTGGTTGGGATTGTCGAGTGATGTACTCATAGTCGTTTAGCACTCTAGTATACCTAGTGCTAAGCATTTGTCAATACACGTAATCATCCGCACAAATGAATGCCGAGAACACGGACTACACGAATTCATTAAGAAGCTTGTCCCAATGGGGCAATTCCAACGGCTGTCTGACAAGCGGTGTTGAAGAAAGCGCAGGCTCAAGGCCCTCACTCGTTGGTTTTTCTTCCCGGTAAAAGACGCCCAACGGAATTTTATCCCCCCACTCCATAGCCTTTTCCAGAGCGGCGAGCTTATTGTTCGGCGTATACGTTTCATCAAGCTTATAGAGCCTTTGGCGGTACCATTGGTAGGTATGCACTTTGTCAAAGGTAACGCACGGCTGCAGTACATCCAGGACGGCAAATCCCTTATGATTCATGGCCATCGCCATGAGTTCGGTCAGACCCGGCAAGTCTCCGGCGAATCCGCGGGCAACAAACGTCGCACCGGCGACGACGGCAAGTGCCAACGGATTGACCGGTGCATCGGTCGCACCTTCCGGGGTCGATTTGGTTTTGAAGCCCGGCTTGGCCGTCGGGCTGGCCTGCCCGGTCGTCAGGCCATATACCTGGTTATCGTGAATGATGACCGTAAGATCCGGATTCCGTTTGGCCGCATGCATGAAGTGGTTACCGCCTTCTCCAAGACAGTCTCCGTCCCCGGAGACGACCACGACCGGAAGATTATGGTTTGCAAGTTTCGCTCCCTGCGCAACTGGCAACGCACGGCCGTGTAGGCCTGCAAAACCGTACATGTTCATCCAGTCATACATGTTGCCATGGCACCCGATTCCGTACACGATCAGGCCGTCATCGGGACCGATTCCCAATTTTGCAAACGCCCCCTTAAGCGAAGTCCATATGCCATAATCTCCGCACCCCGGACACCAGGTCGGCAGGAATCCGGTATTATATGAAGCTGCAGTCAGTGTTGCCATATTTGTATTACGAAAGTTTTTCGATAATTTCCTCGGGCAGCCATGGCCTGCCGTCATATTTTAGCAATTTTTCCGTTACCTCAAGTCCCGTTTCCGCGCGGATGAGTGTAGCCAGCTGCCCGGTCGCGTTCTGCTCCACGTCGATGATCCGGCGTGCGTTTTTGAACAGCTTCTTCGTTGCCTCCGCGGGGAACGGAAACACCCATGGGTACGTCACGACCCCGACCTTTTTGCCGGAAAGCCGCATAGACTCCATCGCGGTAAGCACCGCACCCTTGGTCGTTCCCCAGGTAACAAGAAGAATTTCAGGATTCTCATCGCCGAACCGTAACGGCTCAATCATTGAGCCCTCTATGGCAGCCACTTTCCGCAGCCGTTTTTCCACCATTGCGATCCGCCCGGAAGCGGAGTCCGTGACGTGTCCCCTTCCGTCATGCTCATAGGAGTTGGCATAATACTGTCCGTTCTTCGTGCCGGGAACGCTCCGCGTGGAAACGCCGTCGGGTACTGTGGCATCATACCGTAAAAACGATCCGTCGGGCTTCCCCGTATCATCGATGACCATCTTGCCCCGCTCGATTTTTACCGGTTTGGAGAATTCGGAAAGCGGCATGCACCACTGGCTTTCGTTAAGGTATTTGTCCGTAAGCACGAATACCGGCACCTGGTACGTTTCCGCCAGGTTAAAGGCATGCATGGTGAGTGTGTATGCTTCTTCGACGTCCCCCGGCGCCAATACGATGCGGGCAAATTCGCCATGGCCCGCATGGATAACGAATAATAATTCCCCCTGCTCCGTATACGTCGGCATGCCGGTCGCCGGCCCGACGCGCATCCCCAGATCGATGACGATCGGCACTTCCAACATACCCGCCAAGGAAAGCCCCTCGACCTGCAACGCAAAACCTCCTCCTGAAGTTGCCACCATACTCCGGACTCCCGCAACCGCCGCCCCGATTGCCATATTTATGCCGGCAATCTCATCCTCCGGCTGCTTATAGACTATTCCTAATTCCTTCGCATGATCGGCAAGGAAGGAGATGATGGCGTTAATCGGCGTCATGGGATAGATTGCGGCAAACTTAAGGCCTGCGCGGACCGCTCCCAGCCCGACTGCTTCGCTGCCGTTTATCACGAGCTGTTTTTGCGTAATCATGCCGGGAGCAAGATGCAACCCGTCAACGTTACCGTACGTTTTTTTAACATAGTCGAACCCCGCGCGCGCGATTTTCTCATTCTGTGCGACCACTTCCTCACCTTTCCTCATAAACTGGTCGCGGATCACGGAAAAAAGCGCCTCGAACGGGGCGCCCAACAGCGCAACGGTTGCTCCGAGGAGAATCGTATTGCGCATGATCGTGTCCGCCTTAAGCTCTACCACCATATCCCGCAAGGGAATCGGCATGAGGGTAACCGCGTGGGGAAAATCAGACACCGTCCATTCCTTATCCTTGGGATCGAACAATACGGCGGCTCCCTCACTTAACGCATCCTTATGAAGGGCGACGGTCTCGGCATTGAGCGCAAGGAGGATATCCGATGCTTTCGAAACGCCGTTGAATTTCGTCGAGCCGATCCGGACCGTGACTACATTGTGCCCGCCGCGGATAAGGGAAGGATAGTCATTCACGGCAAACACGTGATACCCGCTTCGGGTAAACGTACGTGCGAGCACGGTTCCGGAAGACATGATGCCGAAACCCGCTTCACCGCCGATGGTCCAAGTGACGTTATCCCTCATTATTTAAATATAGTCGAAACAAATCACAAAATCATGTCAATTTTAGAAAAAAAGCAGTGCGTATCTTCGCAGCGCTTCGCGCTGCCGCACGTCGAGGGAAAACATAGTTGTCCCTCGAGATTCCTAGGGGTAAATTTGCTTTCCGTTCTCGTCGGTTATGAATATTGCCATAACCGGGCATGACTTAGCCGCTTCCATAAGCGAATCATCCGTTTCTTCCGACGAAGTGTCCAGGATAATCGCTTTCGCCTCGTCATCAAGTGCCCATGCTTTCGGCGCCAGCGCAACGCAGGTTGCGGCTCCGATACAGAGATCCCGGTCTATCCGCATCGTCCACTTTCTGATTTTTCTCACTACTTTCGGGTCGTTTTGGTCCATATTCAAATGACTATATCGCAATTTATTTCGGGTGACAATCGATTACCTCACACTTCCAAGGGCCTTATGGATCGCTTCAAGCGGCAGTACGGCGCATTTGACCCGTGAGGGCGTGAGAATAGTCCCAAGCAGCGTTTCAATGTCGCGTAACGTAAGCGTACGGATATCCGCAGTATTCATTCCCTTCACTTTCTCGGTGAGCATGGAGGCGCTCGCCTGGTTTATGGCGCACCCCTCTCCGCTAAACCGGATGTCGGTAACCACATCGCCATCCACCAGAAGTTCGATCCGGATTTTGTCGCCGCAACTGACGTTCACCTCTTCGCTTACGGCATTTGCCGCATCAAGGTGTCCGAAATTCCTCGGGTGTTTGTAATGGTCAAGGATGTTTTCCCTATAAAGATCCATAATAGTATTCTCGAGAGAAAACCAAGGTTTTCTCCGACGGCTGGCTCCGAAACAAGGAAAGTTTCGGAGCATTAACAACATTCCTTTGCCGGAAGCCAAAGGCTTCACGCGCGGTCCGGCAAAGCCGGACAAAATCACGCGCTGCTCACTTTCCTAATACTGTCGGTTCAACGTCCGACATCAGGTAAGTATTTTTTTCACTTTTAAAAATGATTCGACCAGCTGATCGATGTCTTCGCGGGTCGTATAGACATAGAACGACGCCCGTGCCGTGGAAACCGCGTTCATAAACTCGTGCAGCGGCTGCGCGCAATGGTTCCCTGCCCGGATGAAGACGTTGTCCTCGTTTAAAATCTGGGCGACGTCATGCGCATGAAAGCGACCGAGTTGGCATGCAAACACCCCTGCGTGCACGTCAGGATTCTTTGGCCCGAGATACGATACGTCCGCTATTTGGGCAAACCGTTCCATCGCGTATGCCGTAAGCTCCCGCTCGTGGGTCCGCACGTTCTCCATGCCAAGCTTTGTCAGATATGTAACCGCGGCGCCAAGGCCGATAACCCCGGCAATATGCGG
>CAZHOQ010000076.1:0-5615 GCA_964533995.1 uncultured Gammaproteobacteria bacterium
TCAGAATGGGGTAGTTGAAAAGCCCCAGGTTAATATCGTCCTCCGCCACCTCTTTCTGTAACTTGTCCTTGTACGCATGCGCGCGCCGGAGAAGCCCCAACGGCGTTACGTTATTGAGGATCGATTGCAACTCCCCGTGCATGCCGATATCGGATTGCCGGTAGAAGATAATCCGGTCGAATTCTTCCTTGGTCAAAAACCCCATAAGGAGCGCAAGCTCATTTAAGACAAGCGCCTCAATGTTGCCGGACAAATGCTTTTTATCCTGAATCGTCGTCAGCCCGTGCATGTCCGCAACAAACAAGAAACACTCGTTTGATTTGGCAATCTCAATAAATTGCTTGACGGCGCCCAGATAATTCCCAATGTGAAGCGTTCCGTCGCCACTCGGGGTAATGCCCGATACGATCCGTTTCCCCATAACAGTACGTGTCGTTGATTCAGCGAACGCAAAGTTTCCCACCACGCCATGGTTCACCTTCAGTAAATCGGATGCGCTCATCGCCATGCCCGTCGTTTTCTCCGCTGCGGTCCCATAGATTTTTCCTACGGTAAGCACGGCGGCATCAACATAATACGGAATCTCCAACCCCAAGTACGGAACCATGCCAATAGCAACGCCTAACGACTGCAAGTCACTCTTTGACGCGAATACCAACCGAGTAACCCCCGCAGCATCTTTCAGTTTCTTTTCATCCACCTGCCGGTCAGCACTTTTGACGACTCCGATAATCCCCTTCTCCGTTTTATAGAGAATCGTCGTCATCGCATTTGCCATCTTGATCCCATGAAACGCCGCGTGTGACGGCACGTCCGGCGCCAAATCTTCCGGCAACGGAATAAACGTGTAATCAACAGCGTTTTCTTTAAGAATTTTTTCGATTTTGTCTTTTAGGTTCATAGTTCCTCCCTATTGTATCGAACTTTCCGAAAATTGCGTACTCGCAAAGATCGGTATGCATCCATATATCGATCCAGCTTCATTCTATCGACGACCCGATCCGTCATGATCGCCGTTCCCACAATAATCGCATCCGAACTCGTAAACAGTTCGCCCATGTTCTCCGGCGTTGAACCGCTCCCGACAATAATCGGCAAGCCCTTCCCAAATCGCCGGGCAATACGCAAATCCCCCATGATGGGCGCGACCCCTGTCCACGTACCCGTTATGATAATGCCATCTGCGCCTTTCTCTACCGCCTCCCGCACGGATTGCCGGAGCGGTTTATCCTTGTCGATCATTTCGGAGTGCTTCACCTGCACATCGGCAATCACGGCAACGCGCCGCTGTAACCCTAACCTTCTTCTGTATCGCATCGCTTCATCCGCCCGACCGATCATCACCCCATACCGTGTCCGCACATCATCGACAAATGATGCAACCCGAATAAACCGTGCACCCGTTTCCTTACAGATGTCGAGCGCGGTTTGATATCCGCTCCACAACACGTCCACGCCGACGGGGATTCGTACTGACTGCACCACAGAATCCACAAGCCTGGTCATTTCGAGCGCTTCTGCCCTCCCAACAAATTCCTGGTGCGGCACGCTATAGTTATTCTCCACCATAATTGCGTGGACTCCGGCCTCTTCTAAGTGCCGCGCCTCAGTAAGGATGCGCCGCCGTGTCTCGGCAATCGGCCGATGCCCCTCATAGCCTGCTAGCGGCGGCAAATGAATCATGCCGATAATCGGCTTTCTCATAGGTAACAGTTCTTTAAATAGGTTCATATAGCACCTCCTCCTGCAAACTGGTTTGTAATAGACACATACCGTTCAAGCTGCTCCTTTCCTTTGCCGGACAGAATGAGTTCAAGACCCTGCTTTGTACACGCACGGAGCATGTCCCGGTTGACCCGCATCTTTGTGCGGTCCAACGATGACGGGTCGTTTAAATAATGCCGGACAAACAATCCCAATCCGACCGTCATCGCGAGGTATTTCACCCGGGTTATGTCATCCCCCTCGATAGCGCTCACGTTCGCCTCGATAATGGATTCTTTCGTATTGGGTATTGCCAAAGACGACGGAGAAAAATCCGTCAAGTCCTTAAGGTCGTAAAAATCCTCAGGTGACAGCACGTAGGTGCCTGCATTCTCCCCCTTCACCAGAAACGAAACGATCGTCCGGTACGGCGGCGGCGCAACCTCGTCGAGCACCACAATGTGCTTCATGAGGGTTGGATCGAGAATCTTCGCGTCATCATTGGCAATCAGTGTCCCGCAGTAGACCGCGCTGTTGTCATACTCCTGAAAACCTTTGTCGGTGAGAATTTTCATCGCTTCGACTAACACCTCCGGATGGATCTTCTCGTTGACGCCGATCATCGCATGCAATGGGGTGTCGGGAGTCATAGTAAATGAGAGCGGCCCGATCACGTGGTTGACCGTCTCCCCCTTCAGCTTATGCGAGAGCGAATGCAGCGTTCTTGTATTGTGACAGCTCGTCATCAGCACATTCGCGCCGTTCAGCACGCTTTCAAACGCGCCGGGCGTATGAAAATCCGATCGCGCTCCGAACGCCTCAATCGCGCTTTGCCCGGCGACTTTTGACGTGTTCGGATACGAATGGTGTTTGTGCACAGGGCCATCCAAGGAAAGGACAATGGCAGAAAGCGTCGATACGCTAAAAAGCTTCGTCGTATGGCTATTTAAGGGATACCCCGTATCCCCGCCCATCCCACCGAAAGCTATGACCGGCCCGTCGTGCTTTGTTTGGACAACCGTATCGAGATAGATCGTTGCCGCAACCATCCCCGCAATCTCTTCCGCCGTCAACCCCACATACGCCTCCTTCGTCGACATGGCAGAAAGGAGCGCCGTCGCCTGCAGAAGATGCGTATCCTCGGGCATAAAATGCTTGAGCTTCCCCCGAAGCTCTTCCCGAAGGGGCTTATTGAGGGCGGCACATACAAACGTCACCAATCCGAACGATTCATCAAAGGTGAGCGTTTTCCCCTGCTCGATCTTCCGCTGAATACTGTAGTAGCCGTCCCGGTCGAACAAATCGGCAAGCAGCGGCTCTACCGTCGGAAGCTTGCGCCGCAGGGCCTCACGGTATTTTGTGTTGGATGCAAGCGTATCTAAACTCGCATTGCTGTCTATCGCTTCAGGAATTCCCCGTGTTTCGACCGTCTGCTGATACGGCGCACCCTGCAACTTGATGATTGCAACGTCGCCAAAGATACCCCAGGGGTTCCGGTCGTACGGAATCCTCCGGGGTATTCCTCCGGTAGGTAAAACTTCGTTCCATTTCTTTCGTCATAAATCTCCTTTCTTCGGGCAAAATAAAAGCCCTCGCAAGCCCACGACAATACTCGTGAACCTGCAAGGGCCTTTTTTCAGGCGGTACCACCTTGCAAACGATGTCCTACAAAAAATCCGCGAAACCGCGGATGTCATTTGAGGATACCCTCCTTCATGACGAGCTCCGGCTAATCGACACTCGTTCCTGTCTTTTTACGGTTTCGGCTCCGTACTTGATTTAAGAGTCAGCTTTCCCCGGTTCCAACCCTCCGGATCAACGCTTTTATTCACTTGTGCGGTATAGTATACCATAACCGTCAAATTTCTTGGATTTGCTATGATCGATCTATGATCAGTCCCTATACCCGCGCGTTTTTTCTTTTTTGCCACCTTTTTATCATCGTCTTCTGGGCTGTCACAAGCCGAGGAAAAAACATAGAAAGCTTCATAAGGACCTGGACGCATATTCGTTCAATTCCTATCGTCACGTTTGAACTCCTAGGTCTCGTGCAGATCATTTTCCTTTCGGAGCTTGGCCTTCCGGCTTTATCTTTCCAGGATCTTGACCTGGAATACTTCGGTATATTTCTTACCCTGCTTGGCACGCTCCTTGCTGCCTGGGGGAAATTCGTCATGGGGAATAGCTGGGGCAGACCCGCTCAACATGACAAATCCGCCCAATCCAGACTGGTAACCCATGGACCGTTTCGTTTTTCCCGTAACCCAATCTACGTCGGGTTATTCCTGGTATTTCTCGGCCAACAGACTGCGCTACAAAGCTTTGGTATACTGTGGATTCTCCTCTTCTCGCTGGCCATTCATATGGCCGTCGAAACCGAAGAAAAACTCCTGATAAGACATTTCGGAAAGGCGTATCGCGACTACTTGAAACGGACGCCGCGATATCTCTGATACAATACTCGCATGGACGTCGGCAAACTCTCCTATCATGCTCGGAAGATTCATCGGTGGAGCATGTGGTTTGTCATCTGCCTTGGGCTGATTCAAATGATTACGGGATTAACGATGAAATACCCTCAGTGGTTCCCGTTTTTCGATCAATCCAGCGTACGCCTTCTCCATTTCCAAACTGCGGGATGGTTTAGCCTTGCTTTCGGTGTCCAAATGCTCACCGGGATTCTCATGTATCTTGCGCCATGGCTTCTGAAAAATATGAGGCGACCCACTCCTCCCCCAACAAAACTCCCAAACTAACCATTTGTTCGAAGCCCCTCTATTTGCCCATGTACTTTCCGCAGCAAATCGACACTTTTTGAAACTCGTACCCGCAACACTCCGTGATAATTCTCGGGATTATCGTATACCTTCTGCCACTTTACTCGTTGAAAAAATGTTTTTTGGAATTGGGTTGCGCTAACGCCAAGAAAATTCTGCCAGAACTGCTCAACTTGCTCAGCTCTACCCTTGTAAGACTCGTTAAGTGCCAAACGAAACCTTAACCTCTCAATATCCACTCCGCATGATTGCGTAAACCATCGAATGATAAAACGGATCATAAAAGGATCTGAATTAGAAAATCCCACCAAATTATCCTTCTTAAATCCCTCCGCCCAATATAAGGCGACACCCGCTATAAACAATTCTCGTGACGATAGTGTTGAAACTTCCGCTATTCCTTGTTGCGATAACTTCTGCAACTTTTCCTGCATCTGTACCTTTTGTTTTTGTAGATACTCCCCTCTTCTGCCAAGGTAGGGATTGCGTGCATTCGCTTGAAGTACCCTCAATTGCTCTGTAGTAAGCTCGATATCACGACACCAAAGGCTGGCTGTGCTTGATGAAACTCCGAGTTTGTTGGCGATAGTCTTTATGCCAAGACCATTCCGTCGAAGCTCCCGCGCCTGAAGCCGCAATTGTGATTTTGCCATGTAGATATATTATCTTCTCCGTAGGGTTCGATTTCAAGGTTGACTCGTGTTAGAATTGAACATATAATCAAGCTTGTCGATTAACGACCGCGGGGTAGTGTAAAGTTGCACAGGAGGCTCAAATATGGGCCATCAGAGAGGTAACTTTCTGATTGCAATCGGCTATTTCGGTAAAATCCCAATGACAATAATGGACAATACCGAGGGAAGATCCGCCTTTTTGACGGAAACCCGTAGAGACTATACGCCGATCTCCTACCGACAAGGCAGGATGAAGATATAGCCCGACACTCCAAGGAATTGGAGCAACACGTGCATAATCTCCTAGGCCGGGTGCGATTCCCGGCCCCGCAACCAGGATTTTCTACTATAATCTCCTCATGTGGTTTGTGTACGTTCTCCAGTGTCATGATGGCAGCCTCTACACCGGCATTACGAATAATCTCCCTAAACGCATCACTGATCACAACGCGGGCAAAGG
>CAZHOQ010000077.1:0-5573 GCA_964533995.1 uncultured Gammaproteobacteria bacterium
ACCAGAACGCGCTGGTTCCTGTCCTTGGTAATCTTCTCCAGAAGCGGGATAAGGAACGCCGCGGTTTTACCCGTGCCCGTATGGGCAATCCCGATGACATCCGAGCCGTTGAGAATTGCCGGGATAGCCTGATCCTGCACAGGGGTCGGCTTACCGAAGCCCTTTGCGATAATGTTGGTGGTGAGCGTCGGGTGGAGCAGGAAATCCGCAAAATCATGCGTCACCTGCGGTTCGGCGACATCATAAGCGTCAGCTACATGCGTTTTACTCTTCTCAATGACTGCCAATAACTCCTTTTTCGGCACGCTTTTGACGGCCCGCGCATTCCGCGGCCTGATGAACGTCTTTTGAAACCGGCGTTTGTCGTTGTACATAGGGATTGAACGAATAAACCTGCTTATGGGAAACATGTAAAAAGCGAGGAAAAGACGCAAAATGAAGAACTGAATCTTGGGGCGTTTTTTCTTTTAAACTTCTCTTGTGTATTCGACTATAAGCAGATGCATTGGTTCAATACATCTAAACGCTAGTATACCAGATCGGATCACAAAACACAAATGTGTCAGCGGGGCTGTGAGGCCTTATCCAAATCGTTTGCGAGCTTCTGCATGACCCCGGCCCATTCCTTATGGTCCGTGATCCCCTTCTCGTAGAGCTTTTCCAGTTTCGCGTACTCCCGGCAGAAATCATCGAATTTCGCCTGGAGTTTGGCAGACAGCGTTCGTTCGGATACCGTCGCGACGTTTTTCCTCGTCAATTTAAGATAGAGGGCGATATTGGCTTGCTGCTGGCGGAAGCCCTTAAGCGTCCACTTGCCGATCTGACGCAAATTACCGGAGATATCGCTAATAATTTCCTGCGTGTTGTGGGGGTCTAATGCCTGGTGGATATTTCTGTTAATTTGTTCATTATACACTATTTCGGAAGATAATGCGGCCCCGGCTACATCGTAGCCTCGCCGGAATTGCATTCCGTGCCTACGTACGTGTACTATTGCACCCATGACAATCCCGGGTATCGAAATCGGTGAAATTACGGTCACGACGGGGACCGCGAAAAAAACGCTGTTTGGCATTCCCTCCCGGTTCGGCGTGTGGCATACCAAGGTGTCCGTGCGCCACAACGGGTCGCACGAGCGGACATTTGCCGTCTCCGGATGGACGAAAGCACGGCTCACCCGCAATATCGAGCTAGCGAGCGACATCGGGGAAGCGCAACTTACCTATGACGAGCTCCATAGGAACGAGTCGCCTGCGAACGGACGCGATCGGGTCGCCCTCAGACTGCGCATCCACAGCCTCCGTGGCCGGATGGGCTATGGAGTCCGGGAAACGTCGCCGTAACGGGCCGTTTGGTATAATGCGCCCATGACCAAAACGCCGCATCCCCGCATAATCCAGGAACGGGAATTGCCGGGCTACGTCTTCAACGCGCTCGTCCGATCCGGGGAAATTCCGGTTCACCATCTGACCATCAAACCGAAGCGCGGCCGGGAGCACCATGTGCCTTTACTCGTTGCGGACGACGTGCGGCAGCTTATGATGGATGAAAGACGGTTATCCCGGATACGCAACCTGGGCGATGTCGGCAGGTCAACAATCCAGAGACTGCTGGATGAAGAATAGACTCGCTACATCCTGCCGCCGTCGATATCGTAGGGCGCAAATTCGAAATCCAGCACTTCCTCAAGGATCACCCGCTCCGGTTCGCTGAAAAACGCACCCGGATCCGCAGTCTTAACACCTACCAGCCGGGCGACATTCTCAAGGATCCGGGTTAAGGCCGTAAGCAAATCAAGAGTTGCCGGATGGACGTCGCGGTTTAAGTTGTAAACCGTCGGATCCATCGGGAATTTCCGGGTATACGCTTCGTTCGTCCGGAGCCAGGTTGCCGGTTTCCCAACCTTGGCAGCCATCGCAAGCCACGTAAGCCGTTCCTTCGGGTTGTCGCCCAAAACAAGCGCCATATCCACCGCCTTGAGGCGTTCCCCCTGGTACGGGTTGTCGGGGCGTCCGGGAAAATCTCCGACGATGATCCCGCGCCGGGCTTTCCTAAACCTCCGCACGGATTCGAGCACTTCACGCCGCGGCGCATCCGCGCGTTTCGGCCGCTGCGCCCACCCTATTTCCCCTGAGATGGCGCGACCGGAGTGGGTATAGATATCGAGGTCCACATACTGACTGGGGAATCCGTACAGCCCGAACGTCTTATGCGCCGAAAACGCGAGGGTTGTCTTGCCACGGTTCGGGTTGCCGATAATTCCCAACCGGAACGTGCGGGACCGGAAATACGGCTCAAGCTCGGCACACCGCAAGGCAAACCTCCTCCCGGCAAGGTCATAGACCGCATCGGTGTCACTCCATATCTTGCGGGACTCGGCAACGAGACTCCGTATGGCAGGATCCTCGATCGGACGCTCGGCGGACATTTGACAAGGATTGTACTCCGTAGTGGAATCCCTGTCATGTGTATTCCGACGTAAGACAAATTACACATATTCCGGCAATCGGCTATAATGGTTGTATGGCGACAGTGAACAACGTCCGGGTCGCGCTGATGAACGTGACGACCCCGAAATTCCGCGATACGATCGTGCCCCTTAACGTCCTTACGCTCGGCAGTTACCTGACCGAACGCAATATCATCCCCCAGAAAAATATCCTCATCGTCTCCGGCTTCGACCGCAGCCACTTGGACACGATCGCAGCCTTCAAGCCGGACATCATGGGTATGTCTTCCGTAACGAACGCATATCCGGAAGCGATACGCCAGGCTGAGGAAATACGCAAACGCATCCGTACCCACATCATACTGGGCGGCCACCATATTTCCGGGCATCCGGCAAGCATGAAGGCGCCCTTTGACGCGGGTGTCGTCGGTGAGGGGGAAATACCGCTGACCGACATGATTTCCGTCCTTGGTAACGGCGGGACGCTCGACGAACACGCGTTTTCCGGTATGCAGAGCGTCCTCTACCGCGACCGGAAGGGAAACCTCAAGGTAAACGCCATGCGGCCGCTTATGACCGCGGAGGAAATCCCCAAACTCAACTGGGAACTGCTCCCGCAAAGCGAATTTATCCGCAATAAAACCATCCTGCGGGATAAATCGCCCGTGTCCCTACGGTGGGCAACGATGTTCACGGCGCGCGGGTGCCCCTATAAATGCTCCTTCTGCGCTCGCCAAGTCCTCTGGCCGGGACACAGCGGATTCCGATTCTTCCCGGTTGAACGCGTCGGCGAGGAAATCTCACACCTCTACCACCACTACGGGGTCCGGTGCATCTATATCCTTGACGACACCTTCGTCGTTTCCAAGCCGCGGCTTCGCGCCCTCATCGAAGAACTCAGACGCCGGGACCTTCTGGGGAAAATCTCGTTTTTCCGCCTTTACGTACGTGCCAATCTGGTCGACCCGGAAATGGTCTCGCTTCTTAAGGAATTCGGCGCCGTCAGCGTTTCGATGGGCATCGAAAGCGGCAGCGAAAACATGCTCAAGTACTTAAAAAGCGGCCCCCTCAAGGTTGCCGACGTCAAACGGGCGGTTCAGCTGTTTGCGGACGCGCATATCCACATCTCCGCAAGCTTCATGATCTTCTCACCCAACGAAACGGCCCAGGACCTGGACGACACCTACGCGCTGGCAAGCTGGATTGCCGAAAACGACTATACGTACGAACTCGAGGTCTACCGCACATCCCCGATGCCGGGAACGAAACTCTGGGCGGATGCCATCACCATGGGGGTCATTGACCCGGACAACGTGCCGTGGCAGGATTTCCTCGTCAAAACGGGACTCAAGAAAATCTGGTTTACCAACGGCATGTCCAGGGAAACAATCAGGCGGTATTACCGAAAATTCATGGAGCTTCCCGAAATTCCGAAGCGCCGGATCCACTCCCTGCCGGGCTGGCAGGCAACGCAGCGGGAAACCAAACGGATAAACGCGCCGATCGATGCCTCGCTCATCATGCACTACAAACTCAAAAAGTTCCTCCAGCATCCCCTGACGGGCATCGGCAATCTCGTCCGGAAGCCCGAAATCCTGGGATTTGCCGCCTCGGACATCCGCCAATCGATTGGACGCTAAGAAGGGGGCATGGTATAGTTCCCCTCATTACGCGCAGCAAATCCCGTCCAGAACGAAGAAAAGTTATCCGGGTGAACTGGGGCGACGGCCATGAGGAAACCATCCTCGTTCCCCGCCTCAAGGAAATCCCGGGTCCTTCAGTCGTCTGCCCGCCCGAATGCTATCCCGTCGGGGAAACGGGAGACGAATGGCTGAAGAAAGAACGTGAATCCCGCAAGCCGAAACCGAAGTGAGTCACCACTACCTGCGTTTACGAATTTCGATATTTGACTATATCAAAGTGTTTCGGACATGATGGAAATAGTACTGATTCTCCTTTGTGATGGCCGGATTATCCAACATCGAGGCCCGGATTTCGCGACACGTCGCAGATCTTTTGCTCCCTGAAGTCCCCCTCCAGGAACGATTCCGGCGGACGAAACGGCACGACCCCATTCACGGATACCTCGAGCGCAAATACGTACCATCCCTCGTATCCCTTGCCCTGCGGCGGAGGCTCCTTCCCGTCGAACGGAATATTCAGCGACTTGTCGAAAACCCGGCGGAATCAGGCAGAAGGATATTCTCGGTATTCCGCGTGTGGGGATCCCGGGCACGGCAGGCTATCCGCCGCGAGAATATCATCGCCGCCTACCACGCCATCGCCGGTGACTGATGCCGGCAATTGCCCCCTTGCATGCGGAATCGCAATCCTATTTAATAATCGGATATGGATACACCTGTAACCGATGCGGATATCGTTAAGCCGGAATCTAGCCAACCTTCGGAATCTCCTTCAGCGGACACTGTGCTGGAACTGGAAAACATGATCAAAACCAACGTCACCGCAGTCGACCGCAATAAGGCGGAACTTAAAAAACTCAAGGAAATGCTGGAAAGCGCCCTCCTAAACGACGAACCCTATCGCATAGCCGCGGAGAAAGCCAAGGAAGCCGCAAAGGAAAAAGGCAAAGCCAAGGCGGCTGTCATGCAGAATCCGGCAACAAAGCAGCTCGACGAGAAAGTAAAAGACCTTACAACCGAAAACAAGGAGCTTAATGAGGCACAATCCGAGTACCTTCGGGAATATGCCAAACTATCCGGCACCAATGAAATCGAGGGTGAGGACGGCGAGGTACGGGAAATCATTTATGTCGCCAAGCTCGTCAAAAAAGCGAAGCGTTAACCAATCGTTAGCGTATCCCGGCGCTTATCCACAAGGAACCATTCCTCTTTGGGCGATTCCATCCACCGCGCGATAATCCGATCGGCATCGTGTTTCTGCGACACGTGACATCGGGCGGCGGCGACCTTCTGGGTAAACACGCTTGATATGTCGACGACCATATCCGCTTCCTCCCTGCGGTAACCCGGCGGGAAAAAGACAAAGTAATCGGCCATGGCATCGCTTACTTCGCGGCTTACCACGTTATACCAAATGGCATCGATAGACTGGTGTTTCCGGTAGATGTAACTTGTTATCATGGAAACGGCTACATGGTCCA
>CAZHOQ010000078.1:0-5425 GCA_964533995.1 uncultured Gammaproteobacteria bacterium
ACGAGTGTGTCCGACAGCGATGCGAAAGCAGCCCTCATGCCTCTTATAGAGCGGAAGGTTCCGTCAGGGTATTCGCTCGCACCGGAGCAGACGAATGTCACGACAAGTAACGTGACGGTCAAGAAGGACGGGACGATCACGCTCTCAGCAAAACTCACGGCAATTGCTCTGCCCGTCATCGACGCTGATGCCATCAAGGGCAAACTGACGGGCCAATCCGTTGAAAAAGCCTCGGCAATCCTGAAGGAAACGCCGGGTGTCGCTGCCGCCGAATACCGGTTTTCCCTTACCCCGTTCCAGACCAATCTCCCGCTGAATAAAAACAATATCACCATTTCCATAGCGGTTCAGTAACTTTTTGCTTCGGGATAGCCTCGGAAATTTCCTTCCATTTTTGTTACTCTAGTAGTATGGCGATGTATCGGTACGTAAAAGCGGTGCGGCGACCACCCATCAATAGGCCGGCAGTCATTTCGTATTCCCTCATGACCATGGGGTTTATGGTTATTTTATGGACGCTTTGGCCGGTCATGTCGTTTTTGGCAGTCGACTCGGTGATTTTCGCCAAAACGGTCAGTCCCATTGCCGACCCTTCCGGATTGGCAAAAGCCGTCGGAGGCACCCCGCTCACGGGGGGTGCCACGAGTACCGATCCCAATACCTGGTTCCCGACGGCTCCGCAGAAGAAGGTGTCGGCCCAGGTCAACAGTTATACGTTGTCGATTCCTACCTTGGGGATCGATAATGCCATGGTCATCATCGCAGGAGACGACTTGGCGAAGAGCCTTATTCATTACGGCGGTACGGGAGTGCCCGGCGATTACGGGAATACGGTCATATTCGGCCATTCGACACTGCCGCAGTTTTTCAAGGGCACGAAGGATTACAAGGCGATTTTTGCAACACTCCCGAAAATAAAAAATGGAGATGATATCATCATTAAATACGATGGCCTTACGTACCGCTATCAGGTGTACGAAAAGGTTGTCGTCGAGCCGACCGACCTTTCCCCGCTCGAACAGCGGTTCGATGATTCGTACCTTACGCTCGTTACCTGCGTGCCGCCGGGCACGTATCTCTACCGGCTGAACGTCAAGGCAAAACTCGTCCGTATCTAAACCAATATGTCGCCAACATCACAACAAATCGCAATTGACGCGATCAAGAAAAAACTTGTCGGAAAACGTTTAAATTATGACGAGATTTTCGCGATCATGGACGAGATCGCAAAGGAAAAGTTAAGCCCCGTCCTCACGACGTATTTCGCTGCCGCGGGGTTTAAGGAAGGATTCTCCGATGACGAACTGTACTCACTGACCCGCGCGATGGTAGCGACGGGACCCCGGTTGAAGTTTTCGGGAATCGTCGCAGACAAGCATTCCGCAGGCGGGGTTGCCGGTACCCGGACGACGATGATCGTCGTGCCGATCATTGCCGCTGCCGGATACAAGATTCCCAAGACCTCGACCCGGGCGATCACCAGTCCCGCAGGGACTGCCGATACGATGGAAGTCGTTGCCCCGGTGACGTTTACGACCGCGCAGATTACCCGAATCGTCAATAAGGTGGGCGGGTGCATCGTGTGGGGCGGGCATGTGGGATTGGCTCCCGCCGATGACGTGCTTATCCAGGTCGAGAAGCCGCTTGCGTTCGAGTCCTACGATAAAATCATCGTGTCCGTGATGGCAAAAAAGGTTGCCTCGGGCGCCAACCATTTGGTCCTGGACCTTCCCGTCGGACCGACGATGAAAATACAGCACTTCAAGGACGCCGAACTCATGGCGAAGAAATTCATGATGCTCGGAAAAAAGTTCAAGATCAAAGTGGCAATCGACGTGAATGAAACCCGGCAGAATGCGGGACGGGGCATTGGCCCGGTGCTTGAAGCGCGTGACGTGTTCCAGGTGCTGGAGCAGGCGCCCGAGCGCCCTCTTGCGCTTGAGGCCAAGGCCTTGCGGCTTGCGGGCAAACTCCTTTCCTTGTGTTTTGCGGATACTCCCGGCAAAAAGGGTGCAGACGGTGAGGAGGCGGCACGGGAGATATTGACGTCGGGGAAGGCGCTTGCCAAAATGCGCGAGATCATAAAGGTGCAGGGCGGCAATCCCAACGTCGTATCGAGCAAGCTCACCCCGGCGAAGTTCGTCTATGAGATGAAAGCCGGAAAGAAAGGGATGATTTCGGCGATCAATAACCAGCAAATTACCGTTATCTGCCGGATACTCGGGTGCCCTACGGACAAGCGGGCGGGCATGTACCTTAACCGTAAGCTTGAAGAGCGGGTGGACAAAGGTGATATACTAGCTACGATTTATAGTTCGGACAAATGGCGGCTGACTGAGGCGGCGGAGACGTTAAAGACTATGCCCGTCTACACCGTCACATAAGTATGTTCAAAAACATTCTCGGTCCGGTGCAGGCTTGGCTCATGAGCCAGGGAAAATGCGTCGGGTGCGGCAAAGCGCTGCCGGTAAAATCCGGAACGGGTATGGTGCGGGTGGATTGTACATGCGGCAGGATTTATATGTACGACCCCGCGGCCCGGAAATATCGCCGGGCAACCCTCAATGAAATCAAGTAATACCATTTATTTCCGTCTCGTCGTATTTCTTTTCGTGGTGCTCTTTATCGTCGGGAGCGGTGCACTCTGGTGGTTTGACAGCACCCGGGCCGCCGATATAAAAAACGCGGAGCCCGTCTCGTTCCGGGTGAACGCCGGGGATGGCGTGCGCACGATCGCCGCAAATCTTGCGGAGGACAATCTTATCCGGAGTTCGACGGCATTCTTCGTACTTGTAAAACTGATGGGTTTGGAGCGTAATCTCCAGGCGGGGGATTTCCGCCTCAATAGGACGATGGATGCGCGGACGGTTGCCCGGGCATTGACGCACGGCGTTGAGGATCTTTGGGTGACGACGCTCGAAGGGTGGCGGAACGAGGAAATCGCGACGGTTCTCGCCAAGAATCTGGATTTGCCGGAAAGCGAGTTTCTGAAGCAGGCCTCGATCGGGTACATGTTTCCCGATACGTACCTTATCCCGCAGGATGCAACGGCAGGCGCCGTTATCGGGCTATTCAGAAGTGCCTTTGACAAGAAAGTCACTCCGGAAATGAGAGCGGACATCAAAGCTTCCGGCATGACGGAGAAGGAAATCATTACGCTTGCGTCCATCGTGGAGCGCGAAGGCAGGACCGATGAGGACCGGCCGGTTATCGCCGGGATTCTCATAAACCGACTCAAAGCAGGATGGCCCCTTCAGGCTGATGCGACGCTGCAGTATGCGCTCGGGTACCAGTCCTCCGAACGGAGCTGGTGGAAGAAGGCCCTGACGGAGGAAGATAAGAAAGTGCGCTCCCCGTACAACACCTATCTTAACCCCGGCTTGCCGCCCGGTCCCATCAGCAATCCCGGATTGGCGTCCATCCGTGCGGCCATTTATCCCAAGGTTACCGACTATTGGTATTATCTCCATGATCCCTCCGGTGGCGTCCACTATGCCACGGATTTGGACGGGCATAATGCCAATATCGAGAAATATCTCCGATAATGAAAAACGTATTGTGCTCCCTTATGGGAGCATTGGTTTTATTTGTTGCACCGATTGTCCGGGCACAGGGCTCCGAAGCGCTTTCCGGTACGGAACACATCGATTCGTTCAATGCCGAGTATGCGATCCGGGCGGACGGACGGGTGAACGTCACGGAACGAATCGCGTATGATTTCTCGGATTTGGAGCGGCATGGCATATACCGGGATATCCCGTACGTGACGGTAAATTCCGGGGGCAAGCGGTTGGCGATGGATTTTTCCGATGTTTCGGTGAGCAATACCTCCGGTACTTCATACACCTTCGTCCGGAGTACGGTCGGGGATGACATCCGGTTTAAGATCGGGGACGCCGACAAAACCGTCACCGGCAAAGTGCCGTACGTAATCGGCTACACGGTATCGGGCGCGCTGACCTACTTTCCCGGCCATGACGAATTCTATTGGAACGTATCGGGTAACCGTTGGGACATCCCGATTGCGAAGGTGACGGCAAAGGTTACCTTACCCGCTGACGTTGCCAGGGAGGAATACCGGTTGGAATGTTTCACCGGACCTACCGGGAGCCGTGAGGAAAACTGTGCCATAAAGCTAACCGATGCGCGGACTGCCGTAATCGAAACGACGGAACCCTTGGGCAGCCGCGAGGGGCTTACCATCGTCGTGGGGTTTCCCAAGGGGATTGTCGCCGTGTTGGAACCCAAGGAAGTGGTGCCGTTTTTCGAGACGCGTCTCGGGAAAATCGTACTCATCCTTATCGGTATCGGCGCGTTTCTCTGGTACGTCGTCGCACCCGTCTGGGTAGTCTGGAAATGGTGGACGTCGGGGAGGGACCCGAAGCCCGCCATGGGGGAGGCAAACGCGTGGTTTTCCCCGCCAACGACGAAAAACCGCCGCCCGCTGACGCCCGCGGAGACGGGGACACTGGTTGACGAGCGCGCGGATAACCGGGACATTTACGCCTCGATCGTGGATTTAGCCAGAAGGGGGTACGTCAAAATCATCGAAACGAAGAAAAACGCGTATGACCTTGAGAAAACGAAGGATTGGACCGGAGACCGGGAGGTGCTGCTGTTCGAGCGGGAATTATTAAACGGTCTGTTTGCTTCCGGTGACCGGATCAGTATCAAATCGATAAATCCCATCAAGACGCTCGAGAAAGTGAAGTCGATGCTGTACGATTCGCTCGTTTCGGATGCGTTTTTCCCAGGAAATCCCAATACGCTCCGCGGATGGTATATTGCGCTTGCCGTCGTTTCCCTGGTTATTTTCAATCCCATACTGTTTCTTGTTGCCCTCATATTCGGGCAGAACATGCCCAGGAAGACGTTGGCCGGAGCCGAAGCGGCGGCGATGGCGCGGTCTCTCAAGAATTTCTTAGTTAGCCAGGACAAGAAGTTGGCGTTCCAAGCCAAAAACCAGATGATGTTTGAGAAACTCCTTCCCTACGCGGTCGCATTTGGAGTGGAGCGGATTTGGGCGGAACGGTTCAAGGACCTGGCGCTTAAGAATCCGGAGTGGTATGCGTCCGCAACCGGCGGACGCTTCAACAGTGTCGTTTTTGCCAACAATATCGGCCGCGGCATGAGCGCCTCGTTTGCGGCTTCGATTACTGCGCATTCCTCGACGGGCCATTCCTCAGGATTCTCCGGCGGCTCTTCCGGCGGCGGGGGAGGCGGAGGCGGTGGGGGAAGCTGGTAAGGTGAAGTGATCCGGTTGACGTAATTTTCCGTTAGATATATTACTGAATAAGGAGGAAATTCCTATGACAGATTCCTATGGCAAGCGGCCCCTGTGGCAATGGATCGTAGCGTATGTGATTATCGGAGGATTGGTTTACGGCCTCGTGTATTATTTCATCATCGCAAAAAACAGCGGCGG
>CAZHOQ010000079.1:0-5406 GCA_964533995.1 uncultured Gammaproteobacteria bacterium
ATAGTTTCCATGTCTTTCCTGACTCTGCAAGCTTCCAGAACGGCTGTATGTGTTTCGTATCGATATTGGCAGGAGTAACGACGTACCGCACGTTGTAGAGGCTGTAGTGGGCCTCATTGGACTCGGAGAAGTACTGCTCGGTGTCGGAGTTGGGGGACCAAGTTTCGGGAAGCCACAGCACCACGGGAATGCCATAGGTCGAAAGGTACATGTACATCGGCGTTTCCGCGACTCTAAAGTCCCGGCCCCACGATCCGCCGCGCCCCGCAAATACCCGGCCGGGTGCGGTCTCCTGCCGGGACCGCAACACGGCAAACAAGTCGGCGATATCGTCCGCATCGGGCGCGTAGTCGGTGTTGGCGCGTTGAATGAGGAAATCATTATGTGCGGCATAGCGGATGGTCTGGGGCAGTGCGATAGCAACGAAAGCAACGCAAAGCAGAAGGGTGGTAACGGCCGGTATGATGGAAGCAGTCTTTTTCGGGATGAATCGCCCGATCCGCTGTGCGACCGAGTCAAATCCCAGGGGAATAAGGAATACGCCGGCGGCGTGTACGCCGACGATAAACCGCGAAAGGTGGAATTCGCTCATGCCGGGGATCAGCGAAAAAAGCCCTCCCCAGGTCGTCCTTCCGAAGTAGAGGAGTATCCAGGCGGCAAATAGCAACGCAAACGGGAAATAAACCGACCGCAGTGCGGCGAAGGCGCCGATGATGATGAGGATGGTCAGGATGGGAAACCGTCCGAAATCAAACAGGTCGCCGTTGAAAAGATTTTTAAGTACCTCGCGGTACCCGAAGGAGTCGAATTTCCAAATGCCGTCCCAGACGGAGATATTATGGTAGTCGCCGTGGATAAGTAGGGGAATGATCCAGTATCCCAACAAAAGGCCAACACCGCCGTAGACGATAGCAAGTTCCCGTACCGTTTTCCAAAGCGTTCCCGTCGTTTCCTTGTTCCATGAAGAATTTAGGAATGCCCGGATAAACGGTCCGACCGAGATAATTCCGACGCTCATAAACCCGATAATGCCGATGCCAAGGTGTCCCGCGGTGGTTGCGGCAAGTGTAACAAGTGTAGCGAGCGTCCTTCTTTTCCACGCGTACGCAATCGTAAGCGGCAGCCAGATCATGGAAAACAATTGGCTCGACAGGCCGTACCCGCGCCAGAGAAAGGACGTTGGGTCCAGGCCGTAGAGACCGTCCGTCGAAAGCAGTGATGCAAGGATTGCCCCGGTACCGGCAACAAGCCATGGGAGAGAGATAATCCGTAAGGCAAGAAATACGGACAAGGGAAACAGGGACAGTAACAGATAAATGATCCCGTGATAGTACCGGAATAGATTGACGGGTTCCTGATGGAGGAGTGTCGAAAGCCATGCAATCAGGCGGAAACTTATGACGATGGCAACTTGCGGGACGTGGGAGTAGTAGTAGGGAAGGTTATACCCCTCCGCCCAGTTGGGAACCCAGTGATCAACGAGGTAAGAAAGGGTACAAAACGGTTTGAATATGCCAGAACAATTTTGTTGTGCGAAATCATATATCTGGTTTGTCCGTTCAACCAGAGCAAATTGGAAGGTATTGTCGTTCGGGTCCACATTGGCGGTCGGTTCCAGGCGATAGAGCCATAGGCTGAAACCAATGGAAAATATCAGTAACAGTATCCCGAAATATTTATCAAAGCGTTTCATTAAAGTAGTTATTGGGTTACGGAAATCACTCTTCAAAGACTCGCTCAGCTTATGTACCGGTATGATTAAGGCATTCCCATCCTTCGCTCAAAGTGCGTTTGCATATCCATCATAATTTACAAAGACTACAGCAAACGCACAACGGTCTTTGAACAGTATTTCCTTTACCCTCTTGCAAGTATTTTGAACTTTATGGCCATAGCGTTGGGTTTAACCAGTCGGTATGGTCGTCATAATTGCCGTCCCCGGCGTCGGTTGTCTTAAGTTCCAGATATTTCACTCCGGTGACATCGACATCCGTATGTTTGGGAAGATCGAACCTGCCCATTTTTTCCGAACGGAAGAGGAGCCTGCCGTCGCCGTAAATTTCAAAGACCGCCGACGCCCTCGTGTCGGCCTCGGTGTCGATACCGAAATCGGTCGTGAAGCGTTTGAAATTCCTGTTGATGTCGAAGACGTGCCTGGAATTTGCGTGGGTACCGATCCCTTTATCGTAAAAGAGATATTGGACGGAAAGCCGTGTCCATTTGTAGGGCCCGCCGAACGAACTCTGCACCGCACGGTTTGTCTGCCGTTGCCCATACTGCTGTTCGCTTATGTATGGCGTGAATTTCGTCAGGCTCACGGGTTTTTTGGTAATAAGCGGAAGATTCAGGATGGTAAGCCCCGCGATGCTTGCGACGATCGGTATGCCAAGATATATGCGGGGAGTGAGTGTCATAAGGAAGAAGGAAAACAGCATAAGCAAAAGGAATGCCGCGGTGACGGTTACCACCGGTTGGGTCACAAGGGAGAGGAGGGGAATGCCGTTGAAGGGGTAATTGGCTACCAGCGCCGTGTGGAGGTTATAAAAGTACACAAGGGTAAACACGGCGTAGAACACGGCAAATAGTTTCAGGCGGTTGACTTCGGTTTTCGTTGCGCGGGCGATCACAAACGGCGCAAGGAGCAGTAAAAATACCGTTATCGGGAAGGCGTACCGGTCATGGGACTGCGTCTGAAAAAGGAAGAACGCACCGCCTACGACAACGAGATTTTCAAAAAGCATCCGTGGCGACGGCACAATATCCCTTCGGGACCCAAGAAACTGCCGCACCATCGCGAAGAGATAGAGGGATGAAAAAAGGATCAGGCCCGCGGTTTTTGCATTCAGCAGTCCTACCATGGTGAGTTTGTCCGAGGTTGTCATGCCGTGGGCACCCGTTACTATCCACCAGAGGTTGTAGGCCATCAGACTCATCCAGGGGAAATAATCGTAATTCTCCGTAAGCGATGCCAATACCCGGTCCATATTCCTGGATAGGACAAATTCCATATTGAGTCCGAAGAAGGCGACCAACGCACCCATGACTCCGCTAACGAGTCCGCCAAATCCGCTCCGCTGCCAGATGAAGAGGAAAAAAAGCGGCCCGTAGATCATATTCTGGAGTTTGGTCATCATGGCGACCATAAAGATCGCGCCGGCCCAGAGCGGCTTATCCCTAAGCGCCAAAACGGCAGCCCCCAGGAAGAGGAATACCCCGACGCTGTCGACCTGGCCCCACCACGCGCCGTCCATAAGAACGACGGGATTTAATAAGTATGCGAGCGCAAGCACTTCATAGAATGAGAGGATAAAAAATGTCATTTTTACATCCGGAAAACCGAGCTTTTTTGCGTGTTTTCCTATGACGAGCATTAGCGCCGCGATACCCAAGTCGGCGAGAATCGGCCAGAGCTTGGAGATTGTTAAAAACAGGAGATTGGTATTCTTCCAGAATTCGTTGAAGTTATGGGGATCGGCAAACAGTTTATAGATTGCTACCATGGCCCCCAACTGGTAGGCAAACGGGGTAGGGTAGTTGTTGTTTGTCACCTTCATGCCCTCGACTATCCCGAAATCGACCGTCGCGAGCCCCCAGGATTTCCAGAAGGACACATCCGCCTCAAAACCGGGATTGGGGATAAGGAGGAGGCGGATAAGGAGGGCCGCTCCTACGAGTTTGAGGAATAACGGATGAACGTGAGTAAGCCACGAACGCATGTACCTATCATAAGGGAATTACCGGGGGGTGTTAAGCCTCTCGTGTGGGAGGGAATGCGCCGGGCTTAGTAACCGGCGTGTCGTGGTTAAGATTCGGGACCGGATTCTTCTTCCACTCGTGCTCCTGCCTCAATTGCTCGAGCCTCGTGTTTAAGAGCGTCTGTACTTCCGCGAGCGTATGGAACGTCTTTTGGAACTGGGATTCGGTAGGCGTCGGGTAGAGAGGCTTTCCCTCCGGATTGACTTTGGCAAGCACTTTGGCGAGGAGATCATTTTCTATGCCGATATTTTTCTGGGATTTTCCTTGGCCTAAGCGGAAGTTGAATTTGTAGACGGCCAGGGTAAGCAGCTGGTCCATGGAAAATCCGAGCGAGCCGGCCATTCTTTTTAAGTACTCGACGTATTCCTCCCAGAAGTAGGGGTCGAGGGTAATAAGGTGGCTGACGTTATAGACAACGTCCGATATCTCCGACATGGGGGCGACAATAGACGGGGGCGGGGTGTTGTTTTCCTTGCTTTGGATCATGAGATCGAACCAATGGGAGATACTTGAGAGCGCTTCCGGAATTTCCGCGAACATCGGCCGCGGGTGGTCGAGATGGCGCGTGTGGATAAGGTTTCCTTCGAAGTCACGCGCCTCGGTAACGTCTGATTTGGGGCCTCCCGTAAGGAACATGATTTTCGCTTCCGGCCGAATCTGCGGCATGTTGTAGGGCTCTCTTAAGAGGCGGTGCTCCTCTTTAAGTACCTGGTCGGAAAGCCAGTGCCATTTTTCATCCTCGGTCATGGCGTCAATGCGGATGTGGTAGTGAAGCTCGCTGAAGTTCGGAGCGTTGTTGGAAAAAAGCTCAGGCGATTTCGGAAACTCGGCAGTATTCATCGCGAAATTAAGTATAGCACAGCGTAAGGCTTATAGCAAATAATTTAAGGCTACTTTTGGACCTGATACAGAATAAGTCCCCGGGATGATACGACGGGTTTGAGCCAGGTTTTTTCCTTGAATGCCCCATCGTAAGCCGGTCCTATTATATAGGAAATGCCGTGACCCGCAAGGAATGAAACGTTTTGCGCGTCTGAAAGCGTATGGGAAAAGAATGCTCCGGCGTCACGCGACTTTTCTTCGGCCTTGATTGTGAGCAGGGGATGGCCGTGAAAGCTTCTCATCCCGGTTAGCGCCGGGAACATTTCGTTGTACGGCCAGGGAACGAGCGTAAGGTCGTGCGGGGTGAGCGCTCTGCGAATGTCCGTAAAGAAGCGGTAGTCGTCCGTTGACAGGTATTCGTATGCGTTTTCCGGTTTGAACGCGGAGGAAAGCCGGATCGTCTTGCCATGATTGGGGAGCAGATACAGCGACAGGATAAGTAGTATTGCCCATCCGGTGATTTTTGCCGGACGCAGGGCCGACGTGACCAGTTTGGTTATACCAGATGCAGCAATTACGGATACAAGGAGGATCGTAAGCGTTGAGAGAAACCGGACGTGGGAAATATCAAGAAGCCTGGGAATCGGGGAGAGAAACAACAGATAGGAGATAATGGAAAACACGGTCGTAAACCGCACCCTAAATGACGCACCCCTCATCATACCGGGAAGGGAAAAAAGCGCGAGAAGGAAGACAGGGCCGGTCGCCGAGATAAAATGCTCCATCGTCAGCGCGGTCTGTTGCGCTGCTTCCCATGCCCGAAGCTGC
>CAZHOQ010000080.1:0-5322 GCA_964533995.1 uncultured Gammaproteobacteria bacterium
GCGGTACGTCTTCGGGAAGCTTGAAGACATCCATGAGACGGGAAACCTGATCGCCGCCGAAAAGACGCATGATATCGTCCTCAAGCGATACGTAAAACCTGCTTTCTCCCGGATCGCCCTGCCTTCCGGAACGGCCCCGAAGCTGGTTATCGATCCTCCGCGATTCATGCCGCTCGGTCCCGATGACATACAGGCCCCCGGCTTCCAACACCTCGTCATGGCTTTTCTTCCATGCCGCAATGTCACCCGCCCAATCCTTTTCGTTTTCGTATTCCCACTTTTCCTTTTTGGGCCCCCCGAGGATGATGTCAACGCCCCGGCCTGCCATATTTGTAGCCACCGTCACCGCTCCATACTTGCCCGCCTCGGCGATGATCATGGCTTCCCGCAGGTGATTTTTGGCATTCAGCACTTCGTGCGGGATGCCTTTCCGTTTTAGGGCTTCGCTGACTATTTCGTTCTTGTCGATGGACGTCGTACCGACCAGAACTGGTTGGCCGTTTTTGTGGTGTTCGATAATATCGGCAACGACGGCAGCATACTTGGCACGCGTCGTCTTATATACCATGTCGGAATGGTCTTTCCGCACCTGTCCCCTATGGGTCGGCATCACAACCACATCGAGGTTATAAATTTTCTTGAATTCCTCCGCTTCGGTTGCCGCGGTACCCGTCATGCCGGCAAGTTTTTCGTACATGCGGAAATAATTTTGTAAGGAAACCGTCGCCAGCGTCTTGCTTTCCTGCTGGATGGCAACCCCTTCCTTGGCTTCGATGGCCTGGTGAATCCCTTCGGAAAACCGGCGGCCGTGAAGGAGGCGGCCCGTGAACTCGTCAACGATAACGACCTGTCCTTCCTTAACGATATATTCCTTTTCGCGGTGGTAGAGCGCCCGGGCTTTGAGTGCCGCTTCGATATGGTGGACGGTTTCGAAACTGGATTCATAGATGTTCCCGAGCCCCAGTAACTTTTCGACTTTCAAAATCCCGTGATCCGTCAGGTGCGCAGTCCGGAGCTTCTCATCGATCACGTAATCCGTCTCTACCCCGAGTTTCTCGACAAGTTTGGCGTAATCATAGTATTTGTGGGTCGCTTCTGCGGCGGGAGCCGAGATGATATGCGGGGTTCTTGCCTCGTCAATCAAAATCGAGTCGACTTCATCGATGATGGCGAAGTGGTAATCGCGCTGGGTAAGTTGGGAAATGTCGCTTACCATATTGTCCCGGAGATAATCGAACCCGAACTCCGAGTTGATTCCATAGGTGATGTCGGCAAGATATGCCTCTTTCCGGCGAACTGGCTTCAGGTGCTTCAGGCGCCAATCCGTAGCGTTCGGATCGTCATATTCCGGGTCATAGACAAACGACTGCTCGCTGATGATTGCTCCGACCGAAAGCCCCAACGAATGGTAAATGGGCCCCATCCACCCCGCGTCTCGCCGGGCTAGATAATCATTGACGGTAACCAGATGCGCGCCTCTGCCGGTTAGTGCATTGAGGTAGAGTGCCGGAGTTGCCGATAGGGTCTTCCCTTCCCCGGTCTTCTGTTCGGCGACTTTCCCCTGATGTAAAGCGGCCGCAGCCATAAGCTGTACGTCATAATGCCGCTCCCCGATTGCCCGTTTTGCCGCTTCACGAACCAGGGCAAACGCCTCCGGCATAATGTCGTCGAGTGTCTGACCCGCGCCCAGCCGTTCCTTGAATTCCGCTGTCTTTTTGGAAAACTCCTTGTCCTTGAGTTTGGCAATCTGCGGCTCCAGGGCATTGATCCTAGTGACAAGTGCCCTGAGTCTGCCGATTTCCTTTTCGTTGCTATCAAGAAGTTTGCCGAGGAACTTAAACATGTCGTAATTCTAGCACAAATGACGCTTAGGAACCCAAGAAAAAACGATTGTTATTCTTATCCGTCGAACGGACGGATGCGTACCGTTTTTTCAGTATCCGCTCCAGTTCCGGCGCCTTATTTTCATATCCCGGTTGTCTCAGGTAATTGATGAAGACGGCACCATTGTCACGGAGCCGCTTCCTGACGCTATCATGGAATGCACCGTCTATAACAAAATCCGGAACGTCAGGGCCGATAAAGAGGTCGATAACGATAAGGTCGTACCGTTGAGCGGTCCGCGTAAGATACGTACGGGCATCCGCGCGGACACACGAAAGCGCCTTGATATCCCGGAGTCCGAAATACTCCTGCCCGATGCCGATCATGGCTTCGTCGATATCGACGCCCGTGATTCGGGCATCGGGATAGCGTTCGTGCAGCAGACGGATCACCGTCCCGCCGGCTATCCCCAGCACCAGGATCTCGCCATACCTGAAGCCGGCGGTAAAGCCCAGCTCCTTGAACGCATGAAGCCATAAGCCCTCAATATACTCACCGGACTCCCGTGCGCCGTTTACGAGGAGTTTGTACCGCCTGTTTTCTTCGATGATACGGATGTCCCGGTTATACCGCGAGCCGGTTTTGAGAACGACTCTCGGCCAAAAATACGTCCACCAGCGTGTCTTATTTGTCATATAATCTAACCCTATGATCTCCAATCACAACACCAGATTATCCTATATCACTGACTTTTTCCGCGGGATGATTTTCCACATGCCCGTATGGGTCGCGTACGAATTGCAGTATATTACACTTCCCCAAATTGCGGTCATCGAGGCGGTCATGCAGGGGTCCCAGCTTCTCTCTGAGCTTCCGACCGGGGCGGTCGCCGACCTCTTAGGCAAAAAAGCATCGGTCATTATCGGCCGCATTATCGGGGTCATCGGCTTGCTACTGTACGCTTCAAGCACGGATTTTTTGGGTTTCCTCCTCTACGCCGTCATTGCGGGCATCGGCGAATCGTTTGTCTCGGGCGCCTATGACGCGCTCATGTACGATTCGCTTAAGCAGGACAAAAAAGAGCACCTCTACCAGCGGGTCGCTTCCAAATCCATGATGATTTTCCAATTTTCGTTCGCGGGAGCGATTCTAGCCGGAGGACTCCTAAGTCTCATTGGGTATAAAGCGGCAATTTACGCATCCGTCGTTGCGGATTCCGCAGCCCTAATTTGCAGTTTCTTTTTCCGGGAACCCTACATCGATACCGAAAAATTCACCCTGCCACGGTATATCCGCCAGCTCAGGCAGGGATTCCGTGAGTTATTCAAGTCAGCGTATGTTAGGGACATATCACTTTTTTACATTGGGGTTGGTGGCATAACGTGGTCCGCGATGATGATCTTTAACACCTCTCTGTTAACGACCATCGGCTATTCGACCGTCGCGATCGGATTTATCGTCGCGACAATCCGATTATTCAACAGTACCGTGCTCTTCGGGGCACTCCGGCTTAAGGACGCCGTGACGAAAAAACGGGTATACCTTATTTTCCCCGCAATTATGATCCTTTGTTATCTCCCGGGACTCGCTCTTTCCAAATTCATGGCAGTGCCCGCCGTTGCACTGTCTATTTTCGCCTCAAGCGCCAGGTGGGTAATCTTAGGAGGATACGTCAACGAACACTACGATTCCAAAAACCGCGCAACTGCCCTATCGACGCTCTCCATGCTCGTGTCCCTTGCCGTCGTCGGGTTTGCGCTCATCTCAAGTCCGGTTATGGCATGGGGCGGGGTCCGCGCGATGTATTCCGTCTTGGGGTTTGTCAGTCTCCTGTTCGTGCTCCCCCTGGGGCTTAGAATCCAGCGCCGGTATCACTCGTAAATTAGCGCCGGATTTCCTTTTTCCCTACGAGCGGCTGGAGTACTTCCGGCACTTTTACCGAGCCGTCTGCCTGCTGGTAATTCTCCATGATGGCTACCAGGATCCTGGGGCTTGCTATCGCCGTGTTGTTTAACGTGTGGGCAAATACGGTTTTACCGTCCCCCGTTTTATAGCGGATCTTGAGCCTCCGCGCCTGGAAATCACCCATGAACGAGTTGGACATGGTCTCGCCCCAGTTACCCGTACCACCTTCCGCGTTGGGGCGCCCGGGCATCCAGGTTTCGACGTCGTACTTTTTTACCTGCGGCTCCCCCATGTCCCCGGTGCACATGAGAAGCACCCGGTACGGAAGTTTCAGATCCTCAAGAATTTCCTCGCTGTTTCGTAACAACTCCTCATGGAGAGTAAGGGAATTGTTCGTTTCCGCGGTCGTGATAATTACTTGTTCAATCTTATTGAATTGGTGCAGCCGGTAGACCCCCCTCGTATCCTTTCCGTAACTGCCGGCTTCCCTCCGGAAACAGGGTGAGAATGCGACGAACTTTTTCGGCAAATCCTTCTCGCTTACTATTTCATCCGAGTAATACGCGGTAACCGGAACCTCAGCCGTTCCGGCAAGATACACATCGTCTTTCGGGATCTGATAGACTTCATCCCTTCCCCACGGAAACTGGGCATTGCCAAAAAATGTGAATTCCTTGACGAGGCTCGGTGCAATGAGCGGCGTGTATCCTTTCGCGACGAGTTTCTGGAGTGTATAAAACATGAGCGCAACTTCCATCTGCGCTGCTTCGTTTTTCAAGAAATAGGCCCGCGAGCCGCCAACCTTGGCGCCACGTTCAAAATCGATAAGGTCGAGCTTCTTTGACAGCTCAATGTGGTCTTTCGGCGCAAAATCGAACTTCGTCGGCTCACCCCATCGTTTCACCTCTACGTTGTCCCGCTCATCCTTGCCGACCGGGACCGACGGATCCGGCACATTCGGCACCGTGAGCATTGCCTGAGTGAATTGTTCCTCCGTTTCCCTAAGTTCATCTTCCAGGCCCTTGAGCTCTTCCTTGATCGCTTTGCCCCGGGCGATGCCTTCGTCCGTCCTTGACCGGCTTGCCTCGTTCCGTTCGGCACGGAGGGTCTCCGCCTTCTGTATCAGGGCTTTCCGTTTCTCATCAAGTGCCAGAAGTCCGACCCAATCTACCTCCCGGTTCTTATTGACCGCAGCCTTTTTGCAGAGATCCAGGTTTTCCCGGATGAATTTGATATCTAACATATACCTCCTTTATACCAATAAAAAACACGCAACAACAGTGCGTGTTATGGTCCCTTTCGGGAAGGTGCCACCCTAACAAGTTCTTGATTTCCGAGCGGTTACGGGCTCATCCGGACGGGTTTATTACCCCCGTCAGCTTGGCGGTTGGAAGCCGCCTCGAATGCTTTTCTAACACGTATTATACGGTGCCCGCATCCGATGTCAACAAAGACCGGATGAACGGCTTCAGCTTATCCAGCGCTTTTTTCCTGTGGTTGTACCGGTCCGTCTCTTCCGGCGTCAATTCATCGTGATTGTAATACTTGTTGATTTCCGGCAAAAACAGAAGCGACCGGTACGGGAATCCCGGC
>CAZHOQ010000081.1:0-5321 GCA_964533995.1 uncultured Gammaproteobacteria bacterium
CCGGCGGCGCACAGGTATCCGATATCCTTCAGCGCGGTGTACAGCTGCGGCGAGGCGATCGCCTTCAATCGGATCGCCGAACCAAGATCATACGCTTGATTCGGATCAAAGCCTTCTTGTCCGTCGCGACACTGGAATTCCGTGAATACTTGTCCGAGAAATCGGATGCGGACATACGGTTGCGCGATGGGTTTTTCTTCCCGTCCGGCCAATCTCGTCGGCTCGGCGGAGCAGATCGACTCTTCTTGAGCGATCGGATATTTATAGGATACGGGGATACGGCCGTCGCCGAGACCAGCCTCCGGGGAAGAAGCCAGCGTATTTGCGCAACCCAGCCCGAACAGGCTCAAAGCCCCCAAGGCGAGAAGGATGTATCGTGTTTGCATACGATGCTGACGATAACATAAAAACCGACGAAGAGTCGTCGGTAATCATGTATCGAACCCTATGTGCTTACGAATCTCTTTTATACGCGCAGCAATCTCTTCCGGCTCCATAGGGAGCAAGCCATATCCATCACAAATAGATTTCAAACGTATTTTTTCCTGCTCGATGAGATTCTCATCTTCGAGCAACGCTCCCTCAAGTTCAAAATGGTACTGAAAATCCGGAGTGAACTTGAGCGAAAGCGTGGCTTCTTTCAAGAAGAAATTCTCCCGTTTTTGCAGGACGTGATGGTAATCTGCATAACCGAGCATGGCGAAGAAATCGATGAATAACGGCACCTGTTCGCGCGGGATAACGATCTCCTTTTCCTTCAAGGCACCCATTTCCACCGATCCTATCTTCAGACTGAGTTTGCCTTGGTCTTTTGAGATCTCATCGCAAACTTTGAAGATGCCATTCTTCACATTGAAAAAATACGTGTCTTTGTCGTCTGCTTCGAAAGCAGTGCCTTCGTCTTTCAGGCGTCTCGTCAACGCATCATACTGCTCCTTTGTAAGGAGCCCGCGAAGCTCGACTTCGATGACGTGTTTCATATAAGTTGATTAAGTTTTTTCTAAAAATGGATGAAGTTGGGTTTTCTAATCGTCACGTACATGTTCCGGTATCGATCGGCATGGGCATAACCTATGTCCTTTCGAGACGAAGGTCAAAAAAACCGACGAGAATATCGTCGGTCGCAACGTGTCTTTAGATCGACGCCTTGCGTAGATAGCACTCGAGCCTATAAAGCTTGCTTCCAAGTTCATAGGTAAAGAATTCTTCCACCTCCTCGGAGGAAACCCCTGCCTGCTTGCATCGCGCCCTAATCGGCTGGGTGCACGAGCTCATTAGCCGCTCGACATGATGAAGCGTCAGCAGAACCGCTTGCCTATCGAGTCCAAGCTCCTGCATGCTCGTATAAAGATTCTGTTCCTCGCGGCCGCCGACCATGTCGCCCAGATTCGTCGTGGAATCGAATACGGGACTGTTCAACAGCGAATTGTAAAGCATGAAGGATTGCGCGAGATACTTGCGGCGAGGGTCATTGAACTTCGGTAGCCCCTCCAGCTCAGGACTCCATCCATCGCGTATCACGCATGCCGCCTCTACCAGACATCTGACGACGGAGGAGAGATCCAGCTTCTCGACCGCCGCAGACATATCAGAATGCAGCCAACTCGGCATAAAGCGAGCCCACATGCGGTATCTGCTCTTCGAAGCCCTGTCACGAATAGCCATACAAACTTCGCCTTTCCAAGATGCTGGCATGATCTGAACAGAAACCGACGGAAAAGTCAATCTCCGGTCTCGATTCGGTAGGGGGCGTTGAGCTCTCAATACTATGGAAAAGCGTCTGGGACTTCTCATCCCCGACGACTTACTCGTCGGCGTCAAACACGTGGACGGGCTGCTCGACGTAGTCGAGAAATGTAACGGCGATCGGGACGGCTGATCTTCCGAACGATGTGCCGCGTTGTCCTGATACTCAATGGCGTACCAAAAGGTACGCTTTTTCTTATTCCGGGGTCTCGCCATACATATCATCATCATATAGTGTATCCATTGTCCGATGTCATACGAGTCATTGCCAAAACTGTTAGAGAAATTAAAGTCCTCGCCGCGCGTGAAGGGTCTTTTTACGACCGGTTCAACCGCCTCTAGGTTGGCTCCGTATAGTGACATCGATCTCGTTGTCATCTTGGACAAAAATGCGGAGGAGTTGAGGGCTGTCTATACCACCATCGAAAAGCATTTTTCCGATATCTTTTTCTTCGACGTGGAATTTCTGGACAAGGTAAAAAAGATGAACAAGGTGCCGGCCAATAGCTTCGAAGGGATGTTGCTTAGCTGGCTAATGAAAGGCCGTATCGAGCATGATCCTGATGGATTGCTGACTAATCTAAAAAAGATCGCGACATCTACCAAGCTGGTGATTCCGTCATCGGAGAAAGCAGAAGTTCTCACACGTATCAACTACGGACTAATTGCCAATCGCCGATACCTCTCTTCCGACGATGCGGCCTATCACGCCGCGCTCGAACTACGCTTGCTCTATAGCGTGATTGAACTGGTCACGGCCTATTTCACGTTACGCGATATCCCCTGGCGGGGTGAGAAGGACGCCATCCAGTTTCTTGCGGTGCATGATCCTGAATATCGCGATCTGTTGTTCGCTTGCATGCGTAGCATTTCGCTCAAAGAAAAGATGCGCGGCTATGAAGTCCTCTTCCAGAAAACCGTGACTGATCCCGAACAAATTTGGAAAGCGGATTTCGTCGTGCCTGTGCCGCAGGATCGAAACGCGGCGGACATGAAATCATTGCTCGAATTCTGGAAAAATCTGGCAGATAATTGAGGCATGAAAAAGCCCGGACGGTTCCCGACCGGGCAGGGATGCGCCACATCCCTCAGAACAATCTGATCAGCTGCTTGGCGCGGCGTTCGGCGGAGGCCACGATGTGTTCAGTCGAGGTAGCGCGACCCGAACGTCTCCTCGTACAGCGCACAGGTCGCCTTGAACGCCCGCTGGAGGTCCGCCGCATCCTCCGGCCCTCGCAGGCCGAAGTAAGGGAAGTGGTGAAAGAACTCACCGAAGATCTTCTCGCAGTCCACGGCGTAGGCCTGGGTGTCGAGGATGTGGCAGTGCCACATCGTGTCCACGTCCGACGTCGGCACAAGGTCGACGTCGGGGACCGTCGCGTTGAGGAACAGGAAGCGCTTGTACCGGACCTCGATGTCGTTGACCTTGTCGAGATCCCACCCCTTCCCCTCCGCCTTGTCCATCAGCTTCATCTTGACCATCGTGAGGTCGAGCTCTGCGATGGCCTTCTCCGCGCGGTCGCGATCGATCCGCCCGAGGTTACCGCCGGGCTTGCACGCCTTCCCCTTGCAGGTGTGGCAGCCACCCTTGCCCGTGCACGCTTGCATCTGCTCGCTCATCCGAGTCCTCGTTCCGACTTTCTACAGGACGATGCGGATGACATACCCGCATCTACCATGTCCTGCGCGGACACCTTAGGAGATTCGAGTAAAATAATCAATAGCGTGGCTACAGGAATCTTTATAGGATATCCGTTGATTAAACAAACGGTATACGCTACCGTCTTCACATGACCCCAAAAATAAAGGATTTCAAGTCATTGCGAATTGACAGGTTCCTTTACCATTCACCGAACGGATTGATTGAAGCCGTCGGAGTGCTCCCCGTCAGCAAGAAAAAGCTTCCGCTTATTTTATTTTACCGCGGCGGCACGGGTGACTTTGCCGCGATAGAAAGTCGCACCGTCGCCAACTTCCTCATGCCTTTGGCCGAGGCGGGTTTTGCCGTGTTCGGTTCGCAGTATGCCGGTGGTCCGAACTCCGAAGGCAAGGACGAGTATGGCGGAAACGATACAGCCGATATGCCCGCATTGTTGACCTGTCTCAAACACGGCCCTTGGAATCTGGACTTCAAACGGATAGGCGCGCTTGCCGTATCTCGTGGTGTCATGATGGCCTTACAGAACCTGAAAGATGGGCTTCCTGTACGAAGACTCGCGGCCGTAAGCGGTTTGTATGATCTGCGGAACGTAAAAAAGGATCGGGCGGACGTGTACCGTATGTTGAAGAAAAAGAAGATGTTTAATCCTGATAGTGAAAATGAGCTGGCAAAACGAAGTGCATTGTCCTTTGCGTCCAGGCTCCCAAACATTCCTTATCTACTTCTGCATTCAAATCTGGATTCCCGAACGCCTTTCAAGTACGCAAAAAAAATGGAAAAGACATTGAAAAAAGGAAAGCTCATTGTTTTTAAAGGCGATGATCACGGGCTCATCGAGCATACGGATGAACGAAACGCCTTCCTAAAAGACTGGTTTGCGAAACTTTAAGCGGCGTTTACTCTGTTTATTCACGGACATATTCCTGCCGCGTGGGGATTGACAAATCCTTTATTATTTGCTACGCAGTGTCTTACTTGATATTCTCAAGGTAGGACCTTTCACGATGGTGTGAAGGCCGAACCGAACCACCCGGTCGGCTCGCGCCGGCCAAAACAGGGGGTGTGCCATGACGAAGAAGAACCGGAACCTGTTCCCGGGCGGCTTCGCGGCCGCCCTCATCTGCCTCGCGAGCCTGCTCACGGGGTGCCCCGGGCCGATGCAGCCCGTCGACACCGGCATGCCGCCGGACAACGACGGGGGCATGCCCCTCGACGACGCGGACGTTCCCCCGCCCGATGCGTGGAACCCGCCGCGCGACGGCGGGATGGACGCCCCGGACACCGGGATGGGCGACTGCACGCCGGAGATGATGCGCGATCGCGTGTCGCCTCCGTGCGACCCCGACACCCGCACGGGTCCGGGCACCGGCCCGACCGGGCTGGAGGGTTGGGTGGGTCCCGACTCGGGCTGGTTCAGCCCGAGCGGGAGCTGCGGTACCGGTCTCGGCGCCGATTCGATGGATCGAATCGGACTCGGGATGGGCTGCATCGAGAACGGCGACATCGCGCCCTACTACGGCGTGTACATCTACGATCGCGACGGCGACTGGTACGCCAACTACCAGAACCGCGCGACGCAGGAGTGGTCGCATCTCCGGGTCGATCCCGGTCCGATCGCGGTGGTCGAGCTCTTCCACGCGGGAGAGGAGACGCCGTACCTGACGTTCATGGCATCCCCGTGAACGCGTCAGGTCATCCGACCTGACAAGCGGGTCAGACGACCCGATAAACACGGCCGGACCTCGCGTCAGCCCACCAACCGCACCTTGTCCTGCCCAGCAGGACATGCCCCGAAAGATACGACGGCAACGTCGCTTCTCTCGGGGCTCTTTTTATTGCTTGCCGCATTCGTTCGGAATCATCCCGACCGAAGCGGAGGGATCCCTTCGAAGGGATCCCTCGACTCGTCGGACTC
>CAZHOQ010000082.1:0-5186 GCA_964533995.1 uncultured Gammaproteobacteria bacterium
ATCTTGATCATGAGTTTGGCTTTCTTGACGTATTTCTCCACACTCCGCTGCACGCTTCTTGCCGTCAGTCGGATCGAGTCGCCGGTCTTGTCATTCTCGTCCGGGGTTTTTCCTGAATACCGGATGAATATCGGCCGGAGGTCGTCTTCCCGGGTTGCCAGGTATCTTCGTAACCAATCAGCCGCGCGTTCCGAAAGAAACACGATACGCGTCCTTCTCCCTTTACCGATGACACTGAATTCCCGGCGGTCGAGATTGATTTGATCGCGGTTAAGGCTGACAAGCTCGGAAACGCGGAGCCCCGTCGAAAACAACACCTCAAGGATCGCCTTATCCCGCATCCCTTCCTTGGTGCTTATCTCGGGCATGTTGAGGAGCCGCTCGACATCCGTATGTTCAAGAAATTTGATGGAGCGGCTTTCCGCTTTCGGCAGGTCTATTTTATCCGGGGAGATCGTCTGGATGTCCCGTTTGGCCAAATACTTCAAAAAACTCCGAAGTGCGATGAGATGGTAATTCTGGGTAACACGCTTGAGGGACAGGCCTTTCTCATCGGTAAACCGCGACAGATACAGCCGGTATTGCCGGATGTTTTCCGCAGTGATCTCAGAACTTTTCACGGACTGAGTTTTCACGGTAGGGGAGGGGGAGGGGTTCGTTTGACCCACCAAAAAGTGCAAAAAACGTTCCAAATAGTGCCGGTAGTTCCGAATCGTCAGTTGCGAAACATTCCGCTCAATTTCGAGGTATTCCAGAAAATCTTTACGTAGCTGTTCGAGATCCATACTGATACAGTAACGTCGGCACAAGAGCCATTTTACGTACATCTATGAAGATGTCGTAACAATGGCGATGGATTGTGCGAACGTTTTTTAAACGTCGGCACAAGAGCCATTTTACGTACATCTATGAAGATGTCGTAACAATGGCGATGGATTGTGCGAACGTTTTTTAAACGTCGGCACAATCCATAATGTGCGACATGATCAAAAATGTCAATATGCTAGAATGATACGGTGATACCATACCACCGAAGACAGCTTGAACTGATGCGCCAAATGGAAATGGGAGCGGCAACGGGCACCCCATCAGTCACGGTGGTTCCCATGCGGCCGGACTTTATTTCGGACCGGCAGACCGCGCTAACCTGCATTTCGTACCTGCCAGATGTCATCACGGAGCGGATCCGGAAACAGCTAATCGAGCCGCTGCGGACTATTGAGCCGGATTTCTATTATTATCCCGACGCATCGCTCCATATCACGATCCAGAATATCCGAGTCATCCATGATCCGCCGCGATTTACCGCAGCGGATATCGATATTGCACGCGGCGTATTGCTACAAGCCGCAAACAACGCGGGGCCGTTTCGGTTCATCTTAGAAGGGCTCCTTATGATGCCAACAAGCATTTCGGTTATCGCACTCGTAACGCCTGAATATGACCGGTTCATCAAACAACTCCGCAGCGACTTAGCTGACGCCGGCGTGCCGGATGACAAAACGTATTTTACGGACGAAATGGTCTTTGCCAATACAACCATCGCACGATATACCCATACGCCGTCAGCGCGTTTTACGGATTTGGCGCGTTCCATAAAAGACACGTATGTCGGCGAGGTGCTGGCAAACGAAATGGCATTTGTAACCATGAATGCCGTGGCAACCCCGGAAAAAACAACGGTTTTGGATGTCTTCCGGTTCGGGCAAAATTAGCCTCATTTTGAAGGCTCTGTACTGACCTACAAGGCCCCTGATTTATCGAAGACGGGTCATTGGTCATCCTCATTTCCCGGCGGTAAACGGTTTGTCCCGTCCGAACGGGAAATCATAAAGAAAAAGCGGACAAGTGTAACAACCAATGAAAGAAAATGGCTCCGCGCGAAACGAAACGCCTATACAAATTACGGGGAGGAATATGCGACGACAATCCGAGAAAGAAATGCATAAATCAAATGGCTTATTTTGCGCACGTCTTAGGAAAGACGTCGCAACAATAAGCCGGTACTTTTGCGAACGTGACTCTCTTGGCCACGTCGCAAAAGTATTATTGTGCGACTATATAGATTTTTATTCCCTGCCATAGGGAAACCCGCAGTACTGACCCGGGAATACTTGGTCAAAAGTATAGGCACTCCCAGATCCCTGGAGGAGATGGGTACGGGGTCTCCTCTGATGGGACACCACGGTGTGCGGATTCATGGGCTCGCATATATCGCCTATGAACGCACAAATTGTACGTACGCAGCGACATTAAAAAAGGGTCTTTCGGGTTTTTTATGGCGAGTGCGATTTAGCGCATTATTATGCTCCGTTTACAACTTTTCGAGGCTAACTTGATACCCTACGGCATATCGGGTTATGCAGCAAGACGTCGCAATTAGCGCATTAATACGCTCCATATTAATATTTCTGAGGCCAACTCACTGCATTTCTACATCCTGATATCAATCAAGGATAGAGCATCATAACGCGCTAATCTTGCATATTTAGCCTGGATATCAGTCAGAACGGCGTAACGCCTGAGTGAAGAAATACGGCATTAGCACTACCCATTGAGCGAGTGCCGGTGCTCTTTGTCTTTCGGGTTTATTTAGCCCGTTATAATGCGCTAAACTCACACTTTTGAGGCTGATTCCTCATGCTTCTCTTGTGACGATATACGCGTATTTAGGCCGTCATAACAATCCAAACACATTAAAATACGCACACTTTCTGTACTCAAGGGAGAGTAGGACGCGACAAGTAGGAAGCGAAGTGAGTGTCACAAGCCAGGGAGAGCAGACACCTCTACCCTATAGTTTAGCCTTGTCACCACGCTAGTCTGAAGCTAACATGAAGCTGTGAAAACCACTGTCAGACGCCGTGAAAATATTTATCCACACTGCATCCTATAGTTTTTAGTACATGTATCAAACTATATCATCCCTATCAAACTATATCACTCCTCCACTCCCCGTTTCCCCTGCCTATTTTGCCTTACACCGGAGCGTACCAATTGATGGTTAAAAACAAAATTACAAACACTATTGCGACGACACCGAAAAATTCAATAACGGTCCGCTTATAGAGGCGGTCTGAAAGGTACTGCTGACCCAGGCCGGCCATGCCGTAGAAACAGGTAGTCAAAAACAGGGCAAACAATGTCGTCCGCACGGGTATGAGCGATAAAATCCAGGTCAACTCAACGGCAGCAACAGTAAGCAGCACGGACAAATCCCTCACGCGCTTCCCTACTTTGGGTTCAAGGTTGACGGCCCACAGGATCTGAAGGGTCAACGGATATGTTACGGCGCCGATTAAAAGCGCGTTCGTCCAGGCATGCAAACGGTATGCAAGGACGGTCTGTACCAATAAGAAATACGTGGCAAGTGTTAAGAGAAACCCGACGGAGTGCGCCGCCCGAAGCAATGCAATGGTCCGCACGACGGCAACGTTATAAATGTTTTCGGTAAGTAAAAGCGCGTACATACCGACCGCGTACAAAACCGCGATGGGAAGCCGTGTGAGCCACCGGGTCGGCAGCAAAAAGTAAAAAACGGCAACGGCAGCGGTAAAGAGCGTAGGCAAAATCAATAACGTCGCCCACTCATGCCCTTTGAGGTCCTCCCGGAGGCCGACTGCACACAGGAGGTAGCTTGCTACGGACAACGCGACGATCATCGGGTAGCGGAAATCCAAAGAAACGAGCTGGGTTGTCATAAGCCCCGCCGTAAGCAGTACCGTGATGACAACAAACTGCTGACGCTTGGAAAGCGTCATTGCCCGGTCCCACCGCTTTAGGCGCTTCTTAATACTGTTAGTGAGTTGTTTCCACATACCCTTACTCCATGGTTGAATATACCTTCTGCACGTCGTCGAGGGTTTCCAGTTCATTCATAAGCTCTTCGTTCTTACTTCGGAGAACAGGGTCGGGATGCGTAATCTGCAGCGCTTTCATTATAAGGTCGGCATGTTCAATGCCAAGACCGGTTCGCCCGAGGTTCTCTTTTACCTCGGATAATGCGACATCCTTCGTATACACTTCAAACACGTCATCCCGCTCGATAACGTCATCAGCTCCCGCCTCAAGCGCTGCCTCCATGAGCGCATCGAGTGTCGTTTCTCCCTTCCCGACAAGAATAATACCGCATCGCAAAAATTGGAAACCGACCGCCCCAGGACTTGCGATCGATCCACCGGCACGGTCAAGCTGGTGCTTCACATTCGCGCTTGTCCGCTGTTTGTTATCCGTTGCGGCCTCGATGAGATACGCGACACCTCCGGGACCATACCCCTCGTAAATAACCGACTCATAACCCTGGGCGTTGCCCGCATTACCCCGCTCTATTGCCCGTTCGATTGTGTCTTTGGGCATGTTGACTGCCCGAGCCTGATCGATAGCCAGCCGAAGCCGGAAGTTCTTCACGGGATCCGTAACCCCTCCCCCTTCACGGACGGCGACGGTGAGTGCGCGCGACGCACGCGTAAATGCGGCGCTTTTCACCGCGTCCGTGGTCGCTTTCTGGTGTTTTACCTTGCTCCATTTGGAATGTCCGCTCATAGAATTGTGTCCGTATCCCCTATTCTAACGTTCGTATTGACATTACTCAAGAAACTTTGATACTCTTGTCCACCATGAGCGCCCCTCAAATTTCGGATGCTGCTGCGATTTCGGCAGCCCTTGCCCAGGATTGGAATGAAGCTATCCGCATAAACCTCGCGCTCTTAAAGACCGATAAAACCAATATCAGCCTCCTAAACCGCCTCGGATTTGCGTACCTGCAAAGCGGCCAACTGACGCTTGCCAAAAAAACGTTCCTTAAAGTAACGAAGATCGACACCTACAACCAGATCGCGGCAAAAAACCTCAAGAAGCTCAGCTCCGTCAGACAAAAAGACCTCATCCATCCGCGCAAGAGTATGGTAGCCCCCATGTCGTTCCTTGAGGAAGCGGGCAAAACCAAAATAATCGAGTGTGTCAACGTCGCGCCGATACAGGCTTTATCCGCCATGGCGCCGGGCGACGAGGTCGAAATGAAAGCAAAAAATCATACGATTGAAGTCCGGAGCCTCGCAAACACGTATTTGGGCGCGCTTCCGGACGATGTGGCATTCCGGCTTCTTAAATTCCTTTCGGCGGGAAACACCTACCAGATGCTCGTCAAATCAGTAGACAAAAATTCTCTTACGGTATTCATCAGGGAA
>CAZHOQ010000083.1:0-5051 GCA_964533995.1 uncultured Gammaproteobacteria bacterium
GTCACCATTAACATCCACCACTCAGAATACGAAACCGAAAAACGGCACTATGCCCACATTGATGCACCGGGTCATGCCGACTACGTCAAGAACATGATCACCGGAGCCGCCCAGATGGACGGAGCGATTTTGGTCGTTTCCGCACCGGACGGTCCGATGCCACAGACCCGGGAGCATATCCTGTTAGCTAACCAGGTGAACGTTCCGGCCATCGTCGTATTCATGAATAAGTGCGACATGGTTGCTGACAAGGAGCTTCTCGATTTGGTTGAGATGGAAGTCCGCGAACTTCTGACGAAGTACAAGTATCCGGGAGACACGATTCCCGTGATCCGCGGATCCGCACTCAAAGCCCTCCAGGGTGATGCGGAAGCCGAAGCGAAGATCCAGGAGCTTATGAAGACGGTTGACGAGTACGTACCGGATCCGGTCCGTGAACTTGATAAGCCGTTCCTTATGCCGATCGAGGACGTCTTCTCGATCAAAGGCCGCGGAACCGTCGTCACCGGCCGCGTATCGCGCGGGAAAGTCAAAGTCGGCGAGACGATGGAAATCGTCGGAGTCAAAGCGACACAGACGACCGTCGTGACCGGAGTCGAAATGTTCCGTAAGCAGCTCGATGAGGGCCTTGCCGGCGATAACATCGGCGTCTTGCTTCGCGGAATCGAAAAAGAGCAGGTCGAGCGCGGACAGGTTTTGGCTGCTCCCGGTTCGGTGAAGCCGCACACGGAATTCGAAGCTGAGGTCTACGTCCTTACGAAGGAAGAAGGCGGACGACACACGCCGTTCTTCACGGGATACCGGCCGCAGTTCTACGTCCAGACGACCGACGTGACGGGTGAGTGCACCCTTCCCCAGGGAGTCGAGATGGTCATGCCCGGAGATTCAACCAAGATGAACGTCAAGCTTATCGTGCCTGTTGCCCTCGAAGAGGGACTTCGGTTTGCTATCCGTGAGGGTGGCCACACCGTCGGGGCGGGAGTTGTGACGAAAGTAACAGCGTAACATTAGGAAGAGTTATCCGTTAGCTCTTTAATACAATGCCAAAAGGTCGTATACGAGTCAGATTAAAAGCATACGACAGCAGGATCATTGATGACTGCTGCCAGAAGATACTCGATACCGCAGTGCGGACGGGTGCCCGTGTCGTGGGACCCGTTCCGCTTCCGACCGATAAAACGCATTTCAATGTGGCCAGGGCCACGTTTATCGACCGGAATTCACGCGAGGACTTTATGATTAAAGTCCATAAACGGCTGATTGACATTGTCGAACCGACGGATAAAACCATTGATCAACTCATGCACCTTGACCTTCCGGCCGGGGTGGATGTCGAGATCAAGATGTAATTGAGTTTACTGAGATACTCTGGTATACTTGGATTTCTTGATATGACGCGACAAAACGCGGATAACGTCAGGAAGTAAACCAAAAGTCTCGCAACTACGGCAAACCCGCTTCGTTGTGAGATGCGGGTTTTTTTGTGGCTAATATGATTACTGCTATCTTAGGAAAAAAACTTGGTATAACGCAGGCCTTCGACGAACATGGCAAGCGTATTCCTGTGACGCAGGTTTTAGCCGGCCCGAACTGGGTTACCGAGATTGAAGATGCGAATGATTGGAAAAGCGTCCAGCTTGGTTTCGGATACCTTAAGAATATTACCAAGCCGGAATTGGGACACCTAAAGAAAGCGGGGCTCGAAGACAAAAAGCTCCGCTTTTTACGTTCATTCACGGTTTCAGATCTCGGGGAATTAAAGCCGGGCAGCGAAGTCAAGGTTGAAAGCGTATTTACTGCCGGTGATGTCATCCGGGTCACGGGGACGAGCAAAGGCAAGGGATTTGCGGGAGTCGTAAAAAGGCATCACTTCAAGGGAGGCCCCCGGACGCACGGTCAGTCAGACCGGGAGCGGGCACCTGGTTCCATCGGTCAGACGACCACACCGGGAAGAGTCTACAAGGGCAAACGTATGGCAGGGCGAATGGGAAGCGACACGGTAACGGTGAGGAATCTGAAAGTCGTGTCCGTAGACGCCGAAAACCAAATTTTACTTATTAAGGGAGTCGTTCCGGGAGCCGTCAATGGGCTCCTTATTATTCAGAAAAACTAACGGGTATGGCAACGAAAGCAACCAAAGCAAAGAAAACGACGGCAGCTTCGACGAAAGCCGCATCGTCCGTGAAAGCCAAGACACAGTCGGAAGAAAAACCGGTATCTGCCGGGAAAAATCTTCCGAAAGAGCTGTTTGGCGGCAAGGTGAACAAAGCAATACTCGCGCAGTATGTCCGGGTTTTTTTGGCGAATCAGCGGGAAGGATCGGCACGAACCAAAACCCGTGGACAGGTCGAAGGATCAACCCGGAAAATTTACCGCCAAAAGGGTACGGGACGTGCACGCCACGGCTCCATCAGGGCGCCGATCTTTGTGGGCGGCGGTATCGTCTTCGGACCGGTAGCGAGGGATTATCACCTGACCATGTCCAAGGATATGAAGCGGAAAGCATTGCTGTCTGCGTTTGCCGCGAGGGTTGCTGATACGGTTGTCGTGGACGGCATCGAAGATGCGGAGAAAACCAAGGTGGTTGCCGGAGCATTGAAATCATCCGTTGGTATGGGGAACGTGCTTTTCATCGTGCCGAAGGCGGCGGAGAAGCTCGTGCGGGCATCGAGAAATATCAAAGGCGTCGATGTAGTCCGGGCAACAGACGTGAATCCGTATGAAGTTCTGACGCACAAAACGATCGTTTTTACCAAAAGCGCATTAGAAGAAAGCAAAGTGCATTTTACGAACTGATATGAAACTTTTGCGCCCGCATATCACGGAAAAATCTATGATCCTTGCCCAGGGCGGGTGGTACTCGTTTGCCGTTCCCGCGCGTCTTAGAAAAGAAGATATCGCAAGGGAAATTTCTGACCTGTATAAGGTGAATGTGACGGATGTCCGGACGGTGAAACGGACGGGCAAGCTTCATAGGACAGGTCGGAAAATGATCATGAAACGCCGTCCCGATTGGAAGAAGGCGATGGTGAAACTCAAAAAAGGCCAAAAAATCGCGATATTTGAGATCGGAGACCAAACGAAAGCATAACGTATGCAAAAAGTATTTGTACGATCACTGATGGGGATATTGCCGAAATCATCCGGACGGGATATGTTCGGACATGTCTCAGTAAGACACCAGGGCGGCCGGCAGAAACGGTATTATCGGGTTATTGATTGGAAACGGGACAAGGACAATGTTTCTGCAAAAGTCGCCGAGATTTCCTATGATCCGAACCGTTCGGCAAACATCGCGCTTTTGGTCTACCGCGACGGGGAGAAACGGTATATACTTGCCCCCCTGGGGCTTAAGGTCGGAGACAAAATCCTAAGCGGAACCAATATCGACGCGAAAGTCGGATACTGCATGCCTCTCGGAAGCATGCCGGTAGGAACCATGATCCATGCGCTGGAAATCAAGCCGGGCAGGGGTGCACAGATGGTCCGCTCAGCAGGCAACAGCGCCGTACTCCTTGCAAAGGACGGAGGTGCGGTCCAGGTGAAGCTTCCTTCGGGAGAAACACGGGTGTTTGACGCAAAGGCAAAGGCAACCGTGGGACAGATCGGGAACGAAGAATGGAAAAATAGGGTGATCGGCAAAGCGGGACGCGCGCGCCATATGGGCAAGCGCCCGGAGGTCAGGGGTGTTGCCATGAATCCCCGGAGCCATCCGCACGGTGGAGGAGAAGGAAGATCCGGTATCGGTATGAAATCGCCGAAGAGCCCGTGGGGAAAGCGCACGTTGGGAAGGAAAACACGGAAATTACGCAAATACTCAGATAGATTTATTGTCGGACGGAGGAAATAATTATGGCACGAAGCAGTAAAAAAGGACCATACATCGACCCGAGGTTACTCGCAAAAATTAACAAACAGAAAGCGGGAGGACCAAGGGCACCTATCAAAACGTGGTCGAGGGCGTCTCAAATCAGCCCGGAATTCGTAGGGTTTACGTTTGGTGTGCATAACGGGAGAGTATTTACGGAAGTCTTCGTTACGGAAGCGATGGTCGGTCATCGGCTCGGGGAGTTTGCCCCGACCCGGACATTCAGAGGCCATGGTCAGGTAACGAAGCGCACCATGGATAAGACCTAATGTTTCGTATATGGAATACACGGCAACATCAAAATATGTACGAATGAGTCCGCGCAAAGTGCGGCTGGTTGCACGTGCGGTAACGGGCAAGAAAGTCAGCGTAGCGCTCGCCTCTCTGGCAGCCCTTCCGAAAGCGGCAGCCGAGCCGGTCTTGAAAGTTGTCGCTTCCGCTGTCGCCAATGCAAAATCGAAGAAGGCGGTTGTGGAATCGCTCAGGGTTGCAGCCATCGACGTGATGGGTGGACCGGTAATGAAGCGATGGCACGCGGCAAGCCGGGGTATGGCGCACGGGTATAAAAAACGCATGTCGCACGTAAAAGTAGTCCTTACGGAGGACGAGAAGAAAGGGTAACTATGGGACAAAAAATTCATCCATACGGTTTTCGTCTTGGGCCCTTATATACCTGGGTATCGCGGTGGTTTGCCGATGATTCCCGGTATGCGGATCTTCTTTTGCAGGATGTCCTGCTCCGCGAGGCCCTGGTGAAGCGTCTAAAGCCGGCAGGATTGGCGAGCGTTGAAATCGAGCGATCCATCAATAAGATCCGAGTCGTGCTTCACGTATCCCGGCCCGGACTCGTCATCGGCCGCGGCGGCACAGGACTTGAGGACGTCAAGAAATTCGTGGAAGCGACATTGCGGACGATTGCCCGCGAGAAACGCCTGGGGAAGGCAGCCTTCGACGCGGCAAAAATGAAAGTGGAGGTAGTCGTCGAGCCGGTGAAGGAGCCGAATCTTTCCGCCCAGATCGTTGCGACCAATATTGCGGACCAGCTGATAAAACGGATGCCGCACAAGAGGATCTGCATGCAGACGCTGGACCGCGTGATGACGGCAGGAGCCCGGGGTGTCAAAATCAAGCTTGCCGGCCGTATCGCCGGAGCGGAAATTTCCCGCCGGGAAACATATAAAGC
>CAZHOQ010000084.1:0-4967 GCA_964533995.1 uncultured Gammaproteobacteria bacterium
GGCGGCGTACTGTCGCTGGGTATTAATGTGAATACTGCGTCGGCGTCCGAACTCGATACGTTGTCCGGGGTCGGGCCGGTCACGGCACAAAAAATAATCGATGGCAGGCCATATATGCGGTTGGAGGAGCTCGTCGAAAAAAAAGTAATGAGTACCAATCTTTTCGGCAAACTCAAGGATCAGCTTACGCTCTGAGATATGACACCATTCACGCTTACCGAATTGACCTCCGTCATCCGTCAGACCTTGCCTGAGCCGCACGCCGGGTTGTTGGTGAGCCTCATGTTCGGCACGAAATCCGCACTACCTCGGGAGCTTTATGATGCGTTAATCGTAAGCGGCACGATTCATATTGCGGCGCTTTCCGGCCAGAATCTCTCTATCCTGGGGCGTCTTGTCTCCGATCAGCTTGTCGGGCTTATGGGCAAGCGGATTGCCAGCGCCCTGACGCTGGTATTATTTGTGTGGTTTGTATTGTTCGTGGGACCGAGTCCGAGTATCGTGCGGGCGGCCATCATGGGGAGCCTTTCCGTACTTGCCGTGTTACTGGGCAGGCAGTATCTTGCGTTGCTTTCATGGGGAGTCGCGGTTGGCGGCATGCTGATTTTCAATTTTTCATGGTTGACTGATATATCGTTTCAGCTATCGGCGTTGGCGACGCTTGGGATAATACTCTTCGGGAAAGTGAATGCGGGTCCTGCTACGATAAAAGATCAGGATTCTTCTGAAAATGGTGATCAGCGCGAAAGGAATCAAAATATCGATCGCCGAACAAGTATTCAATCGTGGATTCCTCAAGCGCTTACCTCTGGTATAAAAGATGATCTTCGTCTCACACTTGCCGCCCAGAGCTTAACGGTACCGCTGATACTTTTCCATTTTCACCGGATATCCCTTGTTTCGCCGCTTGCCAATCTTGCCATCGGGTGGGTCATCGGACCGCTGACGGGGCTGGGGTGGGTGACGGTGGTGGCCGGTTGGGCCTGGTTGCCGCTTGGCCAGACGTTTGCGCTGATTGATTGGCTGTTTTTGGAATATCTTGTCCGGACAATCCAATTTATGAGTAGGGTTCCGTTAGCAAGCGTAGGAATTTAACTATATCAAACTATATATGCCCGTGGCTGAACAGGATATAAAAATAGTCCGATGTATATACTCTATAAGTTTATGAATTATTACCGTATTTTTATTGTACTTACCGGATGGGGGTAATATATGTTCAGTAATTGAATCTATATTTCCCGAATTATGTTTAAAATCCAAACAGGATTATTTATTGGCGGTATTGCTACAGGATTAGTATTGGTATTCCAAATTCTTGCATCATTACCGGACGGGAAACTGCATATAGTATTCTGTAACGTCGGGCAGGGGGATGCGGCATATGTCATGTTTCCCGATGGCCGGGATATGCTGGTCGATGGCGGACCTAATGACAAAGTGCTCGGGTGCCTTGGCCGGCATATGCCATTCTGGGATAGAACGATCGATGTTGTCGTGCTGACGCATCCGGAAAACGATCATCTCCGTGGCCTTATTGCGGTACTCGAACGATATCAAGTCGGTTATGTCGTGCGGAGCGGTTCCCGTAATCCGACGGAGGATTTCGAGCGTTTCACCAGGCTTATCCAAAGCCGCCGTATCACGGAAAAGGCCGTGACTAAGGGCGAGCGTATCGCCATCGGAGATACGCAGCTCACTGTGCTGTGGCCGTCGCAGGAGCAGGTGCAATCCCGCGTGTTGGGCGCTTCCACGGATCATCTAAACGATGATTCCGTCGTGGTGTTGCTGCGGTACGGCACGTTTGACGCCCTGTTTACGGGTGATGCCGATACGCGTGTTGAAGAGCGGTATCGTGGCGAGGAATTAGCAGACTCAACATTGGAATTGCTAAAAGTACCGCATCACGGGAGTACTACTGCCATGTCGGAGGCCTTTCTTACCAGCCTCAAACCGCGGGTCGCCGTCATTTCGGTGGGCAGGAATTCCTACGGACATCCGTCCCAGGATATGCTCCGTATGTTGGCAAATAGTGCCGGCCGAGTGCTAACGACGCTCGACGGAGACCGGGAAATCATCAGCGACGGTGCGGAGTGGTTATGGCGTTGAGAGGAGTAGGAGCCAGTCAATAGTGCCGTCTGCGGGTGCCCTTTTTGAGAAATTGATCGTCGCGCTTGTCGTTGCTTTCTGCGATACCCATGCCGTCGTTTCCCAGCTGGGTGTTGCGAAGAAGCTGTATTCCGTATCCGGGAGCGTGAATCCGCTGATGGTCAGCTGGTATTGGTTTTCGTTCACGGCGACCGAACTGCCGAGACTCCTTTCGGAAACCTGGATCGGCCCCATAAGTTTCGTCGCGCCCTCGATTGTGAGATTGCCGCTGAAGCTCGCGCTCCCTGACGCGTCGATCGTTGCGACGATTCTATCATTGAGGCCGCGGATGAGAAGATCGGCAAACCCTGAAGACGGAGATCCGGATTCTGTTGCGAAGTGGTCCGGTATCGGCCGGGCAAGATCGATCGTGAGATCGCTGCTTTCCAATGGCGCGATGGTTTTTGCACCCAGTACGCCGCCGACGGTCGTGTTTCCGGAAACCGCGACGGATCCCTTTATAAAGATGCGGTTGTAGATATCCGCGATGAACGTGCCGTCCAGGATGTCGACTGAGGCAAGTTTGCTTTTCTGGATGTAGAGTGTCTCCGAGAGCGTTTCGATGATATTTTCCGTGACACGGATCATGTTGCCGACGATAAGCGAACCGGTGACTACCGCATCAGACAACAGGCTGTCGCCAAGGACAAAGAGGTCGGTATTCACAACCAGGTCGCCGTCGGTTACCGCAACCGCCTGCTCAAGCTCGGCGCTGAACGTGCTTTGGTAGACAACCGGTTCGGGGATTGCCGCAATGGTGGCAACAGATGACTCGACGGACGAGAACCGGTCTGCAAGATCTCCGAAACTCGTCACGATACGCTGTGCATACAGTTCGCCTGCGACTGATGCGGATTCCGTATCAAGACGTTCGGACGTAAGTACGCCTGCGAACGTCGCGTTTCCGACCTCGTCAAATGTCGTGGTGGGCGTTCCCGTTTTATTGACAATCGAGAGAGTCTGCGACTGTCCCAGGGTTACGGCGATACCGGGCGAATCATCGGTAGCCGGGAGTATCTCATCCGTTTGAAGTTTCGGAATTTCGGCAACGGGCGCAGTTATTTTTTCCGTGACTGTAAGCCTCTCAAATAGGCCTTGCACGCCTTGTGCGATTCCCGTCCGGAGATTGGCAACCATGACCCGGGCGAAGCTTCCTGCCTCCTCAAGGACGGTTCCCTGGGCGTTCCGTATCCGATACAACGAGCTCCATCCGTCCACCTGCTCGATCGTAAGGTCGGCAAGCGGGTCCGCCCAGGGCGTTTCGGAGCTTGTCGGATTGAGTCGGCCTTCATTGGAAATCCTGAGACCATTCCGGCCTCCTTCGCGGTTGTTGCCCCAGCGGCTGGCATCAAACCTGGGTGCGGTAAGGCGGTAGGAGACGGTGGTCGGCCGCGAGGTGTAGATGGCAAGCTTCATCGAATTTGGATCGATCATGTACCACGCACGCGTGCTGCCTTCCGTGGAGAGTAATACGACGAGTTCCCCGATGTGATTGGTAAGGTCGCTTGTTCTCGAAAACAGCCAGATATCCGATCCCGCCGGAGCCGCGGCAAAATCGATGACGGAGCGGTATCCTACGCCCGCCACATACTCCGACGTTTCCACTTTTCCGGTCGTTTCCTCTTTTACGCCCGTCATAGCGGTGAGGTAGGTCGCATACTGTTGTCCTTCGATGGTGTACGGAGGGTCGACGGTAGCCACGTCGATTTTCCCGGTACAGGAGGAGCCGTCCGCGCTGACACACACTTCCGCGCCCGTGCCGTCCGCCGCACCCAGGATGATGTCGCCGGTGCCCGCATCGACAAGAATGTTCCGGTTTGATGTGGATTTGATCGCAAATGTGTTGGTTACTGAGCCGTTCGCCGCACTCACGATATCGCCCGTAATGTTGACCGACGGCGTTGATCCGCTCGCACCGGGATCGACGAAATACGTGGTGGCACCGTTGTCGACGAACCGTTCGGCGTACGCATAGCCGCTCCGGTCCAATCTGAATACGGTCGTTCCGGATGCGGAGGCGCTCATAATGTCCTGGTTTTCGAACTGGTCGATGATGAGGGCGGCTCTACCCGTCGTGTAGCTTGCGGAAAGGGGATTTGAGATGATGTGAAGCTTAGCAACCGGCCGAACGATATTGCCGATGCCGATATTCCCGTTACCGAGCATCGTGAATCCCGCCGTATCGTCGTAGTTTGCGATCTGGAATACGGTATCCGCGTTGGTACCGCCAAGCGTCGAATCCACTGCCATGTCCCCGGTGGTGATGTTCCCCGTTATTTTTACGGCCGGGGTCGTATCGGTCGGATTTGCCGATCCTATGGCTCCGGCTAATTGTAACGCCGTGGCGCTCGTATCGGTTAACCCCAGGAGATATGCGCCGCCTTCCGTTGAGGATAGTGTGGAAAGTGCCGCAAAGACGTCCGCATTTACGACGGACGTATAACTATGACTCACTTCAGGATCAGAGAGGGCAAAAATGGGCGTGGAGCCCGCGGCGGCGGAGACTTCCAGATCGTAGTCGGGAGTTGCGTCGTTGATGCCGAGCGCATTGACGTTCATCAGCGTATCATCCGAGAAGTCAAAAAAGCCCGATGCCGCATCCAGGATAATATCGCCGGACGTATTGGAGATGGTTGAGCTGGCACCGGCAATCGATAGCTTGGAAGTCGGGGAGGGGACGCCGATGCCGACGTTGCCGTTACTTAAAATCGTTAACGCTTCGGTGCCTTGGGTGGAGCCGCTGTGTCCCACGAAAAACCGGAACTTTCCACCGCTTAATACATCAAGACTCTGATAGGAGATACCGAACCCATACCGTT
>CAZHOQ010000085.1:0-4836 GCA_964533995.1 uncultured Gammaproteobacteria bacterium
GACGGATCTTGCGATCCTCAGAGGCGGCGTCCTTTCCTTCACCCGGTCGATATCGGCAGGAGGCGAGGCGCTTTCGCGCGCGCTCGTATCCGGCTTGGATTTCAACGTGAACCAGGCGGAAGAATTCAAGCGGACGTACGGGCTGGAGCAGGATAAATTGCAGGGAAAAATCGTGAACGCAGTGCGGCCGATCATGGACACTATTATTGGGGAAATCAAACGGGCGCTTGCGTTCTATGCCGAGAAGCACAAGGAAGACCATGTGGAATCCATTCTCCTTTCCGGCGGTACCGCGAAACTCCCCGGTATGGTGGTGTATATCGCGCAGAACGTCGGGCTTGAGGCGCAACTGGCAAATCCGTGGGTCGGCATCAAGCGGGATCCGCGGTTTATGGTTCTGGACCGCGAAGGCGCGACCTTTACCGTGTCCGTCGGCCTTGCGCTTCGGGACGCCTGATACCTATGGACCTCTATGAGCGACATCAATCTCTTACAACGGAAAGCCGGCGCATTTGAGCAGTTCAACGAGCTTGAACGCAAGCTCCGTGTCGTTTCCGTCTGGCTTCTGAGCGGTTTGTTCCTCGGCGGGCTTATCATCGGGGTAACGTTTCTTGTCTTAAGCGGCAGGATTCGGTCGCTCGAGATGGAGAAAGTCACGCTGGCGCGTGATATCAACGCGCAAACGACGAAAGAAGGATTGTTACTCTCCCTCAAAGACAGGGTCGGTATTGCGGCAAAAGCGCTTGACGCAGCCAAGCCGTGGGGCAAACTGTTTCCCATACTCAATGAAATCGCCCCGAATGGCGGCTTCTTGAGCTTAACCATCGAGGAGTCCGGGCGGGTAAGTGCCGATATGGAAGCATTCTCAGTTGACGATGCGGTGTTATATGTCGCCAACCTCATGCTCCTGTTTGAGGACCGGAAAATCCGGTCCCCGCAGCTTCTTTCGTTTGCGCTCCTTGAAACGGGACGAATCCATATGTCCGTATCGTTTTATCCGACTTTCGCACCATGAGTACCATCCAATCAACACTACGGCAGTATCAGAACCTGGTCATTTCCGGAGTGATCATTCTTTTTTGCGTCGTCGGTATCCTGTTTGCCGCGATCCCCAGTATCGCCAAAATTCAGGAGATGGTCCAAACGACTGTCACCTTAAGCGGGGAAATACGGACTCTTTCCGAGAAGCAGGCCGCCCTCCAGAATCTGGATGAAATTTCACTGCGCGAACAGCTTGCCAATGCCCTGTCGGCAGTACCGGCCGAACGGTCGTTCCCGACTCTTTTTGAGACCGTGGAAGGTGTCGCGGCGCAGACAAACGTTGCGATTAAGGCCATGAATCTTGCGGGGGGGACAACGCTCGCTACTCCGTCAGCTTCGAAAATATCCGCAACCGAAAAAAAGATCGGGACCCGGACCGTTCCGTTCACGATTACTGTAGAAGGCGGGATGAGCGCTCTGGAAAACTTCATTACGCTGACGCCAAATGTCCGGAGACTCCTTCGTATCAAGACGTTTTCGATAACGTTCCCGAAGGATATAAGTCCGATTACGATTTCCGTCGATATGGATGCGTTTTATGAGCCGCTTCCGACCTCCATCGGAAAGACCAAGGCGATCCTGCCGACGCTTACTGCCGCGGATGAGGAGGTTATCACGAAGCTTTCCCAGATGCCTCTGGTGACCACCCAGACGACGGAGGCGCCGCCTCCGCTCATCGGCCGGGTCAAGTCCGATCCGTTTTCGCCTTAATAAGATCGGGACGGTTTTTGGAGGTAATGTCCCGCGCATGTTCTATCCGCCAGGCTTCGATTTTTTTATGATCCCCGGAAAGCAGGACGTCGGGAACGCGTACGCCTTTATATTCGAGCGGTCTTGTGTACTGCGGATACTCCAATAATCCTTCCTCAAACGATTCCGAGCGGGTCGCTGCATCATGTTTGAGGACGCCGGGAATAAGCCGTACGATGGCGTCTATCATGAGTACGGCGGGAATTTCCCCGCCCGTCACAACGAAGTCGCCGATCGAAATTTCCTCGTCCGCAAGGCTCCGCACGCGCTCGTCTACGCCCTCGTAGTGGCCGCAGAGGAAGACAAGATGTTCGTAGGAGGTAAGTGACCGCGCGCTTGCCTGCCGGAACGGTTTTCCCCTGGGGTCAGTCAGGATGACATGTGTTTTTTCCCGCGGGATATGGGATGCGTCTATCGCGTGGGATAAGGCTTTATCCAGTATGTCCACCTTAAGGACCATACCGATACCTCCTCCGTAGGGATGGTCGTCAACGGTTTTGTAGGCGTCGGTCGCAAAATCCCTGGGGTTGATATACGAAACCGTAACGGTTCCCTTGTCAATCGCGCGTCCGATGATTGAGGTTTCGAGGACGGATCTGACCATGTCGGGGAAGAGTGTTACGACCGAAATCAGCATACGAATAGCGGTGGGAAACTCCCTGTTAGGCGGTTTGATCGGGTTCCTGTGCCCGGTCGTCTTCGGCGATTTCCACATCGATATAGATGTTCCGTTTCGCCGCGATGACCTTCATAAGATCCCGGATTGCGCGGATGATGCGTCCGCTTTTCCCGATTACCTTGCCGATGTCCTCTGCGTGAACATGGATAACAAGGATCGTCGCGTCCCCGTCCATGCGCTCATCGATGATGACGTCGTCCGGGTGGTCTACGAGTGAGACGACGATGGAACGGAGGGTGTCTTTCATATGTTACGATTTAAGAAGCTTAGCCACTCCTACCGTGACCTGTGCGCCCTGGGATTGCCAGAACTTGATGCGTTCGGCGTCGATTTTCATCTGTGCCGGTTTGACGAGCGGATTATAAAATCCCAAAATCTCAACCGGGCGTCCGTTTCTTCGCTTTCCTTCCTCGATCGCGACGATCCGGTAGGTCCGTTTGTTTTTGGCACCATATTGGGCTAAACGTATTTTCAGCATAGAGAATCAATTTTATCAGATAGCTCCCGATTTCTCAAGCGCAGCTTGGGCGGCCTTCTGCTCCGCTTCCTGCTTGCTTTTTCCGTGTCCCTGCCCCATGACGGTTTCCCCCGTAAGCACCTCTACCCAGAAGGTTTTATTGTGGTCAGGGCCCTCGCTTTTTACGACACGGTACAGGGGTGATAGTTTCGTCTTTTCCTGCACGATTTCCTGAAGCAAGCTCTTGAAATCGACATAGCTTTTGGTACGGACGATATCTTCGGTTTTGGTCAAGAGAAAGGCAGTCAGGAATTCCGTTGCCTTGCCGATTCCCTGGTCCAAGAATATTGCTCCCAGGAGCGCTTCGAAACTGTCCGCAAGGAGCGACTCGTTCGTCCGCCCGCCCGAGGACTCCTCCCCTTTCGAGAGCAGAAGGAGATTGCCTAATCCAAGTTCCGTAGCCACCGTGCCCAAGCTCTTGGTTTTGACGAGCGTTGAGCGGATATTCGTGAGGGTTCCTTCGGGATAATCCGGGTAGGTCTCGTAGAGGTATCTGGACGTGATAAACGAAAGGACGGCATCGCCCAGGAACTCGAGGCGTTCGTTTGATTGCTTGCGGTCTTTCGACTCATTAAGGTGCGACCGGTGCACAAACGCCTGCGCAAGAAGGGTTTTGTCGTTAAAAAGTATGCCGATCCGTTGTTCGAGATCTGAAAGTGTCATAGTCTTCAGGTTTTCACAATCGTTCCAAGCACACCGTTGACGAACTTGGCGCTGTGCTCATTACCGAACGTTTTCCCGAGCTCGACGGCCTCGTCGATGATGACTTTCGGCGGTTCTTTCGCTTCAAAAAGAAGTTCCCAGATGGCAAGTCTGAGGATAGCAAGATCGATTTTCGCGATCTTGTCTACCGGCCATTCCGGTGCCGATTTCTCGATGGTGGCATCGATTTTTGGAAGCATTTCGATGACGGGAGACACGTCTTCGGGTATCACGTTTTCCCGGAAGCTGTAGCTGAAGAGCTGCTGCATGCGGTTGATGCGTTTTTGGTGCCTAGGATCGTTGGGGGTCTTCATGACAGAGCGGTGTCGGGTATCACCCGTCATGTTAAGCATAGCATGACGCATGACACACGGCACTTCAGGACTTTAGGATTTTTTGCGTTTTTCTTTCTTGACGACGACTGCCCGTCCGGCATAATACCCGCAGTTTTTGCATGCCTGATGGGGAAAGCGCATCGCGCCGCAGTTAGGACACGTTAATAATCCCGGCAGGTTTAACCGGATGGCCGCATCGCGTTTGCCCTGTCGCCGTTTTGAGTGACGTCTTTTCGGTAATGGTGTCATGATTGAGTGGTCTCTATTGTACCTTTCTCCGTTAATTCCCTCAAGTGGGGAAATTTGGTGAGATCCGGGTCCGAGGCAAGAACGGAGTCGACGGACGCCTGCACGCGGGCGACGAGCTTCGTGTCTGTTAGCTTGGCAAGCGTAAATCCCGGCACTCCGTGCTGACGGGTTCCGAATAACTCGCCGGGGCCGCGCAGCATAAGATCGAGTTCGGCAAGCTCCGGGCCATTGTGTACGGTTTCCATGGCCTTCAGGCGGTGCGTTACTTCGGGAGTTTCCGTTTCCGTGAAAAGGAGACAGTAGGAGGGCTTTTCCCTTCTGCCGACGCGGCCGCGGAGCTGATGCAGTTGCGAGAGCCCGAATCGTTCCGCAGCCTCGATAACTATGATGGTTGCCTCCGGGATATCGATACCCACCTCGACAACCGGGGTCGCAACCAGGATATCGAGTTTCCGGTCGTGCAAAGCCTTGAGAACCGCCGTTTTTTCCAAGGGTTTCATCCTGCCGTGCAGGAGTCCAAGCCGGAGACGGGGAAAAATGCACTTCAGCCGTTCAAATTCTGA
>CAZHOQ010000086.1:0-4769 GCA_964533995.1 uncultured Gammaproteobacteria bacterium
ACGTCGGGGGGACTCAAGGGGTGCGGACATCCGGTAGGGGCAACGGGCATAAAACAGATCGTTGAACTTGTGGATCAGCTTCGGGGTGTGGGTGGCGAACGTCAGGTGAAGGGTGCGCGTATCGGACTAGCTCATAATGTCGGCGGAAGCGGGGCGACTGCCGTTGTTCATATTCTTACGAGGTAAATACTATGCAAAGTCCGGTTAAAATCTGGCGGAACCAAAAGAATGTCGCAAAGCTAGTTGGCAGAACGGGCACGATTCTTTCCTGGACGGTTGTCCGGGTGCCGCCCGGAGACTTTACCGATCAGGCGCCGTACCCCGTCGTTTTGGTTGACGTGGGGGAGGGGAAACGCGTGACGTGTCAGCTTGTGGATTATGACGAGCGTCATGTGGCAGTTGGTCAGAAGGTTGTTACCATCATTCGCCGCGTGACCCATCCGGACCCCGACGGCGTTATCCCGTACGGCATCAAGGCAAAGCCCGTCATATGAAAAAAGTTACCGTTTCCGCACCCGGAAAACTCCATCTTTCCGGGGAACACGCAGTCGTCTACGGGAATCCCGCCCTCATCATCGCGACGTCGTTACGGCTTTTCGTGACGCTTGAAAAACGATCGGGAGAGAATCTGCTTGCCGATCTTCGAAAAGAAGACGCGTATGTCAACGCCGTCGCTCACGCGTTCGAGAAAAAACACAAAACCAAGACAGACGCCGGGATTGCCATAGACATCCAATCGACGATACCGCAGGGAAGCGGCATGGGGTCTTCCGCAGCACTAGCCGTCGCACTCACCGGTGCGCTTACGGTATGGCACGGATTTCCGTGGAATGCGCAAGCGATCAATGAGGTGTCGTATCAGGCGGAGAAAGTTAAACATGTGAATTCGTCGGGGAGCGACCCGGCGGTTGCTACTCATGGCGGCATACTCTGGTACCGGAAGGAATTGGAATTCCTAAAGACCCTGTGGCTTTTGCCGTTCAAAATCCCAAAATCGTTTTCCCCGTTTGTGCTTATCAATACGGGAAGGACGGAAAGCACCGGCGATCTCGTTACGCATGTGGCAACCGTGCGGAACCGGGACGAGGAAAGATTCTCGCTGCTTCTTTCTGATATGGAGGCGGTGACGCGGCGTATGGCTGCGGCAATCCACGATGAGGACGAGGCATCGTTCCGTTCGGCCGTTACCCAAAACCAGCGGCACCTTGAGGCGATGGAGATTGTATCCAAAGACGCCGCAACGCTTGTCCGCGCCATAGAAAAGAAAGGCGGCGTTGCCAAGGTAAGCGGTGCCGGAGGCATGAAAACCGGCTCCGGCGTGGTTATTGCCATTCACGATACTCCGTCCGTGTTGAGTAAGCTTGCCGATTCGTATATGTACCCGGCATTCCAGGTGCATCTGGGAGGCGAGGGAGTGAAATTAGAACAGGTACTGGCATGAACATAGTTCCAACATCGGCGCCGGGGAAACTCGTTCTCATGGGCGATCACGCGGTCGTGTACGGCAGGCCGTGCATAGTGACGGCGATATCGGAGCGGATGTACGTACAAGCGGGCGCGCGCGGGGCCGGCGACACGCGTTTTCTTGATGCTGCCGTACACCTATGGGGGAAAGGGGACGAATCGCTGGTCGCAACGAGCAGCTTTTCGGGAACATTCGGACTGGGATCATCATCAGCAGTGACAATCGCCGCACTCAAGGCGCTCCGTCCGAACGCTACGAACAATGAGCTTTTCGATGGGGCATACAAGATAACTCTTGAGGTGCAGGGGGTCGGCTCCGGGTTCGATGTGGCGGCGGCGATTTGGGGCGGGACGCTTTATTTTATAACCGGCGGGAGCACCATCGAGCCGCTTGCGGTCCCCGACATGCCGCTGGTCGTGGGATTTACCGGGGTCAAGGCGGATACGGCGTCGATCGTGCGGGACGTCGCGGCAAAACGCGAACGGGACAAGGTCCGTGTGGAGCGGATTTTTGACGGGATATCCGCGTTGGTCGATCAGGCGAAGGAAAAATTACGCGAGGGGGATTTTGAGCGGGTGGGCAGGCTCATGGACTTTAATCAGGATTATTTGCGGGATCTGGGTGTGAGCTCGGAGAAACTGGAAACACTTATTTCTGCCGCAAAAAAGGCAGGCGCGTGGGGGGCAAAACTTTCTGGCGCGGGGGGAGGGGACTGCATGATCGCCTTAGTACCCGCAGAAAAACGGCAAGCGGTCGAAGAGGCGATAACGCGAGTTGGTGGGTTAGTTTTGCACATTTTGCCCGGTGCCCCGGGGGTGCGTTTGGAAACAACCGATAACCAGGATGAAATGTTTATCGTCGTTGATGCCGAAGATAACGTTCTGGGGTATAAAACCCGTTATGAATGCCATCACAATAAATCGCTTATTCACCGCACCGCCGGCGTACTGGTTTTTGACGACAAGGGACGGGTGTTGCTTCAAAAGCGCAGCCGCACAAAAGATATGGACCCAGGTTTGTGGGGGATATCGGCGGCCGGACACGTCACAAAAGGCCAGGAATATGAAGATGCTGCGCATCGGGAGCTTCAGGAAGAGTTGGGAATAGACGCACCGCTTACCTTTGTGTCAAAGCATCTTGTGGAAAGCGAACGCGAAACCGAGATGAGCACACTTTTTACGGCCAAAAGTACCGGCCCGTTTCGCCCGAATCCGGAGGAAGTGGAGCGGGTTGAGTTCTTTGATCCGCGGCGCCTTGCGTTTGACGTGTCTACAAAGAAGATAAGAGTAACCCAGTGGTCTCTGTATTCATTACGAAAGGCGGGGATTAACCTGTGAAAACGACGGCAAAGGCACCAGCCAATATCGCATTTATCAAGTATTGGGGAAAATCGGATGACAAGCTTCGGCTTCCCCTAAACGACTCGTTTTCGATGAATATGTCCGGCGCGTACACAATTACCACGGTTGAGTTTTCCTCAGCGTTGAAAGAAGATTCGGTGCGGCTGCTCGACGGTGAATTTTCGGTAAGCGAGGTTAGCCGGGTTATCAGAGGGCTGGACCGCATACGGGCGCGAGCGGGAAGCACGGAGAAGGCCATGATAGTCACGAGGAATACGTTCCCCAAAGGCGCCGGATCGGCTGCGTCTGCCTCAGGATTCGCAGCACTTACCCTTGCCGGCTTTACCGCACTTGGCGTTTCACTTTCGGAAAAAGAGCTCACGACATTTGCACGCCAGGGGAGCGGATCGGCATGCCGGAGCATTCCGGACGGGTTCGTTGTATGGGAGAAGGGGATAGACAACGATTCGTCTTATGCGTATTCCCTCTATCCTCCGGATTACTGGGATATCCGGGACACTCTCGTTATTGTCGATAAACGCATGAAGAAGGTGCCGACGACCGAGGGTATGGAGACCATTCGCTCCAGCCCGTATCTTGATACGCGTCTGGCCGCCGTACCGGGGCGCATGGCGGCAATCCAGCGTGCGTTTCAGCGGAAGGATTTTAGAAAATTCGGGGAAATAACGGAGGAAGACTGCCTGGATATGCACAAGGTGATGCAATCGCAAGTGCCGCCGCTCATGTACTGGAATGACGTAACCCGCGTGATCATGGACGCAGTCAGGCGTTGGCGCCGGGATGGTTTGCCGGTATACTTTACCATTGACGCAGGTCCCAATGTCCACGTGCTCTGCGAAGGAGGTCATGAGTCGGAGGTGGCGGGAAGGCTCCGGAATATTCCCGGTATCGTGGAAATTATTCAAAACCGGCCGACGGAAGGCGCGCGTGTCATTGCCGATCACGTATTTTAACTATCTATGAATACATCGGGCATTCCTACGCATATCGCAATCATCATGGATGGCAACCGCCGGTGGGCCAAGGAGCACGGATTGCCCGTCCTTGCCGGGCATCAGAAAGTGGCAGACGAGGTGCTGGAGCCGCTTGTCGAACATGCCGCCAAAAGGGGAGTGAAGTACCTGACGTTTTGGGCGTTTTCGACGGAAAACTGGCAGCGGGACAAAACGGAGGTTGAGGGCATCATGCGCATATTCCGGCACGTCATTGCCAAGCGGTGGCAGCGCCTGCATGAAAAAGGGGTGCGGGTCAACGTGATTGGCGACCTTTCAAAGTTCGCTCCGGATATCCGAGATTCACTGGCAAAGGTTGTGGAGCAAACAAAAGGAAACACAAAAATTACGGCCGTATTTGCGTTAAATTACGGCGGGCGAGACGAGTTAGTTCGGGCGATAGGAAAGCTTCCAAAAGATCAGGCGGTGACTGAAGCGATGATTTCCGGTGCCCTGGATACCTCAGACATTCCCGATCCCGATTTTATTATCCGTACGAGCGGGGAGCAGCGCTTAAGTGGCTTCCTGCCGTGGCAGGGGGTTTACAGCGAGCTCTACTTCCCGTCCTTTTACATGCCGGAATTCACGCCAGGGAAGCTTGACGAAGCAATCGAGGAATACCAGTCCCGCAAGCGCAGGTTTGGGAAATAATCACGCCCCGAATATTTGCTGGATATATCCTTCCCAGCCGAAGATAACCCCGAGGATCTGGGTAATCCAGAAGGCGGCAAAGACCACAATGAATCCGATGACGGCGTTTGTTAGCGTCGTTTTTCCGGCTGCGGCCTTCTTTGCGTCTCCTGCGGACATCATGAGCGTAAATCCGCTCGAGATAATCATGAGGAGGAGCCCGATTCCCGCGGCGGCAAAGACGTAGCCCAAGGAGGTGCCGACGATCTCACCGATCCCAGACGATGCGAATTTGAAATCGGTTGGGCCTTCGATTGAGTA
>CAZHOQ010000087.1:0-4702 GCA_964533995.1 uncultured Gammaproteobacteria bacterium
CTCCGGAATCATCCGTATCAATATGCGTACTTTAACGGTTTGGCAGGAGATTACCGGCGCGTGCGGGCAAATTTCGACTTCGATTATTGGGGGATATCCCAAAAGCAGCTATTTGAGTACCTTCGGGAGAAATCCTTTCCGGACGGAGCAACGTATTTTATAAGTCAGGAGCTGCCGTATACCGAACGCGTCATCATACCGATGCTTAATAGAAAAGGAATGCGCCGGGTTACTGCTGCGGAAGATGCGGATGTCTATGTCGCGGTGTACCGGGATCATCGGGATATCCCGAAGCCGCCATTTAAAAAGCTCTACGCGCCAGAAATCGACGGAGCCGAATTATCTGCGGTATACTCCAAGCTATGATTACGTGTGCGTTTGAGAACGGGAATCATGCGAAGCTTCGGCATGTGGTCGTCCATGCGATCGTTGAACAGGATGGGAAACTGCTGCTGGTGAAGCGGGCGCAAACGCTTTCTTTGGAAGCGGGGAAGTTGGCATTACCCGGCGGGTTTTTGGACCGGGACGAGACTGCCGAGGAGGCGGTACTTCGGGAGCTTCGCGAGGAAACCGGCTGGGAGGGAAAAATCATTTCCATGTTCCGAATCAACACGAATCCCAACCGTCCGCATGAAGATAGGCAGAATGTCGCGATAGATTTTCTCATTGAGCCAACCCGGAGGGCGGGCGAACAAGACTCCGAAACTGCAGAAGTCTCGTGGGTGCCGATGGATGCCCTCCCGCCCCCCGAGTCATTCGCGTTCGATCACGGGGAGAGTATCCGGTATTACCTCTCATATAGAAGCGATCGTTTCCCCTTGCCAATTGTCAAATAACTAATCGGAACCTTCGTTTTGTTGCGTCCCGTTTTGTGCTATCCTGCTGCTGCCATGTCGGACATTGATGAAATTAAAGCCCGGTTGAATATCGTTGACATAGTGGGCGCGCGCGTACCCCTTAAAAAGGCGGGGCGTAACTTCAAAGGCCTGTGCCCGTTTCATACGGAAAAAACCCCATCGTTTATCGTGAGCCCCGACCGGCAAACATTCCATTGTTTCGGATGCGGTAAAGGAGGCAGTATTTTTGATTTCGTCATGTTGCTTGAGCATGTTGACTTCCCGGAAGCACTGGAAACCCTCGCGGACCGGGCCGGGGTTAAGCTTGAGCGCCGCCCTGCGGATACGCCGGAAGCAAAAATCAGACAAAAACTCTATGAGGTGAATCACTTGGCGAGCGAGTACTATCAGTATCTCTTAACCAAACATGCCGTGGGATCGACGGCACGCGAGTATCTTGCCCATCGCGGGATCACCGATAAATCGATGAAAACGTTTGCCCTGGGATACAGTCCGAACGACTGGGACGGGTTACTGACCTTCCTTACGAAAAAAGGGTACGACGGCCCGTTACTGGAAACCGCCGGCCTCGTTATACGTGGTAGCAGGGGGTACTACGACCGGTTCAGGGGGAGGGTCATGTTTACGCTCAAAGACCATCGCGGGAATGTCGTCGGGTTTTCCGGACGCGTGCTGGATCCGGATGCCAAGGAGGCCAAGTATATCAATACATCGGAAACGCCGATTTACGTAAAAGGAAAGGTATTGTACGCGATGGACGTTACCCATGATGCCATCCAGAAAGAAAATGAGGCAGTCGTTATGGAGGGGGAATTGGACGTCATCTCTTCGTTCCAGATAGGAATATCCAATGTGGTAGCGATCAAGGGGTCCGCCGTGACGGAAGATCACGCCAGGCTTCTCCGGCGGTATTGCGAACGGTTGGTTTTTGCCCTGGATAGTGATGTCGCCGGTGACGCGGCGGCACGAAGGGGTATCGAAATTGCGGATCGGGTCGGATTCGACATGCGGGTGTTGTCGCTTCCTTCCGGAAAAGACCCTGATGAAGCGGCCCGCGAACATCCGGGACTTCTCAAAAAGGCAGTTAAGGAAGCGATCCCGATGTATGATTATTTCCTGACATCGGCCATGAACCGATATGACAAGGATTCGGCATACGGCAAGCGGAAGATCACCGATGAATATGTGCCGGTGTTGGCAAAAATTGAAAACGTTATCGTCCGAGGCCATTACATCCGGAAACTCTCGGAGCGTCTGGGGATTCCGGAAGAGGCGATCGGAGAGAGCCTCGCGAAAATGAAGAGCAGGGCAGGGTTTGTGCCGAAGGAGGAAGCAGCGGAAAATCAGCCCCTGCTTTCGCGTTCGGAAAAAGGGGAGGTATATCTTTTGGCGCTTCTTTTGCAGGGAAACACAAAGGACCTGCTGGAAGGCAACAGCGACACACTGTCCTCCGGATCATTCGGTTATGCTCCCGTGCGGGCGATCTTGGAAAAACTCGGCTCTTTTGCCAGGGAGCATCCCGTGTTCCTCGCTAAAGATTTCGCGGATACGCTGCCGCCTGAGCTCATCCCGGTGTTTGATGAGGCGTTCCTTTGGGACATTTCCGACGTGATTTCCGATGGGGAACGTTTCGTGCGGGAGTGGGACAAGGCAATCCGGGAGGTGAAACGATCGAGGATTAGAAACAGCATGAGCAAGGTAAGTCAGGCGCTTCGGGATGCCGATGCCTCTTCCGAGGATTATGTTGTGCTGCAAAGGCAGCTGAAGGCATACACGGACGAACTTGTGGCTCTGGAAAAAAGCCCGTAATTACGGTATAATGTGAAATTAAGCGAAGTCGTGAGCCCGTCAAAATACGGCGGACTCAGATTCTCGGAGACACTATGAAGAACGCAAAAAACGCGGGTAATTCCGTGACTCTCATTAAACAAGGCAAGACCAACGGCTTTGTTACCCAAGAAGACATCCTCGGACTTTTCCCCAAGCCGGAAGAAAAAATTCCTGAACTTGATCATTTATACGACCAACTCATACGGGCCGGCGTTGACGTGTTCGAGACGACGAGTGCGGATATCGAGCAGGAAGCCAGAAAGAGCATTGCTGATCTCGAAAAGGAGATTGAGGCCTTGGTTCGCGCCTCCGATGAAGGCATCTCGGATCCCGTCCGGATGTATTTAAAGGAAATCGGCCGTATCCCGCTCCTTACGTTTGCCGATGAAATGAGTCTTGCCAAGCGGTATGAGAAGGGTGACCGGCGTGCCAAAAAGAAGCTTATCGAGTCAAACTTAAGGCTCGTCGTGTCGATTGCCAAGAAATATATCGGCCGGGGCATGAGTCTCCTTGACCTTATCCAGGAAGGCAACCAGGGGCTTATCCGGGCCGTCGAGAAATACGATTGGCGCAAAGGCTTCAAGTTTTCGACCTATGCCACCTGGTGGATCCGCCAGGCGATCACCCGGGCCATAGCAGACCAGGCTCGTACCATCCGGATACCCGTTCACATGGTGGAAACCATTAACCGGTTTGCCAGAATCAGCCGCCGGCTGATGCAGGACCTCGGGCGCGAACCGACGCCTGAGGAAATCGCCAAAGCGATGGAAGTCGACGTGGTGAAGGTCCGGGAGATCATGAAGGTTTCCCAGGAACCCACCAGTCTGGAAACGCCCGTTGGCGACGAAGAGGATTCTCATCTTGGGGACTTCATATCCGATCCGGGTCCCACGCCGTACGACCAAACCTCAAGACAACTTCTCAAGGAACACATGGAAGAAGTGCTCGCAACGCTTTCCGACCGCGAAAAGAAGGTGCTTATTCTGCGGTTCGGTCTTGAAGACGGTAGGCCCAGAACGCTTGAGGAAGTCGGCGCGCAATTCGGCGTCACCCGTGAGCGCATCCGGCAGATTGAAGCGAAGGCATTACGGAAATTACGACACCCTTCCCGAAGCAAGAAACTTAAGGATTACCTCGAGTAATCATTACTCAAACATCGCAACCGCGCGTACGGGTGACCCGTCGCCTTCTTTGATTTTCAGGGGAAACCCGTAGAACATGAATGACGCAGGAAGCGGATTGGTGTTGGTGAGGTTTTCGAACGAGAGGATACCGTTTGTGAGGGTGAATTTTTCCACCTCGAGATCCATTTCGAACGTTTCCGAGAGTGCAATGAATTTCGGAGGGGTTTTTGCCATTTGTTGGGCGATCGTCATGTCGATATTTGCGTCTCGGAATAGGACGCCGGTTTGTGCATCAAATCGCATGCCGTTCTGATACAAGACGCACGGACCCATAAACCGCTCGACCGGGATGTCATCGAGGGATTTGCCTTGGGGATCCGCGTGGACAGGGACGTTGACGTGCGTTCCGTCATGAAGATTCATCGCGACCCGTTTCATGTTCCAACCGTCTTTTTCCAGGGTATACACCTGGCTGATCAGTAAATCAGGATCACCGGAAAACACCGGCATGTGGTCATAGATAGGCTTCGTAAGATCGATAACGTGCATAGAATGTACTATACCATACATAACCAGACATTTTGTCGCCCCATGATATACTTGGCTTCGATATGAGGCGGCTTGCATTGGGCATTGCATCCCTGTTGCTTGGTATCGGTATTGGCGCCATTATTCTGTACGCCGGGGCACGATGGTTGCGGTTCGATACCCCCGTTCTTATTCGTTTTGGCATCAGGAAACCCGAGATTATTGGTTTTCTCCCGTACTGGCTTCTCGACAAGGCGGATAAGGATTATCGTAACTATCTGACGACATTGACCTATTTCGGGCTCGCAGTCGACACGGACGGCAAGCCCATCTATCTTGCTAACCCAGGAGAGGAGGATCCCG
>CAZHOQ010000088.1:0-4584 GCA_964533995.1 uncultured Gammaproteobacteria bacterium
ATGGATACCCGTCTGTCGGGATTGCCATCCTCATTGATTTCCCGGGCTATGAGGTATGCGATAACTGCGGTCATGAAGGAATGCTCGCCGACGCCCTCCTCGTTATCGCCAAGCCGTTGCCACCCGGTCCGGAGCATTCGTTTTACGTTCGCCGCTTCATAGACGAAGTTCGTGAGTTGTTTCTGGTCTTTCATAATACCGTGTACTCCCGGGCAGAGTTGAACTGCCATCACAGCCTTCGGAGGGCCGCATTCTATCCATTGAACTACGGGAGCGCAGCTCCTATTATACCGCTCCCAAGCCCTCTTTGGTAGAATGAGAGCAGCACCATGCGGAAAATCGGATTTATTTTTTTGGGCCTGTTGATAGCATACATCGGTCTTGTCCTGTACGCGAACAGGGCGCTCTACGTAACCCCATTCGACCAGTCATACTGGAAAGATAAATACGAACACTCCCAATGGAAGCTCCCGCTTTCCCCACGCACGATCGGTGATGACGGCCTCTACCTGTATGAAGGCTACCGGCTAATCACCGGCGGGGATCCGACGCTTCTTAATGCGGAGGTGCCCCCCTTGGGAAAATACCTCATCGGCATGACCATCCGGCTTACCAATAATGCCTATGTGTATGGGCTATGGGTAAACATCGCTCTCATTACCCTCACGTTCTTTCTTGCAAAAACGCTTCTTAAACGGACGGAGTACGCACTCATCGCCGCACTCCTAACGGCAACCGATCCCCTCATCACGAACCAATATGCACTCACCATGATGGATGGAATCCAAACCGCGACGCTTACCCTGTTTGTCTATCTCCTGCTGTCGGTTACGCCCAAATCAGGCAGGATCCCCCTGCGCGTTGTCGCGGCTGGCATTGCGCTCGGATTATTTTCCGAGACCAAAGCACCGCTCCTTTCACCCATCCTCGCAACCGTTGGTTTCTGGTACCTGTGGGTAACCACCAGGCGGATTTCAGCAATCGCCTTGTTTTCCGTTTCGGCGGCAGCCGGATATCTCATCCCGTACACCCCATACTTTTTACAGGGTCATTCGTTCATCGAATGGCTCAAAGTACAAAAATGGATCATAGCGTTTTACCGAAGTGGTAACCTAACGGCAACATGGGGGAGTGCCATCGTCACCCTGTTTTCCGGACGGTACCAGAATCTGTTTACCCGTGCGTGGCATACGGCGTCGGAATGGACGCCCGCATGGGGTGCAATGGCTATATCGATACTACTATCCCTTCGGTCCAAACAGTGGCACAAACCCGCGTGGATAACTGTTCTGGGAACGGTCACCCTTATTATCGGGACCTATGCAGTCATTCCGTTCTGGACCCGCTACCTTACCGTCATCCTTCCCCTTCTGTATATTGCCGGAGTACATGCAATCACCCGCGTACCGTCCCGCATCGCACTGCTTCTCGTGTCACTTCTTCTTCTCGTGAACGCGACGCTCTCATGGCACATTCTTTTTCCTCCGCCGACCGGATTTGTCCAGCAAATGGAATATAACCTTGAACACGCCCTGTTTTCCGATATCTACCGGGAGACGAGTACCCGTTTCCGCGCAGCTACCGATGCGGCTTCCTTTCGCACCCGCGGCCTTACCCTCCTATCAGACGGTGAAATCGAACATATCGAAATCACCCTTTCAAAAGACCCGCAGTACTATAAACGGCGGGTGACTCGCATCCCGATGAAAATCACCTATTCCACCATGCGCTTAGGATCGTTTACTCTCGAAACTGCGTTGCCGGTCGTCCTGGAAGATAACCGGTGGCGGCTTGAGTGGGACTGGTCGATTCTTTTCCCCGGGATTACGGATACCACCCGTCTTGTAACGTCGGTCTCGCCCGCACTGCGGGGCACGATCGTGGGAAGCGACAAAAAGGCGCTTGCCGAAGACGTTCCCGGCGTACTGGTATGGGTAACGCCCGGCAAAATGCTGGCATCGGAAGAAGACGCATTGCTTTCCCTTTTGGAAACGGTATTTGACGGAAAACTCCCCAAAGTCGCCATCCATCAGCGCCTCTTTGGCAACTCGCTTTCCGACCGCCCCATCCCGGTCGGCGTTATACCGCATCCCAAAGCGGATCCCAATGTCGTTTCGTTATCCCGTTTCTCCGGCGTCACGTTCACGGATGCGTTCACGAGACTATATCACCCCAACGATGTCGTCGAACTCGGCACACTTTCCAACACGGCATTCTCGGAATGCTGTTCGGCTCTGTACTCGACAACGAATTATGACGGGTCAACCGGAGTGGAAAAAAAGAAAAATGCCGAACTGAAAGGGATAAACGGCGGCGCCCTCATGCTCACCGACCATGAGGGAACCCTAGTCCGGACATATCTTTCGGCGATTCGGCGGGACGGTAAGACCGTCGAGCCTTAAGCGGCAATCTTTTGCAAATCACCATCGATCACTATGGGTTGGATGGCAAACATCTCCGTTTTGTAATCCATCTCGGGGACAGGGGAGAGGAGATAGACCTTTTTCCCTAACCCGAACGCATACCCCATCTCCAAAAACGTATTGCCGCCGATGTAACCGGGAATCCCCTTTTTTTCATAATTTAGGATAAGGATCGCATCCGACTGCTCTATCTTCCTGAAGTGTTCCCGGATGAAATCGTACTCGATCTTTGCCGTGATCCGCTCCTCATCCGTATCCATATAGGACTCGTTCTTATGGATGTCATCCAGCTCTCCGGGTACGTGCACAATAAATCCGCGGGCCATTAACGCATTCCGGACCCGTGCCATCTCCTTGTGAAACTGCATGCTCCCGCAAATGGTGATCGTCATAGTACCGCTCCTTTGGGCGGAAGGAGGGAGATTTGAACTCCCGTGGGCCAAAAATGACCCCCAAGGTTTTCGAGACCTGGCCGTTAAGCCGCTCCGGCATCCTTCCAAGAGTCACCCAATTATACTCCAATCCGGGTTAAATCGCCCTGCAGGACGATCGGATGCATCGAAGCAAGCTCCAATTCGTAGCCCATATGCGGTACCGGATTAAGAAGGTAAATTTTCTTCCCCAAATAGTACGCGAGCCCCATCTCCAAAAACGTATTGCCGCCGATGTAACCGGGAATTCCGTCCTTTTGGGGATTAACGACAAGTATCGCGTCCGCATCTTCGATATTTTTGAAGTGCTCCCGGATGAAATCGTATTTGGCTTCCGCCGTCAGCCGCTCCTCCACGGTCCTTGGTTTTTGGTATCCTTCGTTCTCGATAAGCGAGAGGCTTTTGGGAACGATCGTCGATACCCCGGACGCTTCGAGCGACGCTTGGACATCGCGCATTTCTTTATGGAACGTGAGGCTGCCGCAAATGGCTATCTTCATACGCATTAGTACCCCCGGACAGAATCGAACTGTCATCAGAAGATCCGCAATCTCCTATTCTATCCGTTGAACTACGGGGGCCAAGGGCTCTATTTTACTATGGAACGGGAGATAAGACTAGGCTTGGGGCTTCTCGAGGGGGATTTTTTCGGAAATCCATTTCGCGGCGTTATCCACCCAATTCCGATCCGGCTCCTCACGATAGGGGATGTGACGGGCAACGGCCTCCCGGATGGATTCTTTTTTCTGCGCGCCCAAAAGAATAATGATCCTCGGCTGCACAAATGACCGCAGGACGAGCATCGTTTGGCCCCATTGCTCCTCGAACCAGAAATCAGCAAACTCCTCCCACCGGTAGAAATGCCCGGCGCTTTCGATCCCCAAATTTGTCAGCCGGTGATTTACTTCTTCGGGCGGGACCGTCGAAAGGACGTAAATCAAAAACACGATGGAAAGTACCGTCGCGATAAGGACGAATTCCCTGATAAAAACGAGAATTACGGAAAGCAAAAATACGATCGCAAGAATATTGACAAAAAACTCGCGGTCCCGCCTCTTGAATAACCGCGACGGCGAACTCCAGGCAGCGTATACCAACTCCTCTTTTTCTTCGTGTCGCGGGTGATTTGGCATACTTACGAGTGTATCATATCCGGATCTTTTTTCGAGAGATATTTCCGGTAATTGGCAACATCAATCACCGTGATGATAGACAGCGGTTCCGGGAGCGCATCGGGAGCAAACCACCCCATGGCCGCGCACTTTTCCGGCTCCAGTATCTTTGGCCGCTGACCCGCGGGGATACACGCGATAAAGCATGTGGGTACCCAGTGCTGTTTCTCCTTAGGGATGAGGTGATTCTGTGCAGGAAACTGATGGATCAGCAGGATATCAACGCCGTACTCTTCCATGATCTCACGCTTGACCGCTTCTTCGAGCGTCTCGCCGAAACGCACCTTCCCTCCGGGAATCTCCCATGTGCCACGTTCGTTCGTCGCGCTTGCTCCGCGCTTCGTCAGGAATATCTCACCCTTATCGTTGGTGATAAGCGCACCGACAGCAATTCCTATATAGTCAATCCCCGGTCGCATTGCATCCATAGAACGCCTATATTACCGATATAAGTATAATCTAGTTGGCGTCACGCGCCATAAGAGGGGACTCGTATGCGTCATCGGCTACACACTATCATGGCATTCGGCGTCGGACCCGCCCTACTATACCTGGCGG
>CAZHOQ010000089.1:0-4566 GCA_964533995.1 uncultured Gammaproteobacteria bacterium
CCTGGGCCGCTAGACGAACGGGGCGATAGCGGTATTTTATCATTTATACTGTGGGTTCGGCTAGCTGGACGCTCTTCGATGGCGGGCGCGTACTTCGGCCTGCTTGTGCGCATAGTGTGCTTCCGTATTCGTCCTCATCCAATTGAATGTCAATTTTCCATCTCTACGGAATGCTTTCCGTGCCTCCGAACCTTTTATGTCCGTTGAAAACATATCCAACACCCGATCATCAGACAGTCTACGCACAAGAAATCCCGTACCCCGCCGAGTGGTTTTAATGTCTACTGTTACAAAGCCGTGCTCCACCGTGTGTCCCTGGAATATTTTCTGTGCCATATATTTCATTATACACCGGGTTGTTCGCGACGTCCTGATCGTGAAGAGCGCTCCATCTCATCGACCGCATTTCCGGCCTGGACAAGTTTTTCTCCCACGTAGTTCACGAGATGTTCTCCCTGCAACCCTCTCTTGCTTCCCTCAGCAAGAAACGCATCGGCGACCCACGGAAGGACGTTTGCGCGGATACTCTTACTCATCGGCGCAATACTACCCACAAGTGCACCCCGAGAACTCGTCCGATTTCTCATATGCCCTCCTTGTGAGATAGCAAACACATATTTTCGAAGATTATAGGTTTTACACCGTGATGAGTCAATCCGGTTAGTCGAGGCGCGCAAGAAGTACGATGTCGAACTCGGAAAACCCGCGGGTTTTGTAAAACCGGACAGCACCTGTATTTGCGGCGATTGCCTCAACGCTCATCCGTTTGGCTCCCCGCTTCTTGGCGAGTTTTTTCGCTTCTTCGAAGAGCCTTGATCCTATCCCCTGTCCGCGATGCATCGGGTGCACGGAAAAATTCACTACCTCGGCTATCGGCAGGTATGCCCGCCAGGCATGGTGCTCGAATCGGATCAGGATGTATCCTACCGTCATGTCGTCAATCTCCGCAAGAAACGCAAACGACGTTCGGCTCCGAAGCGCCTTCTCAAAGTAGCGTTTCCCATGTACTGAGTTGGACCACTCCATATTGAACTCGTCGGTAAACTGCCGCTCATGCTCAAAAAGCTCCTGGCTCAACGACTGGACTTTGGGAAGATCCTTAATAGTTGCTCGCCGAATCCTTAGGTTCATAGGTCAAACCGGAACATTTTTTCCGTAAATTTGCCTCCCTGTTTTTCGTAAAACCGGTGTGCATCGGTCAATTCAACGCCGCTGTCGAGTTTGATAACCTTGATATTATGGTCTTTTGCAAACAACCTAACCGCCGAAAACAATGCTGATCCAACACCCTTTCCGCGATGCGTGCTACTTACGATCATATCCTCGATATGCCCCCGATGCCACCCATGCCGGATGTTGGGAAGGACATAAAACGTCACGCAGCCGATAATCTTCCCACCGTCTTCTGCGACGAATATATGTGTATCATCTCGGCGTATGATCTCATCAAAAACGGGGCCACCGACGTTCACCGCCATAACATTCCCCGTATCGTATCCCCGCTTTTTGTTGATTTCTTCCCCCATCTCGTCCATGAGCGCAAGCACTTGCTTTTTATCCCCCATGAGCGCTAACCGTATGTTCATCAAACGTAGTATACACCTAGGATTACCCGGTTGAGATAAAATTATGTATAATACCCTCACATGACGGAGGCAATCAAAGCCCCATACGCAAGAAAGCCCCGGGAGGCACACTTCACCGAACGGTGGCACGTTGCCGTCCCTGCCGAAACCGAGCTTCTCAAAAACACCGCAGCCGAACTTGGCGTCACCCTCATGGACGGCAAGGTCATGCGCGGGGGAGGCATCCTGACTTCCGCGGAAGCAAGTACACCGTTTAATGAAAAGCCCCATGCCCCGTGCCCGGGCGAAAAAGCCGTCGTCTTAGGGAAAACCCGTGGTAGCTCCGAGCCGAACGTAATCATCCACTTCCCGACGTCCCACGAAGGACGCCGTTACGACGCGACGTTTTATTCGTACCAAGCGGATATGGGCAACTTCCTCAAATCCCGATGGAATACGGAACGGCTGGGCATGAATCCCCTTCCCGGCATCATCGGCAGCCGAGAACTTCCAGACGGACGGCACGTGACGGCGGTCCGCTTCCGAAGGAATTTCGAACCATTGGGCGCGGAAAACCGGGCGGTCGGCATCCACAAAATGAATACGTCAAGAATCCACCCGAATGAACTGCGGCACCTCGTTCGCGTCCTCAACGCCATGCATGTCAGCGCTTCGGATTTCCAGCAATGGGCACGGAACACGAACGTCGCTTTCCCCAAGGAAAGCTGGCTCAATCCCCAAAACAATGGGTATGCCTTCCGGGGAAAAGAATGGTGGATCTCACCTACCGGAAAAGACGACCGCATCCACGAACTTTCAGAGATTGCAAAACAGATGAAGGCGGTATTTTCAAACGTCGACGTAACATACGACGTTGCCAAAGGAATAACAAGCCTCATTAAAAACAATATTGACCTCTATCCCCATCAAAACGGCACGGTAGACAACCCGAGACTTGCAGCAGATGCCGTCGTTGCCCACGGAACGCTGTATCCTGATAACATCCATATCAAGCATGACCCGGATGGCAAAATCCACTTCACGGTAAGCGGCGGTGACCGGGCGCAAGGGTACGGCACACGGGGGCAGATGATCGACTGGCTCGTCACGTCAGCCGCCGGTTCTCCGCCGCATCAGCGCGCGATGATTGATGAGTATCTCCGCCTCAACCCAGGTGACAAGGACAAACGAAGCCTTGCGATGCAGTTAACCTACCGGAGCATCATGGAAATCCCATGGTTTGTGCGTCACGGGAAATCCACGGAGGCAAATAATCTCGCAACCCTGACTCTCGACATCCTGAAAGGCAATGGGCCGTGGGCTGGGGTAAATACGCCGCTCACACGGTAAATCTTCAGGTTTATTGGGAAATCCCTGTGATACAATGCCCCCATGACAATGCACGATAAGCGCACGCGAGTCAGACGACTTGCCACTCTCATCATCGTCATCATCGGTTTTACTTCACTCAATAAATTACTTTTCTCCCCGAGACAGCAGATCATTTCCCCCATCCCTGACACGCCCGTCGTTGTGGAGAAAGCGGTCGCACAAGCACCGAAGCGTTCGTTTAATATTTTCGCCAAAAAGAAAGACCCAGATGAACTTTCGGAAAAAATAAACGCCGTCATTGACGGCGCATGGAATGATTACTCCATCGTCGTCGAGGACTACACGTCAAACTTTGCACTCAGAACAAGCGAGGGGCAGATTTATGTCGCAGCATCGGTCAACAAAGTCCCAATACTCGCTGCCCTCTACTATTACGCCGACAAGGGGGACATTGACCTTGACCGCAACATCACCATTCAATCCGCGGACATTCAGGATTACGGAACCGGATCCATACGGTATAACAAACCGGGAACCGTCTACTCGGTTAAGACGCTTGCCAAACTCATGATCAAGCAAAGCGACAACACCGCAGCGTATATCCTCGCCAACCATATCATCGGGTTTCCGAAACTCAAGGAAATCGTGGCAACCTGGGGCATGACGCAAACGGATATGGTAGCCAACAAAACCTCAAACCAGGACATCGCAAAACTGTTCCGCATGATTTACGAAGGGAAGGTAGCCAGCCCGGCACTCACGCAAGAAATGCTCTCGTTTCTCAAAGACACGGATTTTGAAACGAGACTCCCGAGTCAGCTGCCTGATTCGGCAACGTCCTATCACAAGATCGGCACGGAGGTCGGCATCGTCCACGACGCTGGGGTATTCACCGACGGAAAACACACCTATTACCTCGGCGTTTTCACCAACGGCACTGCGGAAGGAGAAGAGATCGACAAGCTGTTTGGGAAACTGTCAAAGACGGTCTTTGACTACCTCACGAAGTAAGCTTCTCGTTACTTCGATCCGAACTTAAGACCAGGGATAGTGATTTTCAACACCTCGTCCATGTGATCCACGAAGTGGAACTTCAAATCCTTCATGACCGCCTTCGGAACGTCTTCGACGGTATCTTTCTTGTTGTTTTTCGGTAAAATCACTTCCTTAATGCCCGCTCTGTGTGCGGCAATCACCTTCTCTTTGACGCCGCCGATTTCAAGAACCCGGCCGCGGAGCGTAATTTCCCCGGTCATGGCAACTAAGCGTCGTGCGGGCTTTTTGGAAAGCGCGGAAACGATGGCAGTGCCGATGGCAGCGCCCGCCGACGGACCGTCCTTGGGCACTGCACCCTCCGGGACATGGACATGAACGTCAATCTTCTGATAAAACTTCTCCGGCAGTCCCAATGCCTTCCAACGGCTCCGGACATAGGACATCGCGGCCTGTGCCGATTCCTTCATGACGTCGCCCAGTTGTCCCGTGAGTATGAGGTTACCGCGTCCCGGCATCAGCGCCACTTCGATAAACAAAATATCTCCGCCTGCCTCCGTCCAGGCCAACCCGGTCGACATGCCGACTTCATCCTTTTTCTCCGCTAAGGAAGAGGTGAATTTAGTCGGACCCAGGTACCCCTGCAAATCGTCCGGCCCGATCTTGTATGTTTTCT
>CAZHOQ010000090.1:0-4491 GCA_964533995.1 uncultured Gammaproteobacteria bacterium
CCAGCAATCCCGAGAAGCCATGGCTCTATGCCGACGAAGGGCAGGTCATTGACGCGCTGCAACCTATCGGGGCAGATATCCTAGTCTCGGCGTCATACGGCGTCAAAATACCCTGGGAAACGATACAGAAAGCCAAATACGGCGGCATTAACGTCCACCCGTCGATCCTTCCCCACTGGCGCGGTGCGGATCCCGTCCCCTGGGCGATACTATCAGGCGACCACCAGATCGGGGTAACGGTCGTCACCCTTTCGGAATCCTTTGACGAAGGGAAAATCCTCGCCCAGGAAAAAATTCCGATAACCCCAAAAGACACGAGCGATCCCCTGCGCACGAAACTATTTGATATGGGTGCGAAGCTCCTCACGTCATTGCTTCCCCACTACGTCGAGGGGAAAGTGAAAGGCACGATACCGCACTATGATACATCCCTTCCGTATGCCAAAAAATTCAAACGGGAAGATGGATTCGAGCCGTGGGATGTGCTGAACGCGGCAATGGAGACCGGGACTGACACGGACCGTATTGAGCGGAAATTCCGCGCCCTTGACCCGTGGCCGGGCATGTGGACGAGGGTAAACGGCAAACGGCTCATCATCCGCGCGCTGCACCCCAATAATGGAAAGCTCGTGTTGGATGCTGTACAACTGGAAGGTAAGAATCCGGTTTCCTGGAGCCAGTTCAAAGACGCATATATCACCTCTTGACAGCCCTGATCGGAATTCGGTACGGTGGATATAGACCGTAAGGAGGTAATGCTATGGCCCGCAAAAAATCCCGATCAACCGTAAGACCCTCAGCAGCCGTACTCAAAAAGGATTTGGGTTCATGGAATTTCGTGCTGTTTCTGACCCTTGCGTTCATTCTCCTTGTGGTCGTGGTTGCCATGATGAAGGGAGTCGCCCTTGATCTCCGAAGCCGGGCGGGTCTCTCATGCCCCGATCCTCTTGCCGCATTCAACGGAAAACTGCCGCAGCCTTCGGAATGCAACGGGGAATGGAAACTCTCCGCGGATGCCCGGGGATGCCAGGTATTCCTGTGTCAGCCAAATTGATCTCGAGGGGACACCGATGGTTTCCCCCGACGAGCCGGACGGCTCGGCCGGACGAAGACAGTGCTACTCCCTTTCCTTACAAGGTACGCTGCTTTTTTCCGCACGATAAGAACGCTCAAACAGTCCAAAAATACTCAAGTTATCGCGAGGGTTGAAGATATTACGCGGTTACGACGGCTTTGGCTGCTTCTTTCTTCGCGTCGAAGCGGAACCGTTTAATGCAGCTCGTACACGCATGGAGCCGGGTCATCACGCCGTTGACCGGCAGACTTACCCAATGGAGGTTTACGCCGATTACCCGTTTCGTGTGGGTCGCACGCCGTTTCCATTGTCCTCCGGCCACACCCCGGTGATGGACGTGTGATCCTCCGGCGACGGAATGTTTACTGCAGATATCGCATTTGAGTGCCATAGAGGCTATACTATACCATATGTTGGGTGAGCTCTTCAACAATCCGTTTGCATTCCTCTCATGGCTCATCGCGCTTACGATCGCGATTACGGTTCACGAATTTGCCCATGCGCTTGCCGCTGACCGCTTGGGTGACCCGACACCACGGGTCCAGGGGCGCCTGACCTTAAATCCCCTTGCGCACCTTGATCCCCTGGGTACGCTTATGCTCCTTATTGCACGATTCGGCTGGGGAAAACCCGTGATTTTTGACCCGTTCAACCTGAGAAATCCGAGACGCGATGCGGCGATCATATCCCTTGCCGGACCGGTATCAAATGTCATATTGGCAACCCTGTTATCCGTCCTGCTCCGCGTCCTCCTGACTACCCCTGCGGGATTTATGGCCTATGTCTTCATTCAGCCGGTCATCATGCTCAATATTGTCCTTGCCGTCTTCAACCTCGTGCCGGTACACCCGCTGGACGGATTCAAAATCGTCGGCGGGATCCTGCCCCCTGAGTATGCCAAACAGTGGTACGAACTGGAGCCGTACGGGATGATTTTTCTGTTGTTCCTTATCTTCCCGGTCTTCGGGAGGGTTGCGCCGATCAGCCAGCTTATAACACCGCTCATCAACCTGCTGACTTCGTTACTTCTGCCGGGACCCGGGGCTGTCGGGATAATCTAGTGGCCTCCCCCGAAACCCGTACCCTGGGATGATGCCAACACCAGGCCGTCGAAGGGCGCGATAAGCGCGAAAATAAAAAGGGAGAGGATATCAAACACAAAAACCGACTCGCCTTCCGCACTCTGCGAGATGGTTTTTACAACGGCTTTCATTTCTCCGCCGCCCCCATGAGACCCACCGTGTTCCGCTGACATAGGTCATTATGGTACCTCAGGATCTCCCGGGCTGCCCATGCATCACGATGCCGCATGGCGCCTGACGGTCTTCACGGCTCCCTTTTCCCATTTCGACGCCCTCTCCCCACCCTTCCTCATATGCTTCTCCCCCGGCCATACGGCCATATAGGCCGCATCAGGAGCGTATCCCTGTTGTTGTGTCCGCCGCGTGTTGATTTCACTCTTTTCGGATTTCACTAGGCTGTACTGTACGGGAACCGCTTGCGGTATGCTTGACAAAATCCTGACGGATTAATTGTCAGAATAATCTTTAAATATTTGCATCTAAAACAGGATAGGAGTAAAATCCTGACAATCCTATGGGGTATACACTCCATATATCGCCAAAAGAAATCCACAAACACGCCCAAGCGATCCTGACGCCGATAACGTTCGGGGAAAATGGCATCGTTCTCTGCTATCCAGGATGCTTCATCGGTTATACGATTCATGCGTTCATGGACTCCCCGGCCATCCAAAAAAAGTATCTCGGGTCCTATTATCAGAAATACGTACTGATACCCGTCGAATTAACGGCAACCGACACAATGGAATCCGTCGAGGCGCGCACCATCCAATATATTCGGGAGACAACGGACAGAAGGCTAGCGCCACAGTCAAATACACTCGCGGGCCTCACGCGGGAACTCGTATCGAAGGGCCTGGACCCGTATTTTTTCCTCATCGATACGCAAACGGTCCCGCTTCCCAAGCTCAAAGGAATTCTCCAACTTTTCCATGCCATCGTCACCATCATCCCAAAAGCCGGCACCCTCATTTTTTCCGAAGCAAATCTCTATGCTGAGGAATGGGCAGACGTCATCCATACCTACCACCGGTTCCAGCATACGCGTGCCATTCTCCCTGTGTACTCGGAAACCGAATCCCGGCAGTTTGTCAAAACGCTTGCGCATGTGTGGCGCATGCGTCTTACCGAACAGGCCGTTCGTATGATTGTCCGGACGTGCGGCGGGTACCTGTGGCTTCTCCGGGAAGCGGTACGGAGCATCCGGGACGGAAATACTCACTCCCGGGACGCAATACTTTCCAAGTCGCGCATCGTCGAACGCGCGGAATTTATCTTCCGCCGATTCGATGAACGTACCGTCAACGGCATGATGGAGTTATGCACGAACCCGTCTCCGTCCCTGCCCCAAGACATACGCTCGTATCTTATCGACACGGGTGTTGTCGTCCCCCGCGGCGAACTGTTTATTCCGTCCTGCCCGATATTTTCGGACCTTCTCACCAAGCACGCAATACGAAGACAATTGCGCTCCGCCGATGGAAAAATCTTTTTCGGCGATATCCGCATCGATCAGATGCTAAGCGTTACGGAACAGCGCATACTGGCACGCCTTATTAAGAACCGGGGTGCCGTCGTATCCCGGGAAGACCTCGCGGCCATCCTGTGGGGAAACCAATCCGATACAAAATATTCCGATTGGGCTATCGATAAAACAATTTCCCGCCTGCGGAAAGTGCTCAGTGCCATAGGCCTATCCGCGACAACCATCGTCACCAAAAAGAAACGCGGATTCCTGATCGTTTAGCATATGAATACGGAACGCCGTACATCAGACCAGAAAAACCTGCGTCACGAATTCCCCGATGGCGTCATCATGCCCAAAAGCACCCTGGGCGTGTTAACCAATCAAGGCAGGTACGGTGCCGTTGCGCCGGGTGATTTTTCCCAAGCGCAGGCGTTATCCGCACCCTTCCACGACGCGCTGGATGAGGTCGGAGCGCTGGCCCGCGAAAGTATGCTTCCCGACGTCGTTGAGGCAGCCGAAAGTGCGCGGGAAGGAGCGCCGCATATCGACCGCGGTGAAGCAATAAGAAACGGGCCCTGGGACTGGTACTATGACCTTATCAGGCTCGACGGGCGGAAACGGAATATCGCCCAGAAAATAACCTTCAGGGGCCCGGACACCGACTGGCTGACGAGAAACCTCGACCAGAAAGGTTTCCCCGCTTGGGCGGATAGTGTCATTGACCGGCATCGGCAAGACCTCAACGGTGTAATCCTCTCAGACCGAACCGACGGAGACACGCGGACGGTAGAAATGAGCGTTCCCGGCACGTTTGTCCGCATGTGGCCGCGGGATGAAATTTTCCATCCGGACATAGACTCGGGGGT
>CAZHOQ010000091.1:0-4044 GCA_964533995.1 uncultured Gammaproteobacteria bacterium
GGACACTGCGGTCACCGCAACGATTTTGGTTCGTTTCGTCACCAGCCGTTCAAGCTCCCCCAAATCAAGCGTCCCGTCCGGCCTGCTGTACCAGATGTCAACCGAAACCCCTTTTTCCGCCCCCAGCTGCTGCCAGGGAACGAAGTTTGAATGATGCTCCATGATCGTAGTGACGACACGGTCGCCCCTCACTAACCCATCCCGCATCAAACTATACGCAACAAGATTTATTGATTCCGAGGTGTTCCGCGTGAATACCACTTCCTCCGCCTTTGCGGCATTGATGAACGTACCGACAAGCGTTCGGGCCCGCTCGTACTGTTCGGTTGCCTCTTCGCTGGTCGTATAAATCCCGCGGAAAACGTTCGCCGTATATCGGGTGTAATACTCGTTTTCGCGGTCAATCACCGCCTGCGGCTTGAGACTCGTTGCGGTCGAATCGAGATACACGATCGGACGCCCGTTAATGACACGGGTCAACTGGGGGAAATCCTTCCTGATGGTTTTCAGATCAAACATATCTATACCTTTATATAGATTGCTCCGTTTTCGCGCTCCGTCGCATAGCTTGTTACGGGTCCCGGCGGGGGCGGCGCGACGACAGCCCCGGTTGTCACATCGAACATCCCTCCGTGACAGCCGCAAATGATAGTATTCCCGTCAAGCGCCCCTTCGGTACCCAATGAACACTGCTCGTGGGTACACGTATCGCCGACCGCAAAAAACTCGCCGTCGACGTTGGCTATTGCCACGGGCTTCCCCTGCACCGTAAACGTTTTCATACTTCCCTGCGGCACTTCATTCTCGGCACACACCCTGATCCGGTCGGTCATATACCTACCTCCCTTTCTATTGTATCCCGTTCCGCATCATCGCGAAGGACCGTAAACGTGCTTTTCAGAAATCCCCGGGCGATCATTGTGCGTGCGCGTTGTTCGTCGATTGAACGGGTAGCAAGATACCACAACTCTTCCCGGTCGAGCGTCTTAACGATCGCGCCGTGCGTGCAGCGGACGTCGTTGGCAAGAATCTCAAGCACCGGTGAACTCGTCGCGCGGCAGGATTCATCAAGCATGAGGTTTTCGTTCCGCTGGTACGCATCCGTTTTTTGAGCTTTCTTTTCCACAAGTATGCTCCCGGTATAATCTATGGAACTTTCGCCGGTAAGGGTGCTTTTGAAAAGCAGGTTACTCGTCGTCGATTCGGCATTATGATGCTGGAGGGTATGGATCCTGATCTTTCCATTACCGAGTCCGCGTATGATGCCGATGACGACCGCCGAAGCACCCTTTCCGTTCAAGTGGACGGAAGGTATAACCGTTACCTCGCTTTCCGCATCTACCACATACACGAGAACAAGCCGTGCGCCGCTTGTGACGGAGAAATCTTCCCTAATCTCACCGGAAGAAACATTCCTGATGATCGTCTGTTGGGTTCGAATCGTCTTCATCCCACGGATCCTTCTCCCAAACATACTTCCTTCGTCTCGTGGTCTACGCCCACGCAGCCGAAGAGCGTATGTTCGGGACTTCGTCCGGCTGAGCCGGACTCGCATATCAATTGAATAGTATGGTTAACCAACCGATCCCTCCATTTGTAATTGAATTAAGCGGTTCATCTCCACGGCGTACTCAAGCGGCAATTCCTTGACGATCGGCTCGATAAACCCGTTGACAACCATGGATTCCGCATCGGCTTTCGATATGCCCCGGCTCATGAGATAAAAGAGCTGCTCGTCTCCGATTTTCGACACGGTCGCCTCGTGTTCGATCGCGGTCTCCCGTTCGTTAATCTTCATCGTCGGATAGGTATCGGAGCGTGACTTGGCATCAAGGATAAGCGCGTCGCACACGACCTTTGACTTGCACTTTTTAGCGCCGGGGAACACTTCCACGAGACCCCGGTAGCTCGTCCTTCCGCCACCACGGCTTATGGATTTGGATATGATCTGCGACGTAGTCTCCGAAGCGTAATGAACGGCTTTCCCTCCCGCGTCCTGGTGCTGCCCCCTGCCGGCATATGCTATCGACAGCACCTCGCCCCGCGCTTTTCTTCCCATGAGATAGACACTCGGATATTTCATCGTCACTTTGCTTCCCAGGTTCCCGTCAACCCATTCCATCGTCCCCTCCTCCTCGACTTTTGCGCGTTTCGTCACCAGGTTATACACATTGGAACTCCAATTCTGGATCGTCGTGTACCGTACGCGGGCACCCTTTTTGACGACGATCTCGACAACTGCGGAATGGAGCGAGTCGGTAGAATACACGGGTGCGGTACACCCTTCCACATAATGCACGTAACTTCCTTCTTCCGCGATGATAAGAGTCCTCTCAAATTGTCCCATGTTCGCGGCGTTAATCCGGAAATACGCCTGGAGCGGCAATTCGACTCTGACTCCCTTTGGGACATACACAAACGACCCGCCGCTCCATACGCTCGTGTTAAGGGCGGCGAATTTATTGTCTCCCGACGGAATCACGGTGCCGAAATATTGCCGTACGATCTCCGGGTACTCACGGAGTCCCGAATCCATATCGAGAAAAATGACGCCTTTTTTCGAAAGCGCGTCCTGGATGCTCTTATATACGACCTCACTTTCATATTGTGCCGAAACACCGGCCAAGTATTTCTTTTCCGCTTCGGGAATTCCTATACGGTCATAGGTATCCCGTATCTCTACCGGCAAATCTTCCCACCTTGATGCTTTCCGGTCGGTAGGTTTGATGTAGTAATAAATGTCGTCAAAGTCTATGCGGGTTAAATCCGCGCCCCACATCGGCAACGTCTTTTTTTCAAAGATGGTATGGGCGGTAAGACGCCGGTCCCGCATCCAGTCCGGTTCGGATTTATATCCGCTGATATCCCGGACCACGTCCCGATTTAACCCCTTTTTGGATTTATACACGTACCGCTCGGGCTTACGGAACCCGTATTTGTATGTCGTATCGATGGGAGATTTCGTTTTCATACGTAAGCCGCTATCCCGGTCCAAAGCGTGCCCCGCGCCGCATCAGTTACGTGAGGTATTTTGCGTACCCTGCCGATTCAATCTTCCTTGCAAGGGTCGCATCACCGCGGTCAACGAGCAACCCATTCACAAGCACGTGCACGACGTCCGGCTTCACGTACTTGAGAATCCGTTGGTAATGCGTGATGACAAGCACCCCGACGCCGTTAGTCCGCAATACTTCAAGGCCTTTCGAAACTGCCCGTAACGCATCAACATCAAGCCCGGTGTCTATCTCATCGAATACCGCGAACTTGGTTGGCAATGTCATTGCCTGTAGCATTTCTATTTTCTTTTTTTCGCCGCCTGAAAATCCGTCATGAATCCCGCGGCGGAGCAAATTTTCATCAAGCCGTAGCGTTTGCGCGTGACCACGAACCAAATCAGTGAACTGCCCGATGGTCATGCTGCCTACGGTAAATCGCCGGGCAAGCACCGGATTTTCAACTTTCTTGCTTACCGGATTTTTTGTACGGATTTCGTAAGCGCTCCGCAGCAGATTCATGACGGTAACCCCCGGAATGGCAACGGGCGACTGGAATGCCAAAAAGAGTCCTGCCTTTGCCCGCTCTTCCGTAGGAAGCTTCAGGATGTTTTTTCCATCAAGTTCGACGCGCGAACGTCTGCCCGTTTCATACGCAGGATGTCCCAGCAATGCCGATGCGAGCGTCGACTTGCCGCTGCCGTTTGGGCCCATAATGGCATGCACCTCGCCGGTGCGTACCGCAAGTGAAATCCCATGGAGGATTTCCTTCGATTCGACCTTGACGCGCAAATCCTTTATGATGAGTTTTGATCCGTTCATAGTCTGTCAGATACCCTATCGTTTTTCCCCATGAATGACTCGGTTATCCCGACGTACCGCAAAATAAAACACTCCTGCTTCAGGAACGGATTATTCGGAATGGCAAGGTACCGCCCGACTTCATCCGACTGGCTGGCATAGGCGCGCAGAGCCCGCGATTTGACCGCGGATGTTTTCTTTATATCTATGACGGTCGTTATCTTTTTGTCTTCAACGCCTGTCCGGGGTT
>CAZHOQ010000092.1:0-3578 GCA_964533995.1 uncultured Gammaproteobacteria bacterium
TGATCAAGATTACGCCGCATGGGCTCCGGCATACGTTTGCGACTGATCTACTGGGTAACGGCGCTGACCTTCGGGCCATACAGGAGTTGTTGGGCCACAAAAACGTTTCGACGACCCAGATCTATACCCACATCACCAATCCCCAGCTTAAGGAAATCCACGATAAATTCCACAGCAAGTAACCGGGAATCCACCATTAATACATCCGTGCGTATTGCTGCTTGAGCCATTTTCTAAGGTGTGGCGGCAGGGTGCGCGGTATATAAGGCGCACGCTGCTGATATCCCTCCCGCCAGAATGGCGGCGCTCCCGCTACGTATCCCTGACGCTTGCCCATGCGAAAAACGACCGGCTCGTCTTCATTGAGGATTACCGGCTCGATAGCAAACTTCATAAGGCCAACCGACTCCAGCGTGTGGAGCCGGAAGAGGGCCAGTGACGCATCCGGGAACGTACGTTTCGGGATATGGCCGGGTACGACTTTGACGACAGTGTCGTTAAACGGTAGTCCGCCCGGGATTTCCGTGTACAGGACCGGGGTTATGGCGTTGATCACGCGTTTCTTCACCGCATCGATGATCGTGACGTTGACGATGCCGAGGAGTTCGAGGCGCTTCCGAAGAAACGGCCGGATATCGACTCCCGTTTCTTCTCTGGTTTCCCGGATGACCGTGGGAACGTGTGTCAGTGGGTTCCAGAATAACTTCCGCCAGCCGCGTCGGATATCCCGCATTTGCGTGTGACCGCCCGGCAGGCCCAGATCACCGGTGTGCGGAATCATTGGCACGTATCCGTTAGGTTCCCGAAGAAGTACCCGCGGGGTAATCGTGCCGAACGTGCCGTCCGGATTCACCCAGTAATAATCACGGCGGCTAAAGCGTTCCCCGCGCATACGTGTGCGGTAGTATAGCACGGATGTTGGGCCCGTTTTCAACGTTGACGGGCATGGTATTATTCGTGTGAAGGAAATTATTAAGGGATGAATATTGCAGTCCTTTACAACAAGCCCACGGCAAGATTTTCTGCCGATCCCACCCATAAAGCCGCGGAAGAAGACACGGAGCATTCCGCCAACGAGGTGTTGGCGGCTCTGAAAAGCAAAGGTGCCGTAGTAACGCCTGTTTCTATTACCGAGGATACGATTCCCCAAGCGGTCGCCTCTATCGAAGCGGATCTTGTCTTTAATCTGATCGAATGGACCGGGGTCGACACGAAGTACGCGATGGAAACATTCGATGCGATGAACGCACGCCGGTTGAACTACACCGGTGCGACGAAACAAAATTATTATGATACGTGCGACAAGACGATCACAAAACGGCAATGCAGGGAGCACAACCTTCCGACGGCAGACTGGCAGGAGTTTGTGACCGGTGAGGAGAAAATCACCGTATCCTCATACCCGGTGCTGGTTAAAGTGAGTGCTGAACATTCGAGTGTCGGTATTTCGCTTGCGTCTATCGCGAAGGATGCGGAAAATCTGAAGCGCATTGTAAAAACCCGTATCCGTGCGTTCCGGCAGCCGGTATTTGCCGAGACATTCCTTCCCGGCCGGGAATTCCAGGTTACCCTGATCGAAAAAGCCCGCGGCCTTGCCGTTTTGCCGCCTGCGGAGATTGCATACGCCAAGGGACACACCGTGCCGCTACTCACGTATGAAAGCCGGTGGGATACCGGGCACCACGACTATTCGAATTCGGTAGTGAAACTTGCCGTACTCGACGCATCGCTTGCGCATACGCTTACCAAGATTTCGACGGCTGCGTTCACCGAGCTCGGGTTCCGGGATTACGCCCGCTTCGATGTCCGGTGCGACGCTGAAGGGCATCCGTACTTTTTGGAGCTTAATTCCAATCCGGGACTGGGAGACGACGATGAATACGGGATGACGCTTTCGTATAAAGCGGTCGGGATGACGTTTGCCGACTTCGTCTGGGAAATCGTCCAGTCCGCGCGCAGGCGTTCTACGGTATAAATACCCGTGCCGTCTGGATGCGGAAGTATGGCAGGGATTCCGGATCGCGGGCAATCACCATCATGAGCTGCGGCTGCCACTTCCGGACAAGCCGGAATTTATGCCCGTTTTTTTTGAGGCGTTTCCTTTTGAAGTCATAATCCCACCAACGTTTTCGGAAATCGCTCCATGCATATGACTTCCGTTTGCCGGACGCCGAATCGAGAATGACGATCCGGGATTTTGAAGACAGGTAGGAAGCAACCACGGCCCAGTGACCCGATTCGTCGTTCGGCTCGTACTTCTCGTCGAGGTCATAAAGATACGAAACCAGCACCGCGCGCGGTTCCTTGGAGCGGTATTTCAAAGCACTCTGGAGGTGGTGCAGCGTTGCGTACTCGACGACGAGGACGGAAAGTCCGAGCTTGTTGGCTGCCTCGATCATGTGTTTTGTGGACGTGCCGTTTTTTCCGGTTTTGCACAGGCGGATGAGCCGGTCCATCGAGGCACGCATGCCAAGGATGGAGAGCGTGTGCTTTAAGGACGCAGGACCACACGTGGTATCGTCCGGCTGCTGGATTGGTTTGACGTGTGATCTACCCATACGAAACACTCCTTATAGTAAACGGGGCGTTGGAATAACCATTTTACCCTCTCTGAATAGGAGGAGCAAGACCTATAATAGCTCACCTGTCGGTGACGGTATCAGAGGATTTCGTAACTTAGTGTTACCGATACGTTGAGCTCGGAAGTTCCCGGCTCGACCTGAGTGGGTTCCCCGCCGCCTGCCATAGGAAGCGATTTGGCCGCATCGTACATAACCGGCCTGGGAGCGGCACCGCCGCCTTCGGAATAATTAACGACCCTACCGAGTCTGAATCCTGCCGTTCTGGCTGCCGCCTCGGCTTTCGATTTGGCATCCTTCACCGCCTCCTCGCGGGCCTGGTTTTCGGCCTTGGTCTTGTCGTCGACGTCGAAGGTTATGCCGCCGACCTCATTGGCACCGTTTGCCGTTGCGGCATCGATAACGTTGTTTGCCGTATCGATTTTCCGGACCTTCACGGTCAGGTTGCTGTTGGCCTGGTATCCCGTGATCCGGCGGGTATCGCTGGAGTAGTCATAGGTTGGGTTGATATTGTAGTAGCTTGTCCTGATGTCTTTTGCATCCACACCGAGTTTCTTGATCGCATCGGTCACCGCATTCATTTTCGTATTGAGTTCCTGTTGGACGCGTGTGACCGTCGGCCCTTGTGCCGTTACGCCGACGCTGACGACTGCTATATCCGGAACCATCGTGATTTTCCCCTGACCGGAGACGGAAAACGTATCGGATTTCGTGGTGACAAAGCTTGTCATGGAAAACGGAATCGGACCGGCTAGCTTCGTAAACGCAAACAGCCCGATGAAGAAAAGTACGACCACCCCGGCAAGATCTTTCATAGATTACGCCCCTTTCGTATTCATCTTACATGCTTTTATGAGGTTTTGCATGAGGCATGCGACGTTGACGGGACCAACGCCCCCGGGGGTCGGCGTATACAAAGACGCGATATCCGTAATTTCCTCTTCCTCGTAGTCTCCCCGCAGCTTGCCCCCTTCGTCGCGCCAGATCCCGACACTTATA
>CAZHOQ010000093.1:0-3441 GCA_964533995.1 uncultured Gammaproteobacteria bacterium
AAAGCATCCGGGTCGCCGTATCGATCACCGCCTCGGAAAACAACCCCGCCTGGTACGGGTTGTCGGTGATGAACTTGTCCTCCAATACGACGATGTCATCGATGAATGTCTGGAACCTATCTATGTTGATAAGCTCGTCAACGACCCGACCCTTATGCGTGACGACGCTTTCGAGAATGCCGACCAGTTCCGGACCTATCTTCTTGGATACCGTATCGAGGAATCCGTCCTTGCTCCATTGCTGGGGGGGCGTTGTCAGTAACCGTTCGCAATACGAGGCTATTTCCGGCGAGACGAACTGACGGATAAAATCGATGTTTTTACCGGCAAGCAGAAGCGCGACGAACGTCTGCCCGTCCCCCTCGTCCAGTCTGCTGACAATTTCCGCCGGAGTTTCCGTCTGCCGTTTCTCAAGGAGCCGCTGCCGGTAGGCCCGTGACGACGTGAGGAACGTGCAATGGATCTGGTCGCCGAATTTCTCCTTAAGCTCAAGGACATGGAGGATGCTCGGTTCCGCGATCAGGAATTCTTCCGCGCACGCTTGCGCGAAATCCTCCGCCTTGTACGCGTAGCGGCACCCGTTACTGTGGAGCCGGTATTCTCCGATCAGTTTGCCGCTTTGCTTGAGCTTCGTAAATTCCGCCTCGTTTACGGCGACCTTGGTGATTTCCTCGACCCTCGGCGGCCGGTCCGTCACTTTCGAAATGACGCGGATAGAGACGGGTTCGGATAATTCAAGTTTTTTGGCAACACCCCTTCTTCCCGGAAGTGATGCGAGTATTTCTATCGCGGTATCCTTGCCGGAACCTGACGCACCCATAAATGCCAGGATCTTCGGCGTCGGTTTAAAACATTCGGGAGTTGTAAGCATTTCCCGCTTCGGGGCCTCTCGTACAAACAGGGGATACGGCCGGTAAGGGAATTTATCACTATAAGATAAACGCGACTCGGTTTTCATACGGAAAATACGCGCCTCTTAGCAACACAATTGTGGATTATAGGCTTATTTACCGGAAATAGCAACTTTGCATTTACTCTTTCAGGCTGGATAGGAAGCTATTGACCAGCGCCAGCACGATGGAGGCCAGGAGGGCGGTACCGAAGCTGTCGATTTCAAAACCGGGAACAAGGGCGCTGGTGATACGGAGCATGACCGCGTTAATGACGAAGGTAAACAGGCCGAGCGTCAGGACGGTAATAGGAAGCGTGAGAATAAGGAGTATCGGACGCAAGATAACCGAAAGAATCCCCCACACTACCGCGATGACGAGGAGGGTCGTCCACCCGTCGATCCGGAAGCCGGGCAGAAGGAACGCGGTGATATAGAATGCCAATGCGTTAACAAGAAGCTGCATGAGCATACGTCTATTATATAGCATCGTGTAAACGGGCGTTACGCCTTGAAGTGCTGTTGTTTAGCTTCTCTGTCGCAGGAATGCGGGGATGTCGAATTCGTCCTCTTCCGGCGGCGCTTCGTCTTCCGGCGGGTTGAACGTCGGAGGCGGCTGCTGGACGGATGGCTCCGGGCGGGACGGTTCGGGTTTTGACGTATTCGGTTGAGCAAACGAAACGGGCGGACGCTGATATCCGTAACGGGACGCATCCTGCGACGGCTTGCCGGTCAGTTCCCGGAGGCGCTTCTTCGTTTCGTCGAATCCGGTCGCAATAACCGTAATCTTGATCTGGTCGACGAGTTTCTCGTCTATCGTCGCCCCGAAGATGATGTTCGCATCGGGATCGACTGCGGAGGCGATGAGTTTGGCGGCCTCATCCACTTCAGACATCGTCAGGTCATTGCCACCGATGATATTAAAGAGGACGCCCTTGGCTCCCTCGATGGTCGTCTCAAGGAGCGGGGAGGCAACGGCGGTCCGTGCCGCGGTTGCTGCACGGTTTTCCCCGACGCCCGTCCCGATACCCATGAGAGCACTGCCGGCATTGGTCATGATCGCCCGCACGTCGGAAAAATCCACATTGATGAGTCCCGGCATGGTGATAAGGTCCGAAATTCCCTGGACGCCCTGACCCAGCACGGAGTCCGCAACACGGAACGCTTCGATAAGCGTCATCTTTTTGTCGATGACGTCCAGAAGCCGCTGATTGGGAATGACGATGAGCGTGTCGACTTTATCCTTGAGGTTTGCTATTCCCTCCTCCGCCTGGACCATCCGCCGTGTCCCTTCGAAATGGAACGGCTTGGTAACGACCGCAACGGTGAGCGCCCCCATCTCTTTGGCGATTTCGGCGAATACGGGCGTTGCCCCCGTTCCGGTCCCCCCGCCTTCTCCGCAGGTGAGAAATACCATATCCGCATCGCGCAGGTGTTCGGCGATCTTCTCACGAGATTCTTCTGCAGCCTGCCTTCCGACGTCCGGGCTACCACCGGCGCCAAGGCCGCGGGTCAGGTTATCCCCGATCTGGATCTTGTTAGTAGCCTGGGAAAGGAGCAGCGCCTGCGCGTCCGTGTTTACGGAAATGAAGTCGACGCCGTTTATCTGGTTATTGACGATCATCGAGTTGACGGCATTGCTGCCGCCGCCGCCGATTCCGACGACCTTGATCTTCGCAAATCTTGCGATGTCCGGTTTGATGAGCATAATGCCACTATCTCAGAGGCAGACTGAGGAATGTAGGCGTGTACTTGTGTTAAGGCAGGAATGACTTTACCAGATCAACGACCTTTCCGGCAAGTCCTTTCACTTGAATGTTGCTGCCGATTTTACCCAATGCGGGGAAAATGGATCCCGTTGATTCGTTTTTCCCTGTCGCATTACCCCACAACAGCAGCCCGACTGCCGTCGCATACGACGGCGACATGATTTCATCGATAAGTCCCGTGATTTTTTGGGGCGTCCCGATGTGGACCGGCATGGCAAGATTTCTGCGGGCCGCTTCCGTGGCGCCGATTGTGAGCGCCCCGCCGCCGGTCATAACAACACCGGACGGCGTCATGCCGCCGAATCCGCTCCGTTTGATTTCCAAGCCCACCATCGTAAATATTTCGTTAAGGCGGGGCTTGATGATACCCTCAATGAGCGTTTTTTTCGATATGGTCCGCATGCCTTCCGGAAGCCCGAGGTCGGCAACGTCGATCTCATCGTCCTTTTCCGTTTTCCCCTTGTGCCGTTCCTCATCGACCATGACCGGAACCTTGGAGACTTCGCCCAGGCGGAGCTTGATCTTCTCCGCGCTCTCCAAAGACACCCGAAGCCCTGCAGCCAGGTCTTTGGTGATGTTGATGGCTCCGATGGGTATGACCGACGAATACGACAGCGCGCCTTCGACAAAAATCGCGACGTCCGTCGTTCCTCCGCCGATGTCGACAAGCACGACACCCAGCTCCTTTTCCGTATCCGATATGGTTGCGGTGGCTGACGCCAATCCGCCGAAGGCGATCCCCGCGACATCCACCCCCAATTCAGTCACGCATTTATGGAGATT
>CAZHOQ010000094.1:0-3288 GCA_964533995.1 uncultured Gammaproteobacteria bacterium
GGTCGCGTCGGCCTCGCTGGCGTATTTGTCCAGGTACACCGGGATGCCGTCCTCCCATCCTTCGGCCTCCTTGACGAAAGCGGTCGCATACACGTTGCCCGTATCGATGCCGGCGCTGCCGGCCCCCCCGGATGCCTGGTAGTTGGTAATCGCCGTCCACCCCGCCGGGGTGGTCGGACCGTTTGTCGGGTACTTGTTGGAAATGCCCAGGACAAGTAAATCTCCCCGATCAACCGTCGCCGGGGCGGTAACGGTGACGAGTGTTGTGTCGCCGCCGGAGGACGTCCCGTTTGCGCTATATGCAATTGCGCTTGTCATTGATTGGACGGGTCGATATCTGGTATCCGAAGACAATTTATACTCGAGTTGGTATTGCGTCGTCGCTTGGTTTCCGCCCGCGGTATCGTTGAGTATTGTGCGAAGACGGGTGGTCGTCTGATTTGGCTGGGTAATATTTGTGTCCTGTGTTTGCAGCCATGTTGCGGCTGACTCGCTCCCGTCGTCATTACGGAACCGATACCCTTCCTGCTCCACCGTGTGGGTGATGACGTCCATCTTCACATAGTCTGTGGATACGACAACCGCGGAGACGCTTTCATAGACGGCCCAGGTGATAATGCCGTTTGCGTCGATGTAGTTGGCAAAATCCACGCCGGACAGGGAACGCGTAAACGACGTCTCGGTGCTGGCCGTAATGCTCTGGACTGCACCCACTTGCGTCCAGGCGACGTTGTTTTGGAATGCCGTCGTATCATCCTTGACCAAAATCGAGAAATTGGCCGTAGATGTCGTGAACCCTTCGTACGTAAAGTCGATCTGGGCGATCGTCGCGGGATCTTCCGTAATATCCATTTCAAACCAATTGAATATCTCATCGCCCGTGCCGGGATTGGCGGAAGCAAACCGCGAATCATCCGACGCGGAAAGAGCAGTATAGTCGGCATCCAAATTTTCGGTATGGTTATTTCTGTTAGCGCTATTGTTGGCGAAGGGAAAAACGTCGACATCGTCGTCGGAAGCCCACCAGGACGTGCTGGTATCGCAGTTACTCGACCCCGCGCAGCTTGCAAAATCGTAAGTCGTAGTAAGCGCGTGCGCCTGTTTTACCGACCGGGGTAACTGTGCATTCGCAAGCGAATCCGCGACTTTTCCGCTTTTCGTCGCCAAGTAAAGCACGTCAACGACGTTCCGGTCATGCAGGAAACTTTCCGCTTTTTCCAACAAAAAATCGACCGGCATGCCGAAAAACAGGTTGGTGAAAACGAGCGTCAGCGCGACAACACGCGCGAACCGTTTCTTATGGTTTTGCGAAATATTCATAGGTTACCGTTGCAACGCGCGAAAAAAACTCGTCAATACGCTCTGCTGAGTCTTTTGCCTCTCCCTTGTAAAAGACCGTCATAATGACGGGCCGGTCTTTGACGTACAAAATACCCGCATCCGCAAATACGTTAAGCTCCAGGTTGGTCCCAAACTTGTGCGGGAACGGTGCCTTGTTTCCGATCGGACGGGCAAGATACGTGTCCTTCGCGCCGTCGAGAAGGGAAAGAATCTTCTGCGAATGCTCCCGTGTCAGGTAGCTCGAGGTATACAGCGACCGGAAGATACGCGTATATTCGCGGGCGGTAACGTTTTGATTGCTATCAAACAGGCCCATCAGGCCGGTCTCCTCCAAATACGCTTCTATGGATCCCCTGCCCAGATTCCGGAGCAGGATATTAAACGCCGTATTATCGGAATCGATAAGCAGCAGCTTAAGTAACCGCTCTATCGTCAGCCGGGTACCGATCGGTTCCTTGGCAAGATCGCCGAAACGGTCGTCGATATCCCGTTCCATCAGGACCAACTCGCTGTCCCAGCGCCACTCTCCCGTTTCCACTTTTTTCGCGGCGGCGATTGCCACCGGCATCTTGATAAGGCTCGCCGGATACATGCGCGCATCGGGATTGTAGGAGATGTTTGCTCCCGAATTCATGAATTCGATATAAAGGGATATGTTTTTCTCCCCGAATTCCTTGTATATGGGGGCAAGCTTCTCCCGGAGCGGCTGCAGATTCACCAGGAAATCCTTCTGCGCGATAAAGGACCGCGACGGGTCTATAAGCGGGTAATCTTTCGAGTGCTTTTCGACGACCGGTTCGGCTGTGCCCGTGCGGTACGCCCAGTATCCGAGGCCGGAAAGAACGGCAATATTCAGGACGACAAGCACGCGTAAGAACAAAATGTGTTTACTCATACTATTGGGTCTCCTTTCCTGACTGCGTTGCGGATTGCGTCGATATGACGTCTGTTTCCAATGCCGGTGTCGGGGTGAGTGTTGGTTCAACCGTGGCCGTTGGCATTATCGTCGCGGACGGGCTACTGGTAACCACGGGAATCTCGGTTGGTGCGGGCGTCGGTGATACAGGAACCGCTTGCTTGCCGTCACGGAATTCCGGCGTAATTTCGACGGATGTTTCGACCGTGACCGGAAAAACGCGGTCGGGCGACATTAGCCAGTCGTGGGAAACCGATATGACCATCACTTCCCCGACATCAGGCTGCTGGGTGATCAGCACGTCGACATCGTTGGTAAACGCACCGGTCGCGTCCGCCGCCCATCCCTTGGGAATGCGCATCAGATTCTTGCCCTCAGGGGTCCGGAAGTACCATACGCCCCCGCCGACGTCATATGATGTCACGCGGGATTTTTTGAGGATGAATACGAAATTCTTGTAGAGCTTGTCTTTGTCATTGAGAATGATTTGCTGGCGGATCCCGTACTCCCGAAGCCGGTAATCCAGATCAGCCCCCATTGCGACATTATGGAAAGTCACGACGCGCTCGTTTGCTTCCTCGACCAATGCCGCTTTCGACATAATCGCGGAAAGATCACGGTTCACTTCGGTAAGCTTCATGTCGATATCCAAAGCATGCTGGGAAATGCGGAACGATTTGAGACGGAGAAGTAACGCGAAATCTTTCGCCTCCGGACTCATCCCGGAAAGTTCGGCTGAATTTGAAGCTGTTCCGAGTACCGGACTGACGGTATCAAGCAGTGCCGATGCGCTCGCAATACGGTCCAGTTCCCCCGGCGCGAAGAAATCATCCGGGACCGGAGTCCGTCCCTGCGCGGACGCGGACGATTCCCGGGTAAGGATCTCCTCCGCCTCGGTAAGAAGCCGGTCCTGTGCGGGTGTCAGCGTCACGACGGACTGGCCAAGCACGCCCGTTTGCGGTTGGTCCAAGGCATTTGCCGTCAGGAAGGCAAGCTCAACGGATGATCCGTCCCGCTCAAGCATGATACGG
>CAZHOQ010000095.1:0-3190 GCA_964533995.1 uncultured Gammaproteobacteria bacterium
GCTCTTCCTCGAGGTGATAATCCCCGGCCGGCAACTCTTCCTTCACGAGCTCCTCGGGAATGGGAATCGTTTCTTTGCGCTCGGTGGTAGGAAACCGCTGCGACACCATATTCACAAGGAATACGATCGGAAACTCGAGCCCTTTGGAACTGTGTACCGACAGAATATTCACGGCGTTATTGTTGATCCAGTCGGTATCGGTGGCAACCGGGGATTCGCCTAGTTCCATGGAAAGTTCAATCCAGTCGAGGACCGCCGTAACGCTCGCATCCGTATGATCCGTTTCGTACGTTTTCAGTTTGGAGAAGAACTTCGAAACGTTACCTGCGATCCGCTCGTCTGCCGCACTCTTATACGCAAGCATCGACGCAATGAGACCCGTGTCCGACAGGAAATAGTATAGGATCTGCCCTGCGGTCTCTTTGGTCTTTAAGGCAAGATGCCGATGGATCATGGCAACGACGGTCGTAATGGCGGCTTTCGTATCTTCCGCAAGCGCCGGCTCCTCCGCACCATCCCTTTTTGCGGTCCCGGCGATAAACTCGCACGCCTCAAAAAGCGAGACGTTCTGTTTTTTTGCGAAATTCGAAGTCGCCGCAAGATCCCGGGCAGAAATGGCAAAGCATGCCATGGAAAGCACCCGGAACAACGCTACGTTATCTTCGAAATTATGGAGTACCTGCAGGTAGGCAATAAGATCGCGCACTTCGGGCTGCCGGAATAATTGTCCGGGACCTAAGAACTGGTACGGAATATCGTGCCGCAACAAAGCACGCACGAACGGATCCGCGTGATTGTTCGCCCGGACGAGAATCGCGACGTCCTTCCATTGGTATCCCCGCTCCTGGTTCCCAGTAACAAGCGTAACAATCTCTTTTGCTACCGCGTCCGCTTCGTTTTCCACCCGGTCCAGATACAACAATGCGGGCCACTTCCCTGGCGCTTTCCGTTGGGCGGTAAGTTTCTTATTGATGTTTTCCTTTACCTCCAACCGGTCGGGATTATTGTGCTGGATTAGCTGATACGCGGCATCCAGAATTTCCTGGGTTGACCGATAATTTTGCGAAAGCACGATAAGCTTCGTTTCGGGGAAATGCTTCCGGAAGGAAAGCACGTTGGACACGGCGGCTCCCCGGAACTTGTAAATACTCTGATCGTCGTCGCAGACGGCAGTGATATTCTGCTTTTTACCGGATAACAGCGCGACAAGTTCGTTCTGGGCGATATTCGTATCCTGAAACTCATCCACGAGGATATACGCGAACTGCTTCCGATACAGGCCGAGAATGTTTTTCCGTTTCCGGAAAAGCAACAACGTTTGCGTGATGAGGTCCCCGAAGTCCATGAGGCCTTCCTTCGCCTTAATATCCTGATATTTTTTATACGCACGCGCCAACTCCTCGTACTTTTTTATCTCCAAGAGCTCTTCCTCGTCGTCCGAAGCGTTTGCTTTCCGCGCTTCCACCCACGCTAAATATTGTTCCTGCGTCACGTCCTCGTCCTGCAACCTCGAAAAATGCTGGAGCATCCCCGCAATGAATTTCGTGGGATTGCCAAGCGGCCGGAAATAATCGAGTTCGAATGAAAAAAGGTGACGCCGGAACAGCATGGTCGCATCCGTGTCGGTCATCAGCCGGTATGCGGGATTAATCCCGATATGGATCGCTTCCTGCCTCAGAAGCCGGTCGCAGAATTTGTGGAATGTCGAAATCCACATCTGGGTCACCCCGTACGGCATGATGACATCCACGCGCTCTTCCATTTCGCGGGCGGCTTTTTCCGTAAACGTGAGGGCGAGAATTTCCGTCGGTTTGGCTTTTCCGCTCGATATGAGATGCTTGATCCGTTCGGTAACGACCGTCGTTTTCCCGGTGCCCGCTCCGGCGATAATGAGAAGTGGCCCGTCGCCGAATTCGACGGCTTCCCGCTGCTGCTTATTCAGATTCTTACCTTCAACCGGGGGTTTCGTCATCGTGGGGCAATTATAGCACCGGTATGCGTATGGAATACCGGTCAGAACGCGGCCCGGAAACGACGGATATCCGTTTCAAAATCCTTAATCTCAACCGCGTGACTGAGAATTTCGACTTTCCACTTTCTCGCGGTTTCCATAACTTCGTCCGAACTGTTCAGTTCAATCTCCCGTGCTTTTTTGGTTTTCTTATCATACGGCACAAGACATACGTAACTGTCGTCGGTTATGCCGAAATCCGGGACTGCGACAGTATCCTCTATATCCCGGTATCGGCAAAGATAAATATGTATCCCCGCTTCATAATCGAGTCGCATCTGCTCCAGAAGGAGCCTACTCTCAAGTTCGGACTTCCGCTCGACAATAAAAACGCGCGTCAGGTGCTTCCCGCGTCCGGCCGCAAGTCGTGCATCCTTCATATACTGGGAATGCGGATCCCAGAATTTCACCATCGGCGTAAAAAACGTAAAGAAGCCGTTGTGAACCAGGTTACGGAAACGAAACACGCCCTCCGCCAATGCTTCCTCCGCATCAACAGTTACCCTGCTCCCCTTCGTCTTATTGACGTATTCGGTCAAGCCAAGCTTCTCCTTAAGGGATAAATACCGCTGGTACAGCGGGAGTTCGAGCCGGGTAATACACAAATCCATAATGAGCGGGAAGTCATTCAGATTTACCTCGCTGTTCATATGTCCCGCACGCTTTAGAAGAATCATGGAGCTACCGAGCGACTTCCCGAATCGTTCGGAATACTTCTGATCCACATACGGGTCATCGTTGGAATACAGCACGTAGGAAATCGGGATGAGTTTATTGAGTTTTACAAAATCAAAATCGTTTTTGTAAAAACTCGCGTTTACATGGTCTATTTGCCAACTCTTATGGAGCTTCTCCAAAAAAGGACACACGAATATCGCACTGTCCAGTTTGATCCCGTACTTTTCAACCACATGCAGGATAAAAAGCGGCCCCAGCGAGTGACCGATAAAACACAACCGTTCACCTTTTTTGAAGGTCTTGCGAAGTTTCTCGAATTCAACAAGCCAGTTGGCAAGATTCTGTTTTTCAGAAGGCACGCCATTACCCAACTTCGTGATGTTATCCCATGTATCCACAGGAAAAGCCGGAGCAATGGCAACCTGACCTAACGATTCCAGTTTATCCTTCAGCTCCGGCAACCAATTACTACCGGGACTACCGAAGGCGCCGTGGAACAGA
>CAZHOQ010000096.1:0-3140 GCA_964533995.1 uncultured Gammaproteobacteria bacterium
GGCGCTTGCGCTACTGTTTCCCGGAATGGTCGCGGTAATAAGTCGCCGGCTGCTCCCCTCCCTTGCAATTGCCGAGAAGCTTCCCGTAGCCGTTGCCATCTCCCTTTCCTACTGGATAACCGGATTCTGGATGCTTGCAATCTTCCCCATTCCGCATACGTGGTTTATCTACGGATCCCTGATAGTGTCGGCTGCCGCATGTTGCATATGCGCCGTACGCAAAAAACCCAGCCGCTTACCCGTACCGCCACGACGCCTTCTTCCCGTACTACTGTTGGTACTGCTTGCCGTCCCCTTTATCCTGACCGCCCTCCGTTCCATCGCTCCCCCCGGCGCCGACATGTCCATGCATGCGTATCTATCGGAAATCATATTCAGGAACAACGCGTTCCCGGCTACCATGCGGCCGATTATCCCGCTTGACGAAATCGGCAGGTACCCGATCGGTTTTCCCGCAATCATAGCAACCCTCATGCACCTGAACGGGTTACCCGTCTATACGAATGCCTGGATACTCACCGCCGCCACATACATGCTGTTTTCCGCGTCCGTGTACACGCTGCTGCGGAGAACGTATCCGATCATTCCCAGCGTAGCCGGAGCTCTAGCGGTGAGCTTCATAAGCCGTACGCCCTATGACTTTATCGAGTGGGGAGCCAATCCGACAATCCTGTCGCTAACCTTCCTCATCTTCTGTCTTGCACTTCTCTCCCGAAATGGGCCGCGTTCGTATGCCCTTGCGGCCCTTTTTTTCGCGGCGACCTTTTATACGCACAGCATAATCACCGCTTCCGCATTGTATATGGCGGTGCCGCTCCTGCTTGTGGCAACGTCCGGAAAGTCGCGTCCGGACGCGCGAAGTATTGCAGCGTTTTTTTCGGTCGTTGCCGCCGGAATACTTCCGTTTATCATCCGGTTTGGGAGTAACGCGTTTGACGTCCAGGAGGCAGGGCTCCGGTTTGTTTCCGGCCTCCACCGGGAAGAGTTTTCCATGTGGCCGGGGACACTCGCAACCGTTTTACCCTCACTTTTCCAATTTGTTTCGGATCATATGGGCCGGGACATCCTTATCCTGTACGGATCGGCGCTCGCAATCCTCATACGTTCACGCCATAAGGATGTCCGGCTCCACATCCTCGGCATCAGTATTATCATCCTCCTTGTCCTCAACTCACGGTTCTGGATCCTTCCGCTTTCGCCGCTTCTTTACCCAAAACGCGTCATCCTTCTTCTGACAATTCCCATTGGACTTTCCGTCGCCGGCGCGTATACCTGGCTTTACGATCGCGTTTGTCTCGGGCTGGTACACGCAACGCGGGACAGGCAACGCATTCTCGCTGGCGTACTCCTGCTTCTTTTAGGCTATTGGTATGCTCCGGTCATGTACCGCAATCTCCGGTGGCTTCTGTCGACACCTGACCAATCCGTTCTTACGAAAGAGGATGTCGCGGCAATGCGTTGGCTTTCGCAACACGTTACGGCGGATGTAATAATCTGGAACAATACCGAGGATGCCGGCAAGTGGATCCCCGCGGTCGCAGGGCGGCCAATCACGTCGTATCACACGAATCCTTTTGATATCGGCAAGCAGACCACATCCACGGAAAGCGCAACGTACGCATATGTCGGAAGCAAAACGCTGACGAATGCGCCCGATACCGATCCGGTCACCGAAGCCATACGCACGGCACCGGATCTATTCACCCGCGTGTATGTAAACGGGGATGCCGCGGTGTATAAATTATCCGCTAGCGCCCAGCGGTAATCCGTACGACGCCGATCCCGATGACCGCTCCCAACAGCATACCTGCCAATACATCGGAGGGATAGTGCACGCCGAGGTATATCCGCGAGAGGGAAATCAAAAACGCCAGTATATAAAACGCCGTACGCCACCGCGGTTCATACCGTGAAAGAACGATCGCCATGGCAACGGAAACGGTAGCATGGGATGACGGAAAGGAATACCACCCGGCACCGTTTCCGACGATAATCGCGCCGATTTCCGAAGTCGGCCGCGGCCGGGATACCAAATATTTAAGCAACAGTTCTACGAATATCCAGCTCATGCCGAGCGTTGCAAGGATCGGCATAAAGAACCGGTGGTCCTTCGTTTCCTCCCGCACAAACAACACGACGGCGAGAAGAAACCAGATAAGCCCCCCGACTCCCACGCCGGAAATGGTTAGGGCAAGCCAATCGGTTATCAGCGTATGCGGCAGATGGTTTATCGCAAGGAACAGCTGATGATCAATGGTGAGCAGGATATCCGTCATGTCAGGGCGTCGGAGATGGTGTTACCGACGGCGTTGTCGCCCTGGTCGGGGTTACCGAAGGGGTTGTCGCCGCTTTCGTTGGAGCTGCCGTGGGCTTCGTGGTGGGTCTTGCCGTCGGCCGTGCGGTCGCTTCCGCGGGCGGTGTGGTTTGCGGCGTCTCCGTGACGGCGACGACAGGCGTCGGGCTGATAAAAATCACTTTTATGGCACCTTCGTCGGGAACGGGAGAGACAACCTTCCCACCCGAAATCAATACGCCGATAATTATCACGGCGACAACTATGACCCCGATGATGATAGTGAGCGCTGCAATCGTTTTCCGGCGGTCATCCATGGCTACACTATATCACATAGAGACAAATTATCACTTAATGTCTTCCTTCTTCCAGGCGGCGAAGGTGCATGCCGGATAGGTACTGCAGCCGTAGAATTTTTTGCCGCGCTTGCTCTTTTTTACGACGATCACACTTCCGCAACGCGGGCACGGGATATCCACCCGTTCGCCGTATTGCCGCGTATACGTGCACTCGGGAAAATTCGTGCAGGCGATGAATTTGCCGAACCTTCCTGTTCGGATAACCAGATCATGCGAACAATTCGGGCACTTTTCTTCGATTGCCTCTTCCGATAGTTTTACCTTATCCGCAACCGCATATGTCTTTTCGATGGCTTTGGCAAACGGCTCATAAAACTCCGCGATCACAGGCACCCAGGAAAGCTCGCCGTTTGCGATCGCGTCCAGATCATCCTCAAGGTGCGCGGTAAACGGAAGCTCCAGGATATTGGGGAAGTGCTTGACCAGGAAATCCGTAACCGCGGTCCCCAATTCGGTCGGGATAAGCTTCTTTTCATCCCGGGTGACAT
>CAZHOQ010000097.1:0-3122 GCA_964533995.1 uncultured Gammaproteobacteria bacterium
TCGGAGAGATAGCTAAAAACGTGTATCGTCCGTGCTGCGGCAACTCAACGTGGTTTCCCGACTGTAATCACGGGATGGCGGCTCTCGCAGTCATCGAGCTTTTGGTATCCGCCCAGATTCCGGAGAAGGACATCTACCGGTATGTCCTGGGATTTAACAGTTTCTGGTTTGCGGATAGCTACCTTACGACCGCAACCTACTTTGCCCGCCAGGGAATCCCCTGGGATAAGGTAGATGCCAAGGAGGTCTTGGGAGAAAAGTATTCGAGCGGCCAAGGATCCAGGGAAATTTCCAAAAAAGTCGGTCCCCTCCCCAACCGGCCGTCATCGGGAGGCAGCTGTGGTGCGTAACGGCGTCATTGCGACAATGGGTTTACTTATGGTGTATGGCGTAACTATGGGCACACTCAGTGGCATTGATGCGGCAATCGAGCAGTTCTTGGCATTGTGGTATCTCATGCTGCCGCTTGCGATAGGCTTTGGTATCCAGGTAGCGCTCTTTACCAAGCTTAGAGAGCGCATGAACGGTGTCGTTGCAAGCGGCGGCACGTCAGCGACGGTTGGCATGCTCGCCTGCTGCGCCCACCACGCGGCAGATGTGTTGCCTATCATTGGCCTATCTGCGGCAGCAACACTCATTGGCCAATATCAAAAACCGATCCTTATCGTGAGCATTCTTATCAACACTATCGGCATTGGCATCCTATGGAGACGCGCACAAAAATAATTCTATTACTCACGCTGTTAGTCACCGGTGCCATCGTTGCTCGGCTCTATGCCGCACGATCTCAGCCCGCCTCCCAAGCCACAACTTCCCAAACGCAGCGGGTATATGAATCCCAGGAGAATGAGGGCGGCAGCGTGACCGTCACGGTTACTCCCCTCTCTCTTAAGCCCGGCCTTCCTGCGTCATTCGACGTTGCATTTGAGACGCACTCCGTCGATCTACTGTTTGATATCGAAAAAGTAGCCGCTCTTACCGACGATCTGGGCACGACCTACACCCCCCATTGGGAAGGCTCTCCACCGGGAGGCCATCACCGAAGCGGCACCCTCCGATTTACCCCGGACATACAAGAACCAACGACCCTCACCCTCACGTTTACTGATATTGCCGGCATACCATCGCGCACATTTTCGTGGAACGTTCTGCCATGAAAAAACGGCATATTCCGTTTCTTTGTTTGCTTCCATTCTTGGGAGTCGGACTCTGGTATCTCTCCGGAAAAAATATCGGAAACCTGCTGACTTTTGGCCTCGTACTCGCCTGTCCGCTCTCCCATATCTTCTTGATGAATCACCATAAGAAAGGAGGTGAACATCATGGCAAAACGTAACGAATCGCAAAACTCGATCGTTATTGCAAACGCTGCGGGAGCAACAACGGCAATCGCGTTTATCCTGTGCCGCTTCGCGTTTATCATCGCACCTGAGTTATCGCTTGCGATATCACGAACGTGGTTTCATGGCATCGACATATCCCAAATCGCTGCCCGGCAAATGGACGGATTTATCCTTGGGCTTGTCAGCGCAACGCTTGTTGGTTGGTTAGTTGGTTGGTTAGTTGGCTGGTTATTTGCCGTGTTTCAGAATTATTTTGATCGGTAAAAGCATGGGCGGGCGTTCATGTCAGCTATGATTGTGCACCATGAAGGAGCAATCGACATGACGAGACAAGCCCAAACCAATACGAGACACAAGGAAATCAAGGCGATAGCGGAGAATATTATTGCCGCCCAGAGCCGGGAAATCGACCAAATGAACGCGTGGGCAACAACATGAGAGTATTACGCCCTACGGATTTCTTTCTGAAGTGCCCCTTGGTCCCGGACAATGAGCAGTCGCCCGCGGGTAGCAAGCAAGCCCTTCTTAATAAGGTGCTCGACTTGCAGGCTTGCGGTCTCCCTCGTCGTACCGATCCAGGACGCTATCTCACGATGGGTAAGCGGCACGGCCAACTCTATCCCCTCTTTTGTCTGCGTGCCGAAGTTTTCCGCGTAATAGAGTATGAGCAATATCGTTTTGGTATACGCATCATCGAGCACAAGCTGTGTCACGCGGTTTAAGAATCCCGACAACCCCAATGCCAACCGCTGTGTTGCATAAAAGAGCGTATCCGGATTATTCCGGAGGTATTCGACGAATGCATCCTTCGGCGCCCGTACGATGGATGCCTGCGTCATCGCTTCGAAATGGTAGACGTTGGGCGTATCGTTTAAAATCCAGGTCAACGGAAAGAACGATCCCGGCTTATAGATATGGACAATGAATGTCTCGCCGGAGGGCGAGAGCAGATATTGCCGTACGTATCCGTTTTTGAGGTAATACACGCCGAACGGAGAATCCTCGGCGCGGAGAATTATCTCGCCTTTCTTATACACCATCGGCGCGTGTCCGGAGAAAAACTCGTCGATCTTTTTTACGGTTTTGCTGTCGTATTTGCTCATACAATTTACATTCCCCCGCACGCGTCAGTATGTGCCCGGTAGCGTTGCGGGGCGCTACCCGGCGTATTGTCATATAGTATACATCCCCATGTCACAATACGTATGTAATATAGCTAACATAATATTTTACTTGGTTTTGTATACTACGAGTATGCCGAAATCTGACGACGATACGCGATCAAAACGTATTAACCGTATCATATTTGTCCTTTCCCTCGTCGGTATCGCAATGGCCGTTTATGTCCTCCAGAGCTTTATACGGAAAACCGGCATTGTCTGCGTCACATCAGGGTGCGAACTTGTGCGAAAACATCCGGCGAGCTACCTTTTCGGTTCAATTCCGGTACCGGCAGTCGGCCTCGTGGGGTACACATTTCTTGCCCTACTCGCCTTCCTCCGCACAACCTCCAAAAAACAGTGGATTGCAAAGAGCATGCTCGGCATTGCAACGTTCGGCGTTGCGTTTGTCACCTGGTTTACCTATGTCGAACTTGCGGTGATCAAGGGCATCTGCACGTGGTGCGCGTTATCGGCTGTTAACATGGTAGTCATATTTGCGCTTCTCGTAGCATCGGTTCGACCAAAGATCGGCTGATGCCAGAAGGAAGGAGGGTCTATGTTTAATCTTACCGGCAAAGTCGCCCTGGTCACGGGCGCATCGAGCGGAATGGGACGG
>CAZHOQ010000098.1:0-3039 GCA_964533995.1 uncultured Gammaproteobacteria bacterium
CGAGTTCTCCGTACCGTTTGGAAAAGATCGGATTCAGTCCTTCCGGACTGTACATCCCATATTCCATCGTCAGGTTCGGTACGACCGGGTAGCCGAACGCCATAAACCGAGATAAGGGATCACCCTGGAGCTTCTGCAAGACGGGATGCTCGGGGTATAAAAACTCGTAGTCTCCCACCACACGGTACTTATGGAACCCGTAAAGCTGCATGCCGGCAATCATGAAAAGCGCGGCAAGAACCCTAATCTGGTGCGGTACGATTTTCCGGGTCATGGCAAAAAATGATGCCATTAAGGCTAAGGCAAGCAGGGAATTCCTGATTATGACCGTCGGCACATCCGCTTTAACGGTCGGGGTGCCGATGGCATATTCCGCTACCCACTGAACCACCCCTGAGCGCGGCGCATACCGCAAACCGGCTGCCAAGGCGACTGAAAAAATAAGGAGTATCAGAGGCGCGACAAACAATTGCCAGGGAAACGCCTTTTTGTCCCGGTACCAATGGCGGAAACCAAGGGCGGCAAGTACTGACGCGGAAAATGCCGTCAGAAAAAGGATCCGGCTCGGCAGAAACGTGGAAATGAGCGGTATGGGCAGCAGAAGGAGCGCACGGGTGACGGGATTTGCCAGGGTCAGGATAAACGTCAGGATGAAGCTCACCGTAAAAAACCGCCCATACCAGTCCCTCCGCAGTTTCGTCATCGCAAAGAGCGCAAAAAGCACCGGCACGAGCCCAACGGAAACAACCGTCTCGTGGTAAAACCCGCGTCCGAAGAAATTATATGCGCCGGGACTGCCGAAAATATCCGGCGAAAGGAACAACACAAGGTGTGTTATCGGTACAAGATAGGTATCGAACAAGTACGATACGTCCGTCGATCCCCGCGGGGACTGCACATATGCTTCAAACGATGGCACCAGCGCGATGGCGGCAATCCCCGCGCCCGCGCATATCATGAAGCCCGCAGCTATCAGGCTGGCACGGACCCCGTAGCCTTCGGCGCGGTATCGTCCGAAGGCATATAAAGACACGAGTGCAACCATATACACTGTGATCTGGAAAAAACCCGCAAGAATGGACATCGCGATTCCCCCCGCGGCAACGGCAAGATACCGGGCGTTATTCTTTTCGACTGCAGTCTCTACGCCCCAGAGTATGAACGGCAGCCAAAGGGCGGCATGCCCGACGCTCATGTTCTCGTTGCTCCACACGGTCATAAACGACGACAAGCCAAAGGCTATGCCGCCCACCCACGATGCTACCGGATCGGCCGTGATGCGCCGCAGGTACAAATACATAAAAAGCAGCGCAAGAATCGGCTGCAGCACAACCAAGACCTGCCATGCATGTAACTGGGGCAACACCGCATATAGTGCATTCAAGGGATACCACACCGCGGACTGGACATCGGCAGCGTGCGGATTGCCGGAAAAGATATACGGATTCCACAAAGGCAGCTCCTTATTGGCGAACCGCTCATTGGTGAATGTTCTTCCCGGATAAAAGAACCGCAGCTGGTCAGTGCCGATAGGCTTATGCGGTATGCCCTGCTCCCAGCCAGGAAACGTTTGGGTAGCCCACGGCGAATAAAACTGTGCAAGAAAATTCGACGGGAAAATGATTTTCCTGCCTGCGATAACTTCACGGTACGACCATGCGAGCAATAGAAGGGTCAGGATAATGAGTTTGATACCGAGATCAAATCTCCGGATTGCACGAATGAGCTTGTGCATAATCACTCCGTAATTTATCTACCACTATACCCCAGATGTGGCAATAAATCCCACCCCCATCGCCACTAAAAAACCCAAGCTTGTGGCTTGGGTTACGTTAGTTTAACAACCGGATGGTGATAGAATTCTCCCAGAGCAATAAAGAAGTAACCACACCGCATGAAGCGGAAGCAATTTTAAATCTTTCTGCATAGGGATAGGGTTTTGAGAGAAAACGAGAAAAGATCATCCGCTAAATGCGAATATCTCGATCGTGAACTCGTTTTCAAAATAGAAAGGAGGTGATCCATCCCCAGCTTCGGCTAGGGATACCTTGTTACGACTTAGTCCCCATCGCTAAATTCGGCTTCTGCCTATAAATAGACATTCGGCCGCCTTCAACTTTGGTGGCTTGACGGGCGGTGTGTACAAGACCCGAGAACGTATTCACCGCGGCCTGCTGATCCGCGATTACTACCAATTCCAACTTCATGAGGTCGGGTTGCAGACCTCAATCTGAATTGAGGCGAAATTTCAGAGATTTGCTTGGCATTGCTACCTTGCGTCTCGTTGTTGTTCGCCATTGTAGGGTGTGTGTGGCCCAGGGCATAAGCGCCGTGCTGACTTGACGTCGTCCCCTCCTTCCTCCCCCTCTCGCAATACAGAAAATTTCTGTACTCCGAGAGGGGGCGGTCTCCGATGACACATATAACATCGGATAGGGGTTGCGCTCGTTGTCCCACTTAAGGGAACACCCCACGGCACGAGCTGACGACAGCCATGCAGCAGCTGTGCTACCATCCTTGCGGATCCCCCTCCATTTCTGGTGGGGTGAACGGTAACATGTCAAACCCTGGTGAGGTCCTTCGCTTTGTCTCGAATTGAACCACACGCTCCACTGGTTGTGCGGGTCCCCGTCAATTCCTTTGAGTTTTAAGCTTGCGCTCGTAGTCCCCAGGTGGTCTGCTTAACGCGTTAGCTTACGACACCCCACCTTGCGGCAGGGCATCTAGCAGACATGCGTTTAGGGCTAGGACTACGCAGGTCTCTAATCTGCTTCGCTCCCCTAGCTTTCGTGTCTCAGCGTCAGTTAATGGCCAGAAAGGTGCCTTCGCCTTCGGTGTTCCTCATGATATCAACGCATTTCACTGCTTCACCATGAGTTCCCCTTTCCTCTCCATTCCTCTAAGTTTACCCATCTCGTGTCCAACGCCGAGGTTAAGCCTCGGGCTTTCAGACACGATGCGGTATACCGCCTACACGACACTTTACGCCCAGTGAATCCGGATAACGCTTGCACCCTACGTATTACCGCGACTGCTGGC
>CAZHOQ010000099.1:0-3002 GCA_964533995.1 uncultured Gammaproteobacteria bacterium
CTTCAGCTCCGGCAACCAATTACTACCGGGACTACCGAAGGCGCCGTGGAACAGAACGAATTTCATATATTATACTTCTCCCTCAGCGCTCTCCGTTTTCTTCGTTTCACCGCCGTCTCCCAACATCTGCGTCTGCGTAAGTTTCTGACCCATAAGCGCGAACGAACCGGAAACGCTTCCCATCATATTGTAGGCGTTATTCAAGTGTTTACCCAGGACTCCCAGATTTTCTTCAACCTTCCCATAATCCTTCTGGATACCGCGCAGGAGCTGAAATACGTGCCGGGATTTCTGCTCGAGCTCCTTACCCTGAAACGATAATAAGAGTACCTGCAGGTGCGCGTACAGCGTGTTCGGGGAAACCGGGTAGACCCTGAGTCTTCTCGCATAATCCATGAGATCTCCCATATTCGCGATTTCGTAATAGACTGATTCGGAAGGGATATACATAAGCGCGAAATCCATCGTCCCCTCCTCCGGCAGGATATATTTCTTCCCGATATCGGAAACGTGCTTTTTGACGTCTGCAATAAACTCCTTTTTCGCCGCAGCCCTGACCGCTTCGGTTTCGCCCTTATGCATCCTGGAAAAATTCTCCATCGGAAATTTCGAATCCACACAAAGGAGCCCCGCATCGGTTTTTAGTACCGCGTCGACCTTCACCCCGCTTCTGAACTGGTACTGGAGGTGGAACGAATTCTTCGGGAACGTCTGGCCGATCATGTCGTTTAACACCTGTTCGCCGATATTACCCCGGAGTTTCGGGGACTGCAGAAACTCCTGCAAGCTCCGTATGCCCTTGCCAACTTCCGACATTTCCCCCAAGCTCTGTTTCAGGTCGCCGACGACCCGCGCAGCGGCGTCCAGACGCGTCGAAACATTGCTGGTTTGGTTATCTATCGAGCGCTGCATGGACGTAAGCCATTGTGCAATCGCAGCACTATCCTTTGTTTCCGAAAGCCTACCAAGCTCCCGTTTTATGAGAAATCCCAATGCGGCAAAACCGGCAACGATGAGGACAACGAGGATGACAAAATCTGTGCTCATGCGTGCCCCCATTGTAGCACCAGTCCTAAAGAACGCATACAATGAAGCCATGGAACGGATTAAAGCTCCGAGGAATCCTCTCTTGCTCTTTCTGGGCATCACCGGCATCATCCTTCTTTCTTCCCTCGTCAACATTTTCCCGCCGGACACCGTGTATTCGCTTGCCGCGTTTTTCGCGTTGCTCATTATTTCGGCATACTTCCTTGGTATGTACACGTTCCGGCGCCGCAGGCATGCGTTCCTCCTTGTCCTTGCGGTCACCATGTTCTTTGGCCTTCGGCTGGTAGGACTCAAACACGGGTTGTATACCATCCTGCTTATCGCAAGCATCCTCGCGCTAGAATACCTTTGGAAGGACGGCATGTCTTGAATCCGCAACTCCGTTTGTGCTATTCTCGCCTTCACATGACCAGAAACACCTCCATGATGATGGCGACTCCAGCCGGCTGATCGGAGGCGTAAACGTGCAATGGAAAGCCTCCGAAAGGAGGCTTTATTAGTTTATGAAGACATTTGTGACGCAAAACATGATGGAAATGATGTCAGACCCCCGACGGGAGGTTTCGACGTAGTTTCCTAAAGATCAGAAATACGTCCGAATACGAGCCTCCCTCACCGGGAGGCTTTTATTTGGCCTGTTAACGAGCAAATTCCTATGTGTGAGTTTACAGCCAAATATGGTTCGCCTGGAAAGCGCGCCGTAAACCATAAAAAGGGCGTGGCGCCAGGAAGATTACCCGGGCGGACTAGCTCGTGCAATCGCCGAACCATGTTGAAAGGAGGTGAATATACTATGGCAAAAAAATCAGAAGCGGTTATCGGACGGGAATACGGCCTAAAGGACCATGACGAAACCCATAGGGTAACGCTCGTGGACGTCATTCCCGGAACACGGCCTACGAGAGCCCGGGTGCTAATCCGGGATCGGGCCATCGATGGAGGGCGAAGACAGACTTCGTCGGAAGTCGTACCTGTCCGTGAAGTAACTTTGCGCCGGTTGCGTCCGTAAACGTAATCCGCATACAGGCTGGCGTACGACAGCCTGTATGCCGGAATACATGTTCCGGTGTAAAATACGCCTATGAACAAGAAATTCTATGTCACCTGCGCCATCCCATACGTCAACGCCGCCCCGCATATCGGGCATGCGTTGGAATTCGTCCAGGGAGACGTCATCGCGCGGTACCATCGCCTGCTCGGCGAGGACGTGCGGCTGCTTTCCGGCGGCGACGAGAATGCCCTAAAAAACGTCCAGGCTGCGGAAAAGGCGGGGGTCCCCGTCCAGCAATTCATTGACGACAATACACAAAAATTCTTGGATCTGACGAAGGCACTAGGCTGCAAGTTTAATATCTGGCAGAAAGGGAGCGACCAAAAGCACCACTTCCCCGCTAGCCAGGAATTATGGAACCGCTGCAACGCGGCCGGTGACATATATAAGAAATCCTACGAAGGCCTTTATTGCGTCGGGTGCGAAACGTTTTACGAGAAAGAGGAGCTCAACGAAAACGGCGAGTGTTTCGAGCACCCCGGAAAAAAACTTGATGTCGTCAAGGAAGAAAATTATTTCTTCCGGCTCTCCAAATACCAGCAGCAAATCATTAACCTCATCACGTCAGGAAACCTGACGGTCGTTCCGGATACCCGGAAAAATGAGGTGCTGTCGTTTTTGAAGCAACCCCTCCAGGATATATCCATCTCCCGCTCCAACGAACGGGCAAGAAACTGGGGCGTTCCGGTTCCCGGCGACGACTCACAACGCATGTACGTCTGGTTTGATGCCCTCAACATCTACCAATCCGGCGTCGGATTCGGATGGGACGACGAACAATATAAAAAGTGGTGGCCTGCGGACGTCCATGTCATCGGCAAAGGCATCTCGCGGTTCCATGCGGTGTATTGGCCGGCATTTTTGCTCTCCGCGGGGCTACCGACACCCAAAGCCGTTTTCGTCC
>CAZHOQ010000100.1:0-2958 GCA_964533995.1 uncultured Gammaproteobacteria bacterium
ACGAGTATATAGAGACAGACGGCAGGAACGAAACGCTTACCAACGCCTTCATTCATCACAATTACGATTCGATTTCCCAGTATCTGTCTAAAATGCAGGATATATATACGGAAAGCGAAGTAGCTAAGTACGTGTCGAGCGGGTACCGCGTTCACTGGGTGGACGCCATAAAGTTTCCGGCGTCGGATTTCCTAAAATTGTACTTTGCCGAACAGGGATATAAGGACGGATTGCACGGATTGGTACTGGCTATTCTTCAGGCATTCTATTCATTCCTCATATTTGCCAAGCTGTGGGAGCGGGAGAAGTTTCCGGAAGTTGACATACCCTTGTCCCGGTCGTTACAGGAACTAACGGTACTTGGGAAAGACGCATCCTACTGGATGACCACCGCAAAGCTTGAGCATATCAGGAATCCCCTTGCGAAGCTCTGGTATCGGTTCATGCGGAAGCTCCGTTTTTTGTCATGAAAAAGATTTCCATTGTCATCGTGAATTGGAACGGGGCAAAGGACACCATCGCATGTCTTTCCTCCATTTCGTCCATGAAGAAGAATGGCGCGGACCTTACCGTTATCGTGGTCGATAACGGGTCGAAGGACGATTCGGTGAAACAAATCGGGAAAGCCCATCCGTGGGTAACCATCCTGTCCCTTGATGAGAACCGCGGCTTTTCCGGCGGTAACAACGCGGGAATCACGTACGCCATGCACCACGGCTCCGAGTACGTATGGCTTCTCAATAACGATACGGTCGTAGATAAGGATGCGCTGACAATCGTCGATGCGTTTAGGGATGCGTCAGTCGGGATTGCGGGTTCTAAGATATATTTTTCGCCCGGCCGGGAATACCACAAGGATAGGTACACACAATCCGAACGGGGCAAGGTTTTTTGGTACGCCGGCGGCAATATCGATTGGGATAATATGCTTGCCTCACACCGCGGAGTGGATGAGGTGGACCGGGGGCAGTACGACCGGATCCAGGATACGCCGTTTGTTACCGGATGCTCGCTCATGATGCATAGAAGCGTAGTTGACGCCATTGGCGTCCTTGACGATCATTTGTATTTATACCTTGAGGACCTCGACTTCTGTCTTCGGGCAAAACGCGCGGGATATAGACTAGTGTATTACCCCGGCTCCGTCATTTGGCACGTTAACGCGGGTTCATCGGGAGGAGCGGGGAATCCGCTTCATGACTATTACATCACAAGAAACCGTCTTTGGGTCGGGATGAAATATGCGCCGATTCGGACAAAAATCGCGTTATTCCGGGAAGCACTCACGTTTCTTCGCGGTTCCAACGCGGAAAAACGGCAGGCGGTTTCTGATTTTTTTCGGGGACGCTGGGGGAAACAATATGAGCCAAAAAAAACCTAACGTGAGCGCCATGATCATCGCAAAGAACGAGGAGCCAAGAATAGCTCTTGCGATTGCGTCCCTGAAATTTGCCGATGAGGTTGTGGTCATCGACAACGGGTCGTCCGATAACACCGTTACGGTGGCAAAGCGCATGGGAGCAACGGTGTATTCCGTCTCGGAGAAGGACTTTGCAAAAATCCGGAATGAGGCCGCCGGTAAGGCTCGCGGGACGTGGCTATTATATGTGGACGCGGATGAGGTCGTAACCGGCGAGCTCGGAACGGAGATATCCCGAACGATCAGGAACCCCTCCGGATATGACGCGTATGAGATCAACCGAATAAATCATTACCTTGGCGTACGGTGGCCCGCTCAGGAATGGATGGTCCGGCTTATCAGGAGGGAGGCACTTTCCGGTTGGGAAGGCAAACTTCACGAGACCGCACGCATAAACGGCCGGGTCGGGAAGCTAACAGGCAGCATCGTCCATCATACCCACCGCACGCTATCGGAGATGGTTGCAAAAACCAATGAGTGGAGCGAAACGGAAGCGAATCTCCGGCTCATGGCGCATCATCCCCGGATTACCTGGTGGAGGATATTCCGGGTCATGGCAACGGGATTTTGGGATTCATTCGTTATACAGGGAGGGTGGCGTGTCGGTACGGCAGGTCTTATCGAAAGCATGTATCAGGGATTTTCCATGTTCATTACGTACGCAAAACTGTGGGAAATGCAGGAGTTTCGTAAGCCGGACGAAAAAACGGAATGAAATGAAACGATTATTACTTCGGTTTTGGCCGATCGGAATACTATTGGTTATCTGGGCGGCATTCGCATTCCCTTATTGGGGGAAAGGCAACGTACCCTTTCCGGGGACGTATCTGGTTACCTTTTTTTCCCCATGGAGCACTACCCATGGCATGCCGGTAAAAAATAATGCCATGCCGGACGTGATCACCCAGATATATCCCTGGAAGCGGGTGACGATCCAGGGGTGGAAATCGGGAGAGCTCCCCCTATGGAATCCCTATAGTTTTTCGGGCACGAGCCACATCGGGACTTACCAAAGCGCGATATTTTCACCGGTTAACGCGCTCTTTCTTCTGCTGCCGGAGATTCACGCATGGAGTGTCATGATCCTTCTGCAACCGCTTTTAGCGGGTATCGGAATGTATCTTTTCTTGCGCCGCTTGGGAAGGAGTCCCGCGGGGAGTGCCATCGGCAGCGTGGCTTTCATGTTTTGCGGATTCCTCGTGGTATGGATGGCATACGGGACGCTCGGGTACGCGGTCCTGGTATTGCCATTTATTTTATACGGAATCCATGTGCTGATAAGGCACGGGGATGCCCGGGGAGGCATTGTTGCCGCGCTGGGGCTGTTCATGTCATTCGTTTCGGGCCATTTCCAAATGAGCCTCTATGTGCTGTTATATTCGGCGGCGTTTCTGTTGTATCAGCACCGGGTATTCCGTAACGGGAGCCGTACCGCTTTTGCGGTGCTGTATGTTGGTCTTGGGTTGATGATGGCGGCGCCCCAGCTTATGGCGGGTTTCGACGCGTACGGCAAAGCGGTGAGGAGCTCGATATTTGTG
>CAZHOQ010000101.1:0-2948 GCA_964533995.1 uncultured Gammaproteobacteria bacterium
CTATCGGTAAACATCACGAAATCATGGGCGCAGCCGGAGATACAAGTCGCCTGCGGGCAGTTCCCTGCAAACTAACGCTACAAGGGTAGGGTTTTTTGGGATGGGGAAACGGCGTGCTGTTTTTCCCGTTCCCGTGCTTCCAGTGATCCGGATACCGCAAGTTCAAGAAGGTCGCTTCGTAGTATCGCATAAATCCCGTGTCCGCCCGCCGATAATTTCCGCGCCTTTAGCTTGTTACTCTCTATCCAATGGCGGATCGTATCGGGGTGTTTATGCAGGAATTGGGCGGCCTCTTCCACAGTGACGATGTCTTTCACAGCGCCGATAGTATAGCATATCCGTGATACAATCAGAGCGAAAAATGCGAAAGCGGTTCGTAATTATTTCCGGGTTTGCATGCCTGTTGTTTGTCGTTGGATTCCTCGCATACCACGGAGCGGGTCTGCACAAATCTGAAGTTGCCATACCTGTCGTCACCGGTTCGGTGTTGTCGGTTGCTGGTGGTTCCGGTTGGCCGGAGTACACCAGCCCTACGCCCATACCGTCAGTCGATGTCCAAAGGATTTTTTCCCGGGATCATTCGTGGGCCGCACGTTTGCCGCCATCCAAAACGGTAACCATGATCGCAACCGGCGATGTCCTGCCGGCACGCTCCGTCAACTACAAAATGGTTACCGGAAACGGATTCCTCTGGCCATTTGAAAAAACAAAGGATGTGCTTGCCGCTGCAGATGTCACGGTCGTCAATCTTGAGACGCCGCTTCTTTCCAATTGCCAACCGACACAAACGGGCATGAGTTTCTGCGGTGATGCACGTGCCGCAGAAGGATTGGTGTACGCGGGAGTCGATGTCGCAACACTCGGGAATAACCATACGGGAAACCACGCACTTGCCGGGATTAAAGAGACGGTCAGTATTCTCAGAAAAGCCGGAATAGAGCCTATTGGGATCGGTCCCGTATATAAAGAATTCAAAGGATTCCGTTTCGCGTTCCTTTCCTATAACGATATCGGTGCCCGCGAGCCCGGCGTACCATGGGCAGACGACGGGACGGTGGAGAAGGAAATCCGCGAAGCGCGGAAAAACGCCGACATCGTCATTGTCGCACCCCACTGGGGAGTCGAATATGTGACGCAGCCATCACCAAGACAAAGGGAACTGGCCCGTCTCATGATCGATGCGGGCGCCGATGTGATTATCGGCAACCATCCGCATTGGATCCAGCCGGTTGAGTTCTATAAGGGGAAATTCATCATCTACGCGCATGGCAACTTTGTGTTTGACCAGGAGTGGAGTGAGGAGACAAAGGTGGGGATTGTCGGCAGGTACACGTTTTTTGAGGGTAATCTTGTGGATGTCGAGTACATGCCCGTCAGAATTGTCGGCTACGGCCAACCGTATTTTCTGGAAGGCTCCCAAAAGAATGACCTACTCAAAACGATGGAGTCGGCAAGCAAGGCTCTTTCTGGACACTAATGTAAGAATATTTACGGAAATTATTTTCTTCGGGTTGTATACTATAATTCCATGAATATTTCGATATTTTATGATTGTGATTAAGAAATCCGCCGTTCGGGCGGATTTTTTTTAGAAAACATATTTCATGGATCTTGTTAAGGAAGGAGGTGAAAAGAATATGAGAAAATTTGGTTTCATTGCCGGTATTGCCTTGTTCCTTGTGGCGGCATTCCCGGTGCATGCGGCATCGTCTACCGTCTACAACGCGTTGCCGGATCCGTTGCCGCCGAACGCGCCCAGCCAGCCGTTCCAGGCGCAACAGACGTTCGAATTCGGTGACTATATCCATCTCGGCGGTACGGACCGCAACCTGACGAAGATTACCGTCGCGATGAGCACGTGGGCACTCTATGCCGATTATTCATCCGACGTTCGGTACATGGGCGATACGGTTTCGTGGTCGCACCCGATCACGGTAAACGTGTACACGAATCATCTTGGGGTCAACGGCGTTCCCGATACGCTGATAGCGACGAAGACGGAAAATATTGCCGTCCCATGGCGGCCGGTCGGAGACCCGACCTGTCCGGATACCGGATACGGCGCGGGATTCGCCTGGCGCGCGGGTAACGGTACCTGTTACAACGGGTTCGCGTTTAACGCCGTATTTGATCTGACGAGCCTTGCCGTGGATTTGCCCGACGATATCATCGTGAGTCTGGCGTACAACACGCAAACGTACGGAACAAACCCGATCGGCAGCAACGGCCCGTATAATTCCCTGAACGTATTGGTGCCGCCGAGCCAGCCGGTAACGGTCGGCAGCGACGACAGCAATAGCGAGGTGTTCTGGAATACGGTTACCGCCGGGTGGTATGCGGACGGAGGAGCCGCCGGTGTCGGAATTTTTAGGAAGGATACGAACTGGTCACCGTACGGTACGATTGCCATGAAGGTAGAAGCCGAGCCGGACCTGATCGGTCCGCCTACGGATAAAAATGCCTGTAAGAATGACGGGTGGATGACCTTCAATAACCCGGTATTCAAGAATCAGGGAGATTGTGTGAGTTTCGTGCAGAGTAACGAGAAAGCGGTTGGGAATAAGACAAAATAAGAAATAAGACCGCAACACAACCCACCGGAACTCCCGGTGGGTTGTTGGTTGTCTGCGTTGCAAGAAAATGTTAGCAATCTTACAATGAAGATATGCATGCTTCCGTCAAATGGGTATTTGCGTTGTTTACCTCCATCCTCGCGTTCCTCGCAAACCCCTACGGGCCGTTCGGAACGTTCTGGCCGCCGGCAGTCGGGATACCAATCCCGACGGGAGCGGAATCCGTATTCTTCGTACTGCTTAACATCTTCGAGGCCGTAAGCCTGGGGATTGCGCTCACGATGCTGATGTTCGATTATCCCCGCGTTGCCTTGGCGCCGTTGACGCTCACGACGACGCGGAAGGGCTTCCTTGGGTTGGTATGGATTCTCGGGA
>CAZHOQ010000102.1:0-2842 GCA_964533995.1 uncultured Gammaproteobacteria bacterium
TACCCCCTTCCCATCCACAAACAGAAGTCATTTTCCGAATACAACCACCTATCGTTACCCAGAACGGAGCAGCTTGCCCGTCGCATTCTGTCACTTCCTGTTCATCCGTACGTCACGGATGAACAGGCCGAATACGTGTCGGATCGGATACGGCGATATTACCGCCGCAAGCATTAAGGTTTCCTATGAAACATCCGGGAGTGTCCGTATTTTTCCCTTGTTACAACGACGCAAAGAGCATCGGAGGTCTCGTGCGCGATGCGCATCTTATCTTGTCGCGCTCCCTTCGCGATTGGGAGATTATTGTGATTAACGACGGCTCAACGGATGACAGTGCCCGCGTACTGCAGGAGCTTGCATCCAGGATGCCCAAACTACGGATTATTACCCATGAGGGTAACAAAGGGTACGGGGCGGCACTGCGAAGCGGGTTTGACGCTGCTAAGAAGAATCTTGTGTTCTATACCGACGGAGACGGGCAGTACGATGCCAAGGATCTTGCCATCCTTCTTCCGCTTATGACCAATGATATTGATTTCGTAAACGGGATCAAGATGGGCAGGCAGGACCCCACCTATAGGATCGTGTTGGGAAACTGGTACAGCTTATTGGCACGATGGATGTTTTGGCTGCCGATTTACGATGTCGATTGCGATTTCCGACTAATCCGCAGATCGGTGCTAAAGAAAATATCCTTAAAAAGCTCGAGCGGCGCCATTTGCGTGGAACTTGTGAAAAAAGCGGAACGAGCCGGCGCCCGGTTTCGCCAGGTTTCCGTTCATCACTACGAGCGGCGGTTCGGATCATCTCAATTCTTTCGGGCCGGACGGCTGATTTCGACGCTTTTTGAACTGCTTCGCTTGTGGTTTCGCGTTATGGTGTTGGACCCCACTCAAAGAAGATAATGATACGTGTGGACACCCCAGGCGTGAGTATCAGAGCGAAAAAATTGCCATTTCTTCCGAGGCATATAATTCGGTAAACGACTGCCCTGCGGCTTCGACGGTCCAAACATATGAGGTGGGCATTTCCCTACGAAGAAGAATAAGGTACCGGGCTCCGAGACCTGCTTTTCTTTGTACAAAAGGAATCAGGTAATGGATATACGCGGCAACCGGCATGAGCCGTGCGTCTTCATCCCCCATCGTTTCAGGCCGATATTCTTGCGGGAGCACCGATCCCTCAAGAATCTCGCTGTTAAACACCCATCCCCTACGCCATGATAGGTCCAGAAAAGTCGGTTCCCGATAACTTCCGGATACGATTACCATATCATCGGGGGGTATGATTTTTTGCGCGTTTGGAATTTCGCCGTAATATGACAAGGAATTCTGTTCATATCCCCGCACGATCGTGGTGAATTGTATGCCGAAGACCACTGCGGCGACACCGACAGTTATCGCAGCGGCGTGCTGAGTCAGCGGTGATTGGGAGCGGGCCAGTGAGCGCACGAGACTGTCAGCGGTGATTCCGATGAGGATTGCGGCTAGCGGCGCCAGCGGGAGTTGGTAATAGTGATGATGTACGTTTCCTGAGGCGACGATCAAAAGGTACGTTGCAGCCATCACAAGCCACAGCAGTAATGCGACGCGATGAGTTTTGTCATACAGGACGTTTCGCAGAACCAGGATTATGCCGATGCCAGCAAGCACGGACAAAGGCGTCGTGAACAGTTCGTAACCGAAATTCGTACCCATCCTCGAGATGAACTGGGGTACCGTCGTGCGCATCCATCCCACCATGCCGTTCATGTGGTCTGCTGGTATCGCATCGGGGAAACGGGTCAGGAAGTATGCTGCCCAGGCAGCATACGGAAGCACAATGATGCTCACGGCGGCTACACCCTTGGCCACTAGGGCACGAATGGATCCGCGGGCATTTTCCCGTATGAGCGCGTATGCCCACAGCGGAGCGTAAATGAGGCTATACGGCTTGATGCTCACCGACGCGCCAAGGAATGCGGATGCGATAAGAAGGTCGGAACTCCGTTTTGATCCTATGTAGGTGAAGAGCCAGTATAGTCCGCCGCTAAGCAGTGCCACCATGGTCATATCCGGGAGCACCGCCCTGCCGTAGAAATAGGCCACGGGAAACACGTTAAAAACCAGTGCGGAAATTAGCGCAACGGTTGCGGAGCTAAACACCGCTAACCCGATGGCGTAAATATAAACTGATGCGACGGCTGCGGATGCGACGGTTATCACTCTTGGTACCCAATCGTGGAAACCGAAGAGCCGATACAAAAGAGATGCAGCGTATTGGTAAACGGGAAGTTCCAGGAATACGTACCGTCCGCGGTTGTTTTCAGGAAGAATCTCACTTTGTCTTGGGTGAAGGATGTTAGCATCCTCGAGGACGAAGTTGCGCGCAACCGTTGCCGTTAACGATTGTCTCCACGCATGCACGTCGCTTATGGGAGCATTGATATTCGGCAGACGGATGACAATGGCAAACGCCACAAGGATCAGGATGTGGAGCGGGTTCATGCGTTTTCTGATAATCATATGTCACTCTTTTGGTTGTGTTCCTTCACGAACCCGATAGAGTTTTGCCTGGGTACCGTCGGGGAGCGCGAATGTATTTACAAGTATAAACCGGTCTGACCGGTCAAATAAGACGTTCATGTCGCGCGTCATGCCGTAATGTACGAAGATTCCCAGATCCCCTCCGGATTTGGTCAGGACGTAATCAAACAGGCCGAAATCCTGCTCGGTTATCCGTCGGGGCCGTATGGGATCGTACAAGCCGACCGCCGGAGTGATATCCAGTGTTTTTTGTTGCCGCATCGCATAATAGGAAAGCGTAACGCTGTTTAACGTATCGGTGTCGGTGAGGACAAGCA
>CAZHOQ010000103.1:0-2821 GCA_964533995.1 uncultured Gammaproteobacteria bacterium
CGGCGCGCAGGCGGATGCGAAAATGCTGATTAAAACCATCAGGCTCAGCAATAAGCCAAGGCGGGTTTTGGTACCCATGATATCACCTCTTGTTTTCTGAAATAGTTGGTTAACGACGTGTTACTCTTACTCGATCTTTCGGAACAGTATTCGGTTGTTGGGCCCCTAAAACCACCTCCTTTCACGAAGGTTCCTGGCGGTCCGGCAATCCGGATCATCCAGACTAGTAGCGGCTAGTTCGTCTTGGCGCGACGGCGGTTGTTCCAGATCAAGCCGAGAATTCCCAGCAAGATCAGTGCGCCGCCGATGAGCAAGTTTTTCTTGTTCATCGCTCTTTCTCCTTTCCTGTTGGCATTTCGAATCAGCTAAAAACGACTCCGGCGACGGTGTCGATTTCTGCGACGCCGATGCCTGCGGTTTCCGAAAACGAACCAATAGAGCCAAGCGAGGAAACCCATGGTAGCCTCACTTGCTGATGATTGTGAGCGTGTAGCGGATCATTTCTGAATCCGTTCCGTTGCTCACCTCGACGACGAACGGGTAGATTCCCGTCGCCCCCTTCGGATCAGCATGCACGATGCCGTTTGTACCGGACTGGTCGTCCGCGGTCACGAATTCGGGAAGGAAACTGAAGGTGTATGTCCCTCCAGAGATCCCGGTCGTGATCAGGATGTCCCAGGTTTGGTCACTGTACATCGTGCCGCTCTGTTGAGTGACACCGCTGTCCGTTGACGATGACGCGTCTTGTGCCGATGCCGCTATCGCCTCTGAGCCCCCGCATGGTCCCGCGCCCATAAGGACGAAGGATACGAGGACTGCAACAAGCAGTAGCAGCGGGTTGGTTGGCCGTTGAGCCATGGTTGCACCTCCAATGTGCTTTTAATGTGTTAGGCCCTCGCGATGCGAAGACCCTCGGATTGTCGTACTAATAAAAAATCAGTATTACAATTTTCCCCCGTTTGAAACGATCAAACGAATTTTGGATTATCTATCTTCTTGCTTGGTAAAACCCCCATAAGCAATCGGTTGTCAGACATGGTAGATGTCTTTATAAAAACCCCCATTCGATAGACGAAAAAAATCTAACTTTTCTAAATTTCCCCATTAGGTTGTAAATGTACCCCCAAATCCCGGACAACCAGTGAGCTGATTGTCAGAATTTGGGAGTACATCCCGTACGGGGAGGGGACACTCGTGTATTGGAAGTGTGCCGTGCGTATAAAAATATTAAGAGAGTTGACCGACCACAACGCACGCTTCTTTCGAATCCCGCGAGAGCGGAACCGCGAAAGTCATGCAGTGTGGCGATCGACGGCTCATCCCTTGCGGGACGAACCGTTCCATATGCCTTGTTAATGAGCTACAAACGGATTTCGTAGAACGGAACGCATTTGTCCCGTTACGATACTGTTTGCACCGGAGTTTTACCCCCGGAAATGAAGGCACCCAGTGCTTTCGGCAGGGCAACCGGCAACCTGCCGTTTGCCGATTTCCCAATGTGTCCGAAAGTCCGTAATGCCCTCATTTCTGAAGGTAAGAACGTTATTTTGTTAATGTTCCCGTGTCTGCTCCGGAGAGAATCATGTTCTCTGCGGGGGAAACACGGCGATCGTATCGTAACCCAGGAGGGGATACGGCAATCGCCGGAAGAGAGTAGTTGGAGCAGGGCAAGCCCTGCAATAGTGAACGGGGGAGCCGACATACATCGGCTCCCTCAAAAGAAACGCTTGTTGCTCATCCCAACGGATGGGTGGTGAAGGCGTCGGTTCCTGCTCGAAGCCATCAATGTAAATGATACAAATCCATACATCGGGTGGGCTGCTGCAAAGGTCATTCAGATAGAGCCGTGGCAGTGCCATAGCACCCAAGAGAATGAAGAGCAAGATGATGCCCAAAACGACGATCCGTTCTTTCCTGTGTCGCAACGTGAATCTAAACGTTACATAGATCGCGATTGCCCATGCAGCGACGAGTAAAAAGTTAACGCCTCTGCCGCCTTCCCGGCTGATGTAGATTTGCCGATCATCCAGCAGGAGGTATCCGGCGATGAAACCGACCGCATATAAGATGAACCATCTGATGCGCTGTTTCATATGCGCCTTGCCTACGGCACTTGTCCGGCGGTCAGCCATTCGCATGCGCTGAATGTACGCCGGTCGCTGAATGCCTGTTTCTCCCCGGACTTTGTAAGGTCCAGCCAGATCAGCCCCTCGCTGTTGTACGTGGCTGTGCACTGGTTGCCCGAGGCGAAGTTGACCATATCGCCGTTTCCGAGGTCCGTGAGATTCATCGTGCCCCAATCCATCTCGCCGTTATTGCAGGCAAACCAGCCGATGGTTTTGGAATCCAGCGCCAGGTACACGGTATTCCCGTGCCAGACGGTGACCTGTTCAAAGGTCCCAAAGCTGGTTGCGTAATTGATGAACTGGCAGTTTGACGGCATCTCTATCGTTCTGACCTCCGCCGTCATTTTGACCGTGATGTCCGTCATGGTAATCGAGAATGTCCCGCCGACGGGTCCGCCTTCAACAGCGGCGCCGGACATGGTGCATTCCGATGTGGTCCAGCCTTCCGGCAGGTCCGTATAGCACGTAAACGGTACAACAAAGTCGCCAGTGTATTCCATACCGACAAACATCTGATCATCGCCGATTTGTAGCGCCAGCGGGGACCAAGGACGGTCCTCGGTCGGCTCCCAGCAAAAGCTGTTGCCGAACTCAACGGTTGAGTAGACGTCTACCGTGTAGACGACCTCTTCCGTGTCGCTGATCGGATACGAACATCCTGCGGTCTTTGCCAAAGGCGGCAAAGGCGCTTCGGT
>CAZHOQ010000104.1:0-2801 GCA_964533995.1 uncultured Gammaproteobacteria bacterium
CTAGAAAGGAATACATATGTTGAAGAATTTATTTCCCAGAAATGCCCTTCTGAAGCTCGCAGAAGAGAAAAAGCTTGACGTATATACGTCAAGGGAAGCCAGCGGCTCCAGGATTCTGTTGATCCGCCGCCAGGTGGAAGGCAGGAAGCAGGACGACAGCGACTCTGTTTGTCTTGAGCATATGGGGAAAACGCGTCAAAGTACCCGGGAGGCATACCGGAGGGCTATCCGGAAAGTCGAAAATTTATAATCGTTTCCTCCGTGGTGCTGTCCGCGCGTGACGCCGTCTTCTTTGCTCCGCGATGACCACTCCTGCGGCGATGATGATGCCGCCTATGACATAGGACGGCGTCACCGTTTCACGAAGCCAAATGACGGCGAGAATTGCGGCCCAGAGCGGCTGCAGATAGGCAAATAAGGCGGATTCGGACACTTCTATGGTTTTGACTGCCAGGTTCCGTATGGAATACGCGAATGTGCCGGATAAGACCGCCATATAGAGGACGCCGGCATGCGCTTCCCATGGGGCTGCCGCAAGGGCCGCCCACACATCATCAAACGTCCGGTGAAAAAACAGGAACGGCAGGAACAGGGAAAATCCGAGAATGAATTGCGCTTGCGCCAAAAGCGCCGCCGATATGCCCTTCTTCATGGCTTCTTTCGAGAGGAGTGCTGCGATGATATCGGTAATGACGGCAACGAGCATGAGGCCGTTTCCCTCGAGTTTCCCCAACGTATCGGCGTGTCCGTTCATGATGAGCGGGCCCACAACCGTCAGGAGCGTGCCAATGATGGCGATCGTTATACCGATCTTCTCGTTTCTCGTAATGCGGTCCCGGAAGAAAAGGACGCCGCCGAGAATAAGAAATAACGGTCCGGCGGCGGTGATAAGGCTTCCGGAAAGCGCCGTTGTTTTATCGAGCGCTTCAAAAAAGAGAAAAAGTGAAAGCGGCGCGGAAATGATTCCCGTGAGGATGACGAGCCACTGGTCGGACCACTTTTTGGGGTATTTCGTTTTTGTTGCCGCAAGATACGGGAACGCAATCAGGGTGCTCACGGCAAAGCGGTAGGTCAGGAAGAGCCACGGATCAAACCATTGGAGCGTGTTTTTGACTACGGGACTTGCCGCTCCCCAGATAATGGAAACGAGTAATAAGTACAGAAAAGCGGTAGAACGGCGGTTCATGGCAATACTTCTACAGTAGCGGAAATCCGTGTCAGAGGGAATGGCGGAAAAAAGGGTAGCTGGTCGACACAACAGGTGTCATGTCGACCAGCTACGGTCAGTGGTATTGAAAAGGATAATCGGATTGGCACGATCGGTGTATTGAGATTACTGTCCCAGCGCTCCACCCGGGTAGGGTAGAGAGTTGACTTGATAAAACCCTGGCTGAAAATGCCAGGTATTCGTCTGGAACCCAAATCCCTTGACACCGTCGGCATACTCCAGCCACAAGCCCGCCCCGGGCACGATCCCCAGAATGCGGGCAGGGAGGTAGTCATCCCGAGCATCCCACACGCAATCGGAATCGGGAAACGGCGGCAAGCCCTGCTGGGCGAACGTATCCGCCTCGGCACAAACCTGGAGTTCGGTAAAGTTGTGGTCAGTGCCGTATGAGAATACGTTGTAGATTTTGTTGATCTCAACCAGGTTGGTGTCCAGGGGACCCCAACCGGCGTACACGGGCGTCTCCCACCAGTAATAGAGTTGACCATCCCCTCCGGTGAGGTTGGATGCCGGTGGCGTGAGTGAGATCTCGCTCAGTACAAATGTGAACATGTCGCCGAAGTCCGCTGTTTTGGCATAGAGATAGGTCGCGTCCATGCGTTCGAACAGAAGCGACATTCCTGCATCGAGGATCAGCCGATCCTTGGTATCTGCCTGCGCCTGCCATTGATTGGCATATCCATACACGTAGGCATGGTTGCCGGTGGACCATACCGAGCACGTCGTGCCCGACGTCATGGTGGACGCGCATCCCGGCAGGGTGACGTTGACGTAGGTCGGTCGGACTTCATACGTCTTGCCGGATTTCGGCTGGGTCATGTCCGGGAACTCGTCGAGTGGCGGCTCGGGTTGCACGTAGAAGTGCGTCCCGTAGCGGTCGTTGATGACCTGGGTCGTATCGGTCCCCGGCGCGAATCCTGCGATCTGCGTCGCGTCATGCAAAAACGTTTCGGTGGTCACGCCAAGCGGTGTCGGCGTGATGGTCAGCGTGACGGTCGGCGCGGCTTCGGTAAGCGATTCCGTGGCGATTGCATCTTCCGCCGGTGCGACCGCAGTTGGTGCGGCGAGCGATGGCGTGCAGGCGAGGATGATTGCGAGAGCCGCAAACAATCCGAGCAATTTTCGTAACATTTGCCTATTCATGGCTGTTTTTTCTCCTTACGATTGTTTATTTTTGATGGTCCGTTTTTCCAAGACGGATTGAGGTGATCCGGTAGTCCCGTTTTCGTATCGGGCGGATCGGTTTTAGGTCAGTGGCGGGAAACAGCATGACCGTATATTGTGTATTTGAATGTAGAAACCTTCTTTCTTGTCTGTAAGATAGGGAATGTGCGATTGGATCGCAGAGATTAGACCAGGATGAGAGCCTGAGCCGATTAATTCCCCCAAAGTGTTCCTTCAAAATAACCCCCAAAGTGTATACCCCCCGTCAAGCCGGGATCGGGTGATCCTGGCGTGGCAGGGGATATACACCCCATGTATCCCTTTCCAAGGGAAGGAGAAGCAGCCATTCATTCAATACCACTGTTAAAGGGCAAAGTGAGGCTAAAACCGCCAAAAACCGTCCGCTTCG
>CAZHOQ010000105.1:0-2601 GCA_964533995.1 uncultured Gammaproteobacteria bacterium
CCCGTTCTGGTAGATTTCCATGTGTAAGTGGTTGCCCGTCGCCCAGCCGGTTGCCCCGACGCCGCCAAGCTCAGTCTCCTTCGTGACGTGTTGGCCGTTTTCGACCTTAATCGAGGAAAGGTGCGCATATAGGGAAATCATTTTGTCCGGGTGCTCTATAATAACGTGCTTGCCATACCCGTTAAGAATAGTTGCCGTGAGTATGACTTTTCCGTCTCCGATAGGATAAACCGGGGTCCCTTTGGGACTGGTGAGATCCAGACCGGGGTGGCCGAAGGAGAAAAAGGTCGAAATTCCGAAGGTCGGAAACGGCCAGCGGAACCGAGCCGGCGCAACGACTGCATTGACCGTTGTTTCCCTGGAATCGAAATAGAGTTCTGTCGAGGCAAATCCGGCTTCAGTTTGCGGCACAACCACCGCAGCCGCGAAGGCAATGCCCGCAAGCGGAATCCCCACGAGTTCGGCAACCGATTTTCCTTCAAGTTTGTGGCTTAAGAGCCTGCTTAACCGGTTCCTGCCATAGTGGGGCTTGATAAGCCACATGAATGCGGAAAGAAGCTTGTTCATAGAACGAAAAAACCACTCCCGAAAGAGTGGTTGGAATGAGATAAATAGTACCATTTTTGGGGTGAAAAGTCAAATCAGACGGCTCTAAAGCCGTTGCTAACGCTTTCCTCGATGTGGTATGATCGAGGCCAATAGTATGAAGCGGAAATTCGGTCTCCTCATTGTCCTCTTTGTTATCGTTCTCGTCATCGGCGGAATCATCAAATTGTTAAGTACGCGCGCTCCGAAGGAAGGGGAGCTCCGCGTAGATTCCACTCCCACGGTGAGCGTATTTTTGGATAATAAACACATCGGAAGGACCCCGATCCGGGAAAAGATAGCATCCGGCGAGTACACGATCCGGCTGGTTGCCGAATCGACGACCGAGAACATTGCCCCATGGCAGTCGAAGATAACCGTAGGACCGAATCTGTTGACGTATATAAATGCAGCTCTTTCCGAGTCCGAGTTGTCTTCGGCCGTCGATGTGCTGTGGCTCGAGAAGAGTGTCGCCGGCAAGCCCGAACTTTCCGTCATTACCAATCCGGACGGTGCCTCCGTGATCCTCGATGAAATAACGAAGGGTCTGACGCCGATTACCGTATCCGATCTTGTGGTGGGCGACCACACGCTGACCGTTTCCTCTCCGGGATTCGTTACCAGAACGATGAAGGTGAAGATGACCCAGGGGTATAAACTTATCGCGAGTCTCAAGCTTGCCCTTTCCCAGGGGGGCGTCCCGACACTGGAAGCATCCCCCACGGCGTCCCCGGCAACTACGGGCGGAACGCCCACGCCGACACTGAAGCCGGGCACCACGGCGACGTCTTCAGCAACTCCGGCTAAGCCATATGCGGTGATTAAAGACACGCCTACCGGATTTTTGCGCGTCCGCATGGAGCCGTCCACATCGGCAACGGAAGCCGGGCGCGTTAATCCCGGCGAGAAATACCATATTTTCGATGAGAAAAGTAGCTGGTACCAAATCTCCTACGACGGAACCAATAAGGGCTGGATCTCCGGCCAGTACGCGGACAAGGTAGAGTAACATGGATCAAAAACCCCGGCGCCTTCACGAAGTCGTGGCTCCCATATTTACCGTCGACATCTGTATCACCCACGGGAACAACGTGCTCATGTTTAAAAGGAGTCCGGCAAAGAAAGTATTCCCGGGTTGGCTTGCGTTACCGGGCGGACATATCGACGAGGGCGAAAATCCGCTGTCTGCCGCAATCCGGGAGATAAAGGAAGAGGTGGGGATCACGCTTAGCCCCACGGACATACAACTCAAGTTTGTCGCTATGCATTACCACATCGATAGAAACGAGTTGTTTGTCGTATTTGGTTTCCTTGCCACGCTTGCGGGCGAGCCCAAGGAAATCGTATCGAATGCCGAGGGGGAGGCGGTGTGGATGGATAAGGCGGATTTGCTGAAATCCGATACCGTATTTCCACCGGTTGCGTATTATTTCCCCCATGTACTGGGAGGCAAGCCAGGGATCATCTATAACTACAGCATCTGGAAAGACTCTCAACTAGTAAAAGTCGTTACCGAGCACACGGACGCGAATTCCTGATTGGAAATCTCATCCGCCGATTCCGTAGATGACAAACAGCGCGGTTGCTACCCAGAGTACGATCGTCGTAAGGAGCGGCAGGTCGGTCGTTAAAATCTGTTCGGGCGATTCTCCCTTGCCATGGTAAATAAGCTGCATGTACCGCATAATGCCGTAAAGTACGAACGGGATCGTTAACATCATCCATTTGCGGTCGGGGATTCCGACGACGAAATCATAATAGTTGCGGAAGAACAGCCCCTGGGCGATCGGTCGTTCGAGAAACGTGAAGTACGTATAGGAAATGAACGTGCTGGTCGCGAACATGGATGTGTAGGCATCCAATAGTTTTTCGGAATAATGCGAGAGTGCCGCCCGCGTTTCCTTAGGTGTTACCTCGCCGGACCCCTGGATAAGTGTGAGTTCCGCCCGGCGTTTGCCGATTGCCAGAAAGAGCGCCAGGGAGAGGGCTGCAAGTGCCAACCAAATGGAGATGTGA